>JBDIAS010000082.1:0-14186 GCA_039812465.1 Austwickia sp. | reverse complement strand
CGCCACGTCACCACCGACCCCGAACTACGACGCACGATCTGCAACAGGCGGTTGCCCTCGACGTTGCTGATCTCCCGGACATGGACACGCTCGGCCATGGCTACTCCTGAGGGGAAGGACAGGAATCCGACCACCCCAGCGTGTCGCCCTACCCTCGGGCTTTCATGAGGGTGGGGTGTGTCGCGGTGGTTTGAACGGGGAAAGTGCTTCCGGCTTGGGATAATGCGAGTGTCTAGATCACATTCGGCCCGGAGCAGGAAGCACTTTCAACGTGAAGCGTACCGCCGTGTATCCCCAGCCTCACCATGACACCCGCGGCACCCGGGTGGTTGGCCAAGCCGGCGGGATGCTGCTGACCCGCACCGCGGTGGTGAGCGGGCTCGCAGTGGGCTTGTCCCGCGCCCTGGCGCGGTGGCGCAAACCGTTCGCGATCCACGATCCGGGCAAGATCGTGTGCGATCTGGCGATCACACTGGCCCTGGGTGGGGACTGTCTGGCTGATGCTGCGCTGCTGCGTGGCGAGCCCGGCGTGTACGGGCCGGTGGCCTCCGACCCGACGATCTCGAGGCTGATCGGCACCCTCGCCGCCGACGCCCCGCACGCGTTGACGGCGATCAACACCGCCCGCGCTGAAGCCAGGGCGCGGGTGTGGCGGCTGGCCGGCGAGCACGCCCCCGACCACGATGTCAGCGTCGGGGAACCGCTGGTCATCGACGTGGACGCCACCTTGGTCAGCGCGCACAGTGACAAGGAGAACGCGCGGCCGACGTTCAAGAAGGGCTACGGCTTCCACCCGGTGTGCGCGTTCGTCGACCACGGCACCGCGGGCACGGGCGAACCCCTCGCCCTGCTGCTGCGGCCCGGGAACGCGGGTTCGAACACCGCCGCCGACCACATTCGGGTGCTCCGCGACGCGTTCCGGCAACTGCCCGGCTTCGCTGGCCGGCGGCCCGGGAAACAGGTGTCCCGCGACGCCCTCTACTGTCATCCGACGTTGCCAAATAGATGCTGGTAGCGGCGGCTTTGTTGAGCGGCCACATCATGGGCTTCCACAGGAATGCACCGACAAGGCGCAAGAGGGTGCTGGGCCGACAATCTGCCCAGACCGGTCATGGTCGATCCGGGTTTGGCGGTTGACCGTGACATTCGTGGACCTGGTCAGGCTGTAGTGGTGCTCCAGCTCTGTGTTGTCGTCGAGAATGGGCCGCCCACCTGGGCGCTTGCGAACCCGCCCGCCGCCGTTCTTGATGAGCACTCGAGGTGGCCGTGCTCCTCCTTCACCGCGTCTGAGAAGGTCCGCGCTTGTGACGTCAGGGTCAGATCGGCGGTGAATGCTGCCACGTTCAGGTGTCCGGTGGCATGCACGATCTCGGTGCGCACGTGGTCGGTCTTCGACGCGTCCCCATGGATGATCAGGGCGAGGCCTGAGGCGGCCAGGGTCTCGGCTGGTCGGCGACGCCTGTTGGCCATGAAGCACCGGCTCAGCAGTGGCATACGCTGACGCGGTGGCGGCCATCGAGATGTCTGAGCGGATCTCCAAGCAGACTCGCGGCATGCCCGGCGCTACGGCGGTGGTCACCCCGGTCGACATCCGCATCGACGTTCACGACTGCAGGCCGTCCGATGACTTCGAGATCGGATCGATCAGCAAGGGCGTCACGGGGCTGCTCTACGCCGACGCGCACCATTGCGGCGAGGTGCGTCCGGAGACCACCCTGGGTGAACTGCTCCCGCTCGCCGACAGCCCCGCTGCCGGAATCACGCTCACCGCCTTGGCGTCAGACCGCTCCGGGCTGCCCCGGACCATCGGTGGGCAGGTCATCCGCCGCACCCTCGCGTACTACCGCCAGGGCGCCGACCCCTACGACCAGCCGCTCTCCGAGTTCTACGCCGACGCTCGCGCCGCCCAGCTGAAGAAGCCCGGGAGGGCGCGCTACTCGAACGCCGGCTTCCAGCTGCTGGGTCGCGCACTGGCCGCCGCCGCGCGGTGCAGCTACGCCGAGCTGGTTCGCGTCCGCCTCGCCGAACCGCTGGGGCTTTCGCCGTTCTACGTCCCGCGAAGCGCCGCCGACCTCCTGCCAACGTCCGTGCACGGACACCGGCGGCAACGTGAGGTGTCGCCCTGGGCCTCGGACGCCGTCGGTCCCGCGGGAGGAGTACGGGCGTCCATCGAGGCCATGGCCACGTTCGCCAAGGCCCTGCTGAACAGCACTGCGCCCGGGATGGCCGCCCTCGACCCGGTGGCCGACTTCGCAGGCCCGGCCGTCCGCATCGGCGCCGGCTGGATCGTGACCGACCGGCGCGCCCGCGGCGTCCTGACGTGGCACAACGGGGGCACCGGCGGCTTCCGCAGTTGGCTCGGGCTCCGCCGGGACGCCGGTGTGGCCGTCGTCGTGCTCGGCGCTTCCACCCGTTCCGTGGACTCGCTCGGTCTCGCCCTCCTGGACGAGGCCGCTGCCGGCTGAGCGTCACCCAACCAGGCCGTGGCGGATCTCAGACCTCGTTGAAGATGCTCACCAGCACGGTGACGCGCCGGTTCTCGAGCCGCTGCTGCTCGTCGGCCGGCTGCGGGTGCTTCAGCATGCCGGTGGCCGCGAAGACGAGCCCCCACGTCACGAACGGCGACGTCTCCCACCACTCTCCGGCGTCGACGCCCTGCTCAGCCGCCTTCTCGGTCACCCGGGCCTTGATCCACTCCCACGCGGACACCGCCCGGGCCGTCGACGCCTCGATCTCGCTGCTACGACGCTGGTCGCAGCTGAAGTCCGATCGGTCCTGGCGGTCGGAGTGACCCACCGCGATCAGGGACACGAACGGCGTCGGCGTCGGGTTCGTCAGCTGGAACGACACGATGTCGAGCACCGACTCCAGCTCCGCCAGATCAGGCTGGGTCGTGGTCTGCAGCAGGGTCCCGAAGTCGGTGACTCCTGCGGGAAAGCCGCTGAACTCGTCCGCGAACAGTCGCATGGTGGCTCCTTTCTCGCCGCGTGTGCGGCACCTCGTGTCGTCGCCCGAACGGGCTGGGGGGCTACTCGGGCGGCCGGGCGGTCAGCACGTCCCACGGCATGTCGACGTCCACCGCCACGTCGAGGGGACGCCGCTCCGTGCGTTGCCACACCACCGGGTTGCCGGCGGTGTCCCGGGCCAGGACGGTGCGGCGGGCGACGCGCACGCCGGACGCCGGCACCGCCAGGGGCCGCAGCACGTGCGGGCCCTCGGTCGGGACGACCGCCTCGCCCGAGACGAACGCCGCCACGAGTGGCAGGTCGACCAGTTCGCCGGACTGTGGATCCCGCATCCGGGCCTGCACGAACACGTCCTCGCCGTGGCCGAACGCGCCCGCCGCGACCAGGTTCCCGTACAGGTAGGGGATCCGGTCGGCGGGAGGCGTCCCACCCAATCGCCAGTCGACCTCGAGCGGAGCGTCCCCCAGCGCGCCCAGGCGTGGCCGCACCTCCACCAGCGACGGCACGCTCCCGGGCGCTGCGCCCGGGACGGTCCCGTCGCGGCGCAGCACGGCCGCCCACAGCAGGTTCTCGTCCTCGTCCACGGCCAGCGCCACCTCCTCGGTCGGTTGGCCCTCCAGCGCGGCCCCGCCCCCGATGAGCGCCGGAAGCGCGTGGCCGAGGCTGTCCGGGGCGTCCGCGCCGGCGACCGCGAACAGCGACCAGCCGGGATCCGCGCGCAGCGACCAGCGGCCGCCCGCGGCGTCCGTGAACGTCGCGGACGCGAGGCGCAGGAAGTCGCCCGCCCTCGCCGCCACGGGGACCCGGTACCAGTCGTCGCCCAGCCGTGGGACGACGTCCACGAGGTGCAGCGTCGCGGGGTGCGCGCGGTCGGGGCCGCGACCGACGGGGTCGAGCGCGGCGTCGTCCACCTGCCAGTAGCGGCGGCGGGGCTGCCCCGGCCACCGCAGCCGGCCGGGGACGTGGGTCTGCGCACCCCGGACGCCGCCTGGCGGGAGCGGGCTGTCCCGGCGTAGCGCCCACCAGTCCAGCGGCCCGGCGTCGTGGCGGTCCACGATCGCCGCCCCGGGTTCCACGCCAGCGACCGGCTGGTCGGGCCAACGGGCGGTGTGGAACAACTCGTCGGCGCGCCAACCGACGTCCTCGGCCACCGCCTCGGCGGGCCGGACGCGCAGCAGCGGCTCCCCGACCGGCGAAGAGTCGGTCTCGAGATCCACCTGTAGCGGGCTCGCGGCGTCCTCCCCGGCGTGCTCGCCGAGGCGCCACTGGAGGCCCAGCATCCAGGCGGCGTCCGCGGTGGTGGCGCCGACGACGTCCGCCGTGTCCTCGTGGGTGGCCAGCGGCACGAGGGCTGCCGGGTGGTCGAAGCGAGGCAGCGTCGTCGGGTCGTCGAGGGGGCAGCCCGTGTCGCCGTCCTGCGGCAGCAGGCAGGACGCCGCCAGCGGGCCGAGCCCCGCGTCCCGGAGGGTGTCGGTGCCTGCCATCCTCGCCCGGGCCAGCGCGCGGGCCAGCAGGACGGCGTCCGGCAACTCGCCCGCGGTGACGGCATCGTCCGTCGACACGGACGGCACCAGCAGGATCGCCTGCGGCGGCGCCGCGGACGGGGTGGCCGCGTCGAACGCGACGCCGAGGTCCGGTTCGGCGTCGGGAACCTGCTCGGCGAACGCGTCGATCACCACGAACTCCGCGTCCGCGGCGTCGGAGCCGACCACGACGGTGAGCCGCGGGTCGGGCGGCGGCAGCGCGCCCGGCGTGGGCGTCGCGACGCCGAGGGGGCCGAGGCGCCACGGGTCCGCGGCGTCGACCGCCGCGCACGAGACGCCCGGCAGCGCGAGGACGCCGGGCAGCGCGGCCACGGCGGGGCACACGGCCGCGACCGTCGGCAGCCACGCGGTGAGCGTCGGGGTCGCGTCGGCCGGCTGCAGTTCCTCGCCCAGCAGGGTCAAAGGTGCGGGCGTGCCCACGGGGAGCGGCCGACCGGCCCCCAGCTCGCCGAGCGCCGCCGCACTCGCACCACGGGCGCGGGCCCCGGCGGCGCGCGCGGACAGCGCCCGCGCCCCCCGCTCCAGCAGGGCAAGGGTCCCGGCCAGGCCCACGTCGCCGCGCTCGCGCTCCGAGGAGAACAGGTCGACGACGTCGGCGTCCGGGGACACCCCCCATGCGGCGAGCGCGAGGACGTCGGCGGCGAGTTCCTCGCGGGATGGTCCCGACGGGACGTCCTGCGGCGGCTCCTCGCCGTCCCGCTCCGCGCGCTCCCGCTCGAGGTCGACCCCCCAGGCCAGGCGGGCCGCCCCCACGTGCTCATCCAGCCGGGCGGCGAGGGCGTGGGCGTCCTCGGCGAGCCGGTCGATGCGGGCGCGCCAGCCGTCGACGGCGGCGGACCTGGCCGCGACCACCCCCGGGGGCTCGGCGCCGTCCGGCGAGGCCGATCCGGGCGGACTGAGCTCCGCAGGGTCCGGCGCTCGGCCGGCGAACGCGCCCAGCAGCGTCCGCGCCGCGGCGGCGCCGGCTGGGGGTGTGGCGCCCCCGACCTCCACCGGGGTGCCCCGGCTGGCCGACCACAGCGCGGCGAGGCGGGCGAGCGCGTCGTCATCGAGGAGCGCCGCGTGGATCGGCCGCAGGCCGAGGGCGGCCAGCGGGACGGTGACCGGCCCGGCGGCGCCGGGGAGCGTGACCGCCCAGGGTGCGCCGGAGACCAAGGCGACGGCGGCGTCGAAGGACGCCGCGGCCGCGACCGCGCCGGTGCTGCCGGCCGGCGGGTCGGTGCGGGGAAGGGCGCCCAGGACGAGGGTGTGCACGGCGCGGCCGCGGTGGTCGGCGTCGAGCACGTCGAGCGGCCCCGGCGGCAGCTGGCCTGCCAACAGCTCGGTGGCCACGGCAGCGCGCTCGGGGCGTCCGGCCAGGACGCCGTGCACGGCCTCGGCCAGCAGCAGGTCGGCCGCGCAGGCGACCACCTGCTCCACGACGGCGATCGCGGCGGGCAACGCGCCGGGAGGTCCGATCTCGAGCCCGGCGGCACCGTCGGCCAGGACGCGCAGGCCGTGGCAGCACCCGAAGTGGCCCTGCCCCGTCCGCAGCGGGTAGCGCTCACGCAGCGGGACGAGGTCGTCCGAGCCCACCGTGACGCCCAGGCCGGCGGCCTCCTCGACCACGCGACGCTCCACGAGGCGCCCCACCGCCTCGGCGGGATGCCAGCCGTCCGCGATGTCGGCGAGCAGCGCCCGCGCGGGGCCGATCGTGGCCGAGTCCCACTGCATGCGCCACCGACCGTCGCGGTCGTGGACGGCCCGGTCCCGCAGCGCCGCCGCGGTCGCCGCCTGGGCCAGCGACGGCGCGAGCAGCAGGCCGCCCGGACCCGGCCCCGGACGCCCGCGCCACGGGTCGTCCACCCAGCCGTACACCCCGGCGACCGGCGGGCCGGGGGAGGCCTCCTGCACGTCTCGGACGTGGGCGGCGCCGACGGCGTCCCACCAGGGGTCCCACCGGCTGGCGGCCGTCTCGAGGACCGCCCGGAACGCGCGGTGGGCGGCGCGGTTCAGTGCCGCGTCGTCGAGGCAGCGACGAGGCAGGTCGAGGGGCAGCTCGAAGCCCGCGAGGGCGAGCCACATCAGCTCCTCCACGAGGGTACGGTCGATGAGGGCCGCCCACGTGCCGTCGCCCGTGTCGCGCAGCACGTGGGCCAGCGCGTTGAGGTGGTGGCGCGCCTGCGTCGAGTCGCCCCGCAGCAGCAGGCGCTCGAGCAGGTGCGGGGCCGGCTCGGGTCCCCAGACCGGGTCCAGGCCAGGACCGGACTCCTGCCGCACCAGGTCGAGCACCGCCCCGGCGACGCTCATCGACCGTTGGTACAGCCGGCCGAGCAGCGTGGTCGGGTGGCGCCGGTCGACGTGGAACGAGCTGGTGGCGATCTCCCGGTGGGCGTGGATGGCCCGGACCGACCCGAGGCCCAGGTCCACCTCCTCGAACAGCCAGTCCTCGCGCCACCGCTCGAGCTCGGTGGCCTCGGCCTCCACCGCCGCCCGCGGGTCCTCGTCGCGCGGGCCGGGGCGGGGGACGATCAGCGGCAGGGGCAGGCGATGCGCGCGGGCGCCGTCGCCCCAGTACCGCCGCCAGTCCAGGGCGTTGATCACGTCGAGGCTCAGGAGGTTCTGCTCCTCCCACCGCAGCCTCTCGTCCTCGACGGGGACCCCGGCGACGGCCGCCACGAGGTCCACTGGCTGCAGGCGGGCGCTGGCGAAGTCGCCGGTCACCGGGCCGCGGCGCAGCGTCCGCACGACGTCGCGGACGCCGCCGCCTCCGGCCCCCGGATCGGCCTCCGCGGCACGCGCCCACGCCGTAACCGCGCGGCCCAGCGTCTCGAGCAGGGGTGCCACCGGGCTCACTGCGGGGCCGGCGCCGGCCGCGGCCAGCCGGGCGGCGTCCACCACCGGCAGGACGCCGTAGGCGGTGCCGTCGACCACGACCGTCGCGTAGACGCCCTGCGGCCGGAACCACTCCCCGGCCCACCGCCACACCTCCGAGAGCCGCCGGGGCTCCACCAGCCCCAGCGCGCCGCCGAGGGCGTACCCCCACAAGGCCGGGAAGGCCAGGCGCACCAGGTCGGCGTCCATCGTGTCGTCCCCCGACGTCCGGACCGGGCCGAGAGCGGCGGCGGCCTCTGCGCCGAGCAGCGCGTCCAGCGTGCGGACGACCAGCGGGGACGCGGGGTCGGGAGGCCAGGCGAACCAGTCCGCCGCGTCGCGTCCGGTGGGCAGGACGGGGGCGCCGTGCACGATGCTCGTCGCCTCGCCCGGGCCGCTGAGGGACAGCGTGCCGGCGGCGGCGTGCGCGGCGACCAGGGCGGGGAGGGCGTCCGCCCGGGACTCGTCGACCAGGCCGGACACGCCGAGCACCGCGAGGGCGTCCGGCTCCCGCGGCAGGGTGACCTCCACGGCCATGCCGGACGCCTCGGCCTGCGCCCACTCCTCGAGCCAGGGCGGGACGCCGGCGGTGGCCGTCTCGAGCGCCGTCCGGTCGGGATGAAGGGTCGTCAGGACCTCGGGTGGCCCGAGGACGCCCGCGGCGTCCCGCCACACCGCCCAGACGTCGACCGCCGCGGGGAAGGCCCCGACGACGGACGCGCCCCCGCGCGGCGTCGTGCCGGGCGCCGGGTCGCCCACCTCCACGCCGTTCTCGGTCCGCCTCGCCGGCACGGACCGGACCAACCAGGCCGCGCGACCGGCACCGACCGAGGCGGCGAGCCGGGACAGGGCGTCCGGCCAGCCGTCTTCCGCGGCGGCAGCCCGCGCCGAGCTCGCCGGGTCGCCCGGATCGGGGTCGGTCGCCATCGCGCGCCAGAACGACGCGAGAGCGAGGCGCTCCGGCGGCGACACGGCGGGGTCGTGCCGGTCGATCGAGATCGTGTCCGGCACGATGCGCAGGCGCAGCCGCCACGTGTCGGGTCCGTTCCCGGGCGGAGCCTCGGGGGTCGCGGCGTCGACGCCGGGAGCCAGGAAGCGGGTCTCGAGGCGGACGGGAACGAGCGCGGCCACGGTCATCGATCGTCCTCCGAGAGCAGGAGCTGTCCGTCGCAGATCGCGCGGATCGGGTTGGCGTACGCCGCCTCCGCGTAACGCCCGCCGTCGGCGAGGCCCGACCTGGCCAAGGGCTGCGACGTCCCATCCGTGGCGTAGTCGGGTCGGGTCACGGTGTAGGCGCCGGCCTGCGCGCCCGACGGCGGGTGGAACCGGGGGCCGCGGTCCGGCTCCTCCAGCACGAGCATCAGCTCCGCGAGCCGGGACGGCGCGACGGGGAAGCCGAAGAACCAGACGTTGGGCTCGATCCGGCCGGCGAACGCGGGCGCGATGCGACGCGACGTGTCCGCGGTCTCGATGCCGTCGATGACCGTCGGCGGCGCGAGGTAGATGACGGTGTCGGGGTAGCGCCGCACGAGGTCGCTGCGGATCGCGATGACCAACTCGTCGCCGGCGCCGCGCGCGCCGGGCAGGGCGTCCAGCGGGACCGCCGGCCAGGAGCTGGGTTGCACGAGGTCCACCATGGGCGGGGGGTTCTCGGGCGACGCGACGTGCTGCCAGAACGTGCGCATCGGCATCGCCCCCGCCGCGACCGGGACGCCCCGCCACCGCAGCTCGCCGACCGCCTGGCGGGAGGCCCCGAGAAGGCACGCGGCGATGAAGGCGCGGTTGGTCCGCAGCGCCACGATCCCGTCACGCGGAATCAGGCCGGCGCGCGGAAGGAGCCACTCGGGAGTCCGCCGGCGCAGCCAGTCCCACACCGGCAGGTCGAGGTCGGGTCGCACCTCGAGGGGCACGTCGTACGGCTCGTGCAGCCCCTGGATGCGATCCACCACCCGGCGCACCGGGACGTCGTCGGGACGGAACGCCTCGGTGAGGGCGCCGGCTGCCTCACCGACCCAGCCCTCGCCGGGCTCCCCGCAGGGCTCCTCGGGTTCCTCGCGCGGCTGGCGCGGGCGCCTGCCGAGCAGGCCCCGAAGATCCTCCGGCTCGACGTCGAGGCCGGCGTCTCGGAGCAGCGCGAGGGCCCGTTCCAGGTCGAACTCCCCGGCGATGGGGTCGACGGAGTGGACCGGGTTGCTCGGCGGGTCGGGGCAGTGGAGGGCCTCGGCGACCACGGTGCCCGGCGTCGCGACGGCGTCCGGTTCGGCGCTCGTCTTGGCGGTGGGCCCGCTCGCCCGCAGCAGGTGGGCGGCGGCGCTGGAGAGGAGCGCCGGCGGAAGCGGCCGTCCCGGCGGACACACGTGCGTGAGCGCGGTACCGCCGGTCGCTGACGTGATAGTGCCGAGCGCCGGCCCGAAGAACGCCACCAGCCCCGCGGGGTCGGTCGGCCGGTGCGCATCGGCGCGCGAGGCGAACGCCACCCCGGCGGTGAGGTGCCGCAGCAACCCGGCGGCGTGGTGGGTCTGACCGAGCCGGGACGCGGCGGCGGTCATGATGCGCTCCTGCCAGTCGACCGCGACGCGGGCGCCGATGCCGGCGGCGGCGCGGTGCCGGGGGTCGGCGTCCACCTCGGACACCCACGGCGCCGACGCGTCCCACCGGAACGGCAGTGAGTACCGGGGCGCCCCGAGCACGGGCTGCGGAGCCGGCTCGCCGGGGACCGGCTCGGGAATCGGCTCGAGCAGGCCGGCGACCTCGGTGACGGTCGCCGGATCCAAGGGGGCGGGCGGCGGGGCGGCCACCGGCGCCAGGGCGCCGAACATGGCGGCGGTGGCCGGCGCGCCCAGCCCGTCGGCGTGCAGCACGGCCTCGCCGAGCCCCACGGGAGCGGGCGTGGGGTCGAGCGCCGCCACCAGGTCCTCGAAGGTGCCGGCGTCGTTGGTGGTGAACCGGAACTGGTGGTGGACGGGCAAGCCACGCACCGGGCGACCCGGGCGCCAGCGCGGCTCGCCGCGGTCGTCCAAGAGGCTCACCACGGCCGCGAGGCATCGCCGCCCGGGATCGAGGCGGCGCGGGCAGAGCAGGCGCGACAGAGTCGGGGGAGCGCCCTGGGTGTGCGCCCACGCGGCCGCGCAGGCAGGGTCCAGCGAGGTGGTCAGGCCGGCGCTCATCCACGCGGTGCCGTCGGGGTCGAGCCCGAGCTCCTGCCCCTCAACGCCCGCCACCAGCGCGAGCCAGGGCACGGCACGGTCGCCCTGCGGTCCGCGCGGCGAGTACCGCCAGGGCAGGTCGGCTGCTCCGAACTCGACGAAAACGCAGAACTCGCCGTCCACGTCGCCCGCCCCGTCCGGCGGCGAGGAGCGGACGATCGCGCCCGGGGCCAGCCGGACGACGTCGCGGGGGCCGTAGAGGTCGACGTCGCGTGTGACCGGCTCCGTCGTCTGCGACGACGAGACGACGCCCGCCCCCGTGACCGTGAACTCGGTGATCGTCGCCGTCAGCGTCAGGGGCACGCGCAGCCGGTCGCCCGCGGGCGTCTGCGAGGGCAGGGGCAGGGGCGTCGCGCGGGCGTGACCGCCGAAGTCGAGCCTCACGGCAGCATCACCGCCGCGGACGCCGCCTCGGGCAGGGCGACCGTGCCCGCCGAGCCGACGGAGGCGTGGGCGTGGGCGGCGGCCGCCGAGAACTCCCGGTGGACCACGTCGCCCGCGCCGACCACCGCCCACGGCTCGGGCTGGACGCCCACCGCCGGCCCGACCCCCTCCGCCAGGGCGGCGCCCCGATCGAGGGCCCGGACCGCGGTGGCGAGCTCCGCGGACGCCGCGGCTCCGGCGAAGAGCCGCCAGATCCGCGACGGCGGATCGACGACCGGCAGGCGCACGGTGCGATGGCTGGCGTCCACCGGGCGGGGCGGGGCCGTCGTGCTCGCGCGGGCCAGCCACCAGCCGGCGCGGCGCTCCTCGAAGGGCGGGACGTTCAGGGCATCCGCGGGCTTGATCGTGGTGTACGCGGCGGCGGTGAGGCGGCGGGTGACGGTGTGCGTCATGCCAGGGCCGTCCACGCGAACGGCCGAGGGGAGGCGCAGTGTGCGGCCGTCGGCCTTCGTGAAGGGGCCGTCGAGGGGGAAGGTCTCCTGCGACCACACGAGCGTCGCGCTGGGCGACAGCAGGGGGACGCCGTCGGCGGGCGGACGCGGCGCCAGGACGACGTCCGGGTCGCCGCCGTCCTCGGAGGTGACGTGGGCGCCGTCCCGCAGGACGCGGCCGACCACCGACCGCAGGCCGTCGAACGGGGCGCGATCGGCCCCGGGCGCACCCGAGAGGGTGAAGGACTTGCTGCCGCCGACGTCGAACCCGAGGATCTCGCCGGTCGCTCGCGCGTGCAGCACCATCGGACCGGGGCCCGTGAGCGTGCCGCTGAGCTCCACGGCCAGCAGCCGCCGGCCCAGGGCGCGCAGGGCGACGCTGCCGAACACGCGCGCCTCGAACCACAGCGGGGACAGCTGCACGATCGCGTCGAAGCCGGCCGAGCCGCTGATGCCGGTGCCGAGCACCTCGAAGGCGACGGACGCCCGCGCCCCGGCCTGCAGGGTGCCCGCGGCGGTGGCGACGTAACCCTCGAGGGTGATCCGCAGGCCCACGGGGATCGGGTTGGCCAGGGCGATGCCGATCCGGCGTTGCGGCGGGATCGCGACGGGGTCGGGGCGGAAGCCGGGGTAGAAGCCGCCGATGGTGGCCAGCAGTACCGGCTGGTCCCCCCAGGCGAGGCGCACCGCCGCGGTCCCGCTGACCGTCAGCGTGCCCATCACCTGGGAGTCGACCAGGGCGGCGTCCAGGGCGAGGCGCTGGCCGGGGACGTCGACCTCGCCCAGGACGTCCAGCCTCAGGTGCACGAGGGGAACGGCCGGCCCGGGCACCTCGATGATGACGCGCCCGGGCAGCAGGACCCGGCCGGCGGGGAGCACGAGGATGACCCCGATCTCCAGCCGGGCGAGCGAGCCGTCCTGGATCGTCATCCAGCCCAGCCGCAGGGTGGGCCCGACGACGTGGGTGCCGGGGCGCGGCGGGAAGAGGTCACCGAGGGCGTTCAAGGTGCGCCGGATCTGGTCGGCGGAGCTGCCGCCGCCGCCGAAGAGGGCGTCCAGGGCTGAGCCGTCGGCGATCCGCCGCCGCATCGCGTCCCCGTCGACGGTGCGGTTGACCCCGACGAGCCCACCGACGGCGTCCAATGAGAAACCGAGGCCGAGCTGGATGCCGGTGGGCCGGAAGGCGGCACGGAGCAGGCCCAGGACCGCCACGTCGTCGGCGGCGTCCAGCAGCAGCGCGAGGTCGGCGCGGGCGAACCCGAGCTCGGCGCTCAGCAGCGCGCCGGCGGCGCGGCGCGACGGGTCCAGGTACCCGGCGCCGGACACCTGCACCGGGCCGAGGTCGAGCGAGGTGCCGAAGCCGCTGATCGGCAGGTGTGCGAGGGCGGCGCGGGCGGCGTCGGCCGCCGCCGCCGGGTCGGGGCGCACGGTGGCGATCGGGGCGGTCAGGCTCACCCCGGCCGGGCCCAGCGTGAAGCCGCCGTCGAGATCGACCTGGGCGAGGCGCGCCGCGGCGATGGGCGAGCGGGCGGCGTCCAGGATCGGACGAAGGAACGCGACCGGCGCCCCCGTGGCCGCGGTCAGGGCGTCCTCGAGCGTCCCGCCGGCCTCGGCGACGGCCGCGGCGAGGGCGTCGCGGTAGCGCCGCATCGCGGCGGTCAGATCGGGGTCGGACGCCAGCGCCGCGAGCGCGGCGTCCAGCGCCTGGCGCGTGGGGGCGGTGAGGGGAGGGTTGCCGACCGTCTTCAGGACGTCGGCCTGCAGTTGCGCGATCTGCTCGGTCTGCCGCATGGTGCCCCCTCAGCCGGTGGGCGGGACGCCTCACTCTAACCGTCCGCGTCGCGTCGCGGGAAGGGCGGGCGTCCCCCCTCTCGATGGGGCGTCCGGGGCATCGCGGGGGGGGCACCTGGCCCTGACCCTCGGACGAGGTGGCGTTACTCCGTGCCGAGCGGGGGAGTGGCCGGTTCCTCGGTGAGGTTCCGGATGCGCCGCAGGCCGCCCGAGCGCCAGCCCTCGTACGCCGCCCAGATGCCCGCGATGATCGGGAGCGGCCCGAGGGCGACCCACCAGCGCGCGCCGGGCGGCGCGAGTTCCTCGATCACCTCGCTGCGGGGCACGCCGTCGACCATGGCCGGTAGCCACTCGTTCAGCAGGATCTCCAGCATCCGGGTGGCCTCGAAGGGTCCGGCGAACGTGGCAAGCACCCAACTCGCGCAGGCGATGACCAGCGCCCAGGGCCAGGCCAGCAGCAGCGACTGGTCGTCGACGATGTCCGCCGCGGAGCGGATCGACTCGGCGATGAAGGCGAAGCCGAGCGAGGTCGTCGTCCACCCGGGTCGGCAGCCCGAACGCGAGGGACAGCAGCCCGGCCAGCAGGGCGATGAGCATCAGCGCGGACGTGGAGTCGTCGATGCGCAGGAACGCCTCCTTGAGGATCCTCATCACCAACTTCGAGGACGCGGCCGGGCGCGTCCGGTACAGGATCATCACCACGAGCCATGTCGCCGGCGTCGAAGTCCGGATCCCGCCGCCGGATGGCCGCGACCTCGGCAGCCAGGACCGAGCGCGCGCGGTGGAACGACGTTCTGCGCGCCACAAGGCGACTGTAGGCCTCGACCGCCACCGTCCCCGGACGACACGCGGCCCCCCGTCCCCGTCCGCGCCCCTGAGGTGTATCAAGGATGTTGGACACAGGTTTCTTTCTGAGAGGATGTGTTCATGTCTGAGCGGCGCAGGAAGTTC
>JBDIAS010000081.1:0-14557 GCA_039812465.1 Austwickia sp. | reverse complement strand
GTCGGTCGGGAGGCTGGTCGGAGGGCTGCTCGCTGGGATGGCCGTTGGGTCTGCTGCCAGCTCGGTCGTACCGTCCGGCGCGGTCGTCTTGTGCAGGCGTACGGTCGTGATCCGGGCACGCTCGACGCCGACGACCTCGAGCTCGTAACGGACCGGGGAGGCCCCGTCGGCGCCCGGGTCGTCGTCGGGGTCCGCGGTGCGGTCGGGGGGCACCTCGACCGTGTCGCCGACGGTGGCCAGCCGTCCGAGCTGGGCCAGCAGCCACCCGGCGATCGTCTCGTACGGGCCGTCCGGCAGGAGCACGCCCGTCCGCTCGGCGAAGTCCTCCAGGTTGGTGGCGCCGTCGAACTCGCGCGTCTCGTGCAGGCGCATGTCGGGGACGTGCGGCTTGTCGTACTCGTCCCAGATCTCGCCGACCAGCTCCTCGAGGAGATCCTCCAGCGTGACCAGGCCGTCGGTGCCGCCGTACTCGTCGACCACGACCGCGAGGTGATGCCCGTGGATGCGCATCTGCTGCATCGCCGGCCGCAGCATCGACGTGCCGGGCAGCAGCAGCACCTCACGCACGTGGGCCGCCAATGGCGCGTCGTCGCCGAGGTCGTCGCGGCCCTGGAGCAGATCGCGCACGTGCACGAACCCCAGGATGTCGTCGATGCCCTCGCCGTAGACCGGGTACCGGGAGTGCGGCTCGTCGCGGACAGCGCGCGCCGCTTGCGCCAGCGTGAGATCGACCGGGAGTGCGACCATCGCGCCGCGGTGCCGCATGACCTCCTGGACGAGTCGGTCGGCGGAGGCCATCACGTCGGCCAGCAGCTCACGCTCGGCGGGGGCGAAGCCCTCGTGCGTACTGACCAGGTCGCGGACTTCCTCGTCCGTCATGGCCTCACCGTCGTCGTCGGGGTCGACGCGCAGCAGGCGCAGCAGCGCGTCGCTGGAGGCGCCCAGGAGCCAGATCACCGGGCGCATCATGGTCGCGAACTTCGCCAGCGGCGGCCCCGTGATGGTCGACACCGACTCCGGCCGCTGGATCGCGATGCGCTTGGGAACGAGCTCCCCGAGCACCAGCGACAGGTAGGACACGACGAGGGTCAGGACCACCAGGGCGATCGAGGAGGCCAGCGTCTCGGGGACCCCCCAGTGGATCAGGATCGGCGTGATCTCCGGGGCGATGGTCGAGGCGCCGAACGCCGAGGAGAAGAACCCCGCGAACGTCACCCCGATCTGCACGGCGGACAGGAAGACGGTGGAATCCCGGGCGAGGGCGGCCACCTTGCGGGCGCGTCCCGTGCTCCGCTCCATGCGGCGGATCTGGCCCTCACGCAGCGAGACCAGGGCCATCTCCGTCGCGGCGAAGACGCCGCCGACGAGCACGAAGAAGAGCACCCACAGCATGTTCACGGCGATGGTCATGATGGGGACAGCGTACGGGGCGCCCCTCGGGCTCTCTGGAATCTGCGCTCGCGCGTCACTTGCAGCCGTCCGCGCCCGTCCGCGCCCGTCCGAGCACGAGGCGTCCGGCATCACCTCGCTGATTCCGCTGGCCTGTCGGTGCCGCGACGTAGTCTGTCCAGCGTGCGCATCGACCTTCACGCCCACTCGACCGCGAGCGACGGCTCGGATACCCCCACGGGCCTGGTGGGGGAGGCTTCCCGCGCCGGGTTGACCGTCCTGGCGATCACCGACCACGACACGTCGGAGGGGTGGGAGGAGGCGGCGGCCGAGGCCGCGGCGCTGGGGATCACGCTGGTGCGCGGGATCGAGGTGTCCTGCCACACCGAAACAGCCGACGGGCAGCCGTCGGTGCACCTGCTGGCGTACCTGCCGGATCCGCACGACGCGACGCTGCTGCGCGAGATGCGGCGCACCCGAGAAAGCCGGGAACGGCGCGCGGAACGGATCGTGGCGGCGCTCGCGCGGGACGTGGACATCTCGTACGAGGACGTGCTGGCACACGCGGAGGAGGGCGCGACGATCGGGCGACCGCACATCGCCGACGCCCTGGTGGATCGAGGCGTCGTGAAGGACCGCGACGAGGCCTTCCGGACCTACCTGTTTACGGGCTCTCCGTACTACGCGGCGCATTACGCTCCCGACGCCGTGGAGGCGGTGGGGATCGTGCTGGCCGCCGGGGGGATCCCGGTGCTGGCCCACCCGTTCGCCTGGAAGCGCGGGCCGCACCTGGACGAGAGCCTCATCGAGGAGATGACGGAGGCCGGTCTGGTCGGCGTCGAGGCCCACCACCCGGAGCACTCAGGGGAGGGTGTCTATCGCGCGCTGGACATCGCCCGCGCGCTCGGCCTGCTGGTCATGGGTTCCAGCGACTACCACGGCACCGGCAAGGTCCAGCGGCTCGGCGATCGGACGACGGACGCGCTGACCTTCGAGGAGCTGCTGTCTCACCCGCACGCCACCGCCGTCCTCACGCCCTGAGCCTTCTATGCCTATGAGCCCTATGCCCATGAGCCAGGACGCCGCGCCATCTCTCGCCGCTGCGGGTGTCCGGGCGGGCGCCGGAGGAGGCAGCCCGACGGGCGGCCAGGTGGACGGAGGGGGAGCCGTCTCGACGGGCGGCCGGGCGGTGGGGCAGGAATCGTTCGACCTTCCCGTGGGCCGGCTGTATGTGGCTAGCCCCAGCCGCCTGCTCGCCTGGCTCGACTGCCCGTTGATGTATCGAATGCGATACCTCGACCGTCCGCAACCCACCCCGAGGGCGCCTCGGGCGCACACCACGATCGGAACGGTCACCCATCTGGTGCTCCGTGACTTCTGGGATCTCCCGCAGCCGTCCCGGACTCCCGACGCCGTGGAGGAGATTCTCGACGGCCATTGGGTGCCCGTCGGTTTCCGCGACGACGCGCAGGCCGCGCGCTGGCGGGAGCGGACCCGTTGGCAGGTGCTCGCCTACCTGCAGCGCATCGACCGCGACGCGCAGCCGCGCGCCATCGAACGGACGGTGTCCTTCCGGACCCAGACGCTGGCGTTCTCCGGGCGGATCGACCGGCTGGACGACCGGGACGGCGAGCTCGTGGTCGTGGATTACAAGACGGGACGCACGGAGCCGACCGACGACGATGCGCGGACGTCGCTGGCGCTCGGGCTGTACTCCCTCGGGGTGGCCCGGGTGTTCCGCCGCCCGTGCCAGAAGGTGGAGCTGCACCACGTCCCGACGGGCACCGTCGCGCGCTGGGAGCACAGCGAGGAGTCGCAGGCCCGCAAGCTCGCCGAGGCCGAGTCGATCGCTGCCGACCTGCGGCGGGCCGACGCGGCCTTCGCCGCGCAGGGGCCCGGCGCGCCGGACTTCGCGCCCCGGCCCTCGATGCTCTGCGGCTGGTGCGACGTGCGCGCCCACTGCCCGGCCGGGCAGGCGTTCACCCCCGAGCGCAGCTCCTGGGCGGGACTGCCGGGGGAGGACGACGAGGGGTAGTCCCGGGTCGGCGCGTCAGGCGCTGGCCGCGGACTGGCCGCCGCCCCGCGTGCGACGCCGACGACGGCGCGCACCGGAACCGGGCGAACCCTCGCCCGCGGTGTCGCCGGAGCGCCCGCCGGAGGTCCGCCCGGCGGCGACGCCGCTGCTCGCCTCGTCGGTGCGGCGTCCGCGACCGCCCCGGCCGCCGGAGGAACGAGCGCTCGGTCGACCGCCGGCCGGTCGACCGACGCGCGCCTTGCCCCCGGTCTCCCCGAGGTCCTCGATCTCCTCTGCCTCCAGGCCTGCGCGGACCCGCTGGCTGCGCGGCAGCCGCCCCGTCACGGACGGGTCGATGTCAAGGTCGGTGAAGAGGTGGTCGCTGCTGGAGTAGGTCTCGATCGGCTCCGGGATGCCGAGGTCCAGCCCCTTGTTGATCAGGCCCCAGCGGGGGATGTCGTCCCAGTCCACAAGGGTGATCGCCACGCCTGTCTGGCCCGCGCGCCCGGTCCGGCCCGTGCGGTGCAGGTAGGTCTTCTCGTCCTCCGGGCACTGGTAGTTGACCACGTGGGTGACGTTGTCCACGTCGATACCGCGCGCGGCCACGTCGGTGGCGACCAGCACGTCGACCTTGCCCTTCCGGAAGGCTCGCATCGCCTGCTCGCGCGCGCCCTGCCCGAGGTCGCCGTGCAGCGAAGCCGCGGCGAACCCGCGATCGGTGAGGTCGTCGGCCACCTTGGCCGCGGTCCGCTTCGTGCGCGCGAAAACGATCGTCAGGCCTCGGCCCTTCGCCTGCAGGATGCGGGCGAGCATCTCCACCTTGTCCATCGCGTGCGCGCGGTAGATGAACTGCTCGATCGCCGCGACCGTGCTCCCCTCGTCGCCGGCCGCCATCGCACGGATGTGGGTCGGCTGAGTCATGTATCGCCGCGCCAGCGCGACGACGGCTCCCGGCATCGTGGCCGAGAAGAGCATGGTCTGGCGCGAGGTCGGCGTCTGGGCGAGCAGCCGCTCCACGTCGGGCAGGAAGCCGAGGTCCAGCATCTCGTCGGCCTCGTCAAGTACGACGGTCTGGACGGAGTGCAGGTTGAGGTGGCGCTGCTGGACCAGGTCGAGCAGACGACCCGGCGTACCGACGACCACCTCGACGCCCCGCTTCAGCGCGGCGATCTGCGGCTCGAAGGCCCGACCGCCGTAGATGCACTCGATGCGGATGCCGCGGCCACGCGCGGCGGTGCTCAGGTCGCCCGCCACTTGGACGGCGAGCTCGCGGGTCGGAACGACCACGAGGGCCTGGGGTCGGCCCGGGTAGTCCAGATCCGCGTGCTCCGGGTCGCTGGGGGCGACCACTTTATCCAGCAGCGGCACGCCGAAACCGAGCGTCTTGCCCGTGCCCGTCTTGGCCTGCCCGATGATGTCGTGGCCGCCGAGCGCGACCGGCAGCGTCATCGCCTGGATGGGGAAGGGGGTCACGATCCCGGAGTCGGCCAGCGCCGCGACGATGTCGGTGTGCACGCCGAAGTCGGCGAACGTGGTCTCGGGCGCGACGTGCGGGTCGTCGCCGGCGTCGATGGTGGGAAGGTCGTGCTCCACGTCTGTGGAGGCAGGCCGGATGGTCATCATGGTCAAGGTCGTGCTCGTCTCTCGATCGGGCCGCCGCGCGGCGGCGGGCACTCGGTGCGGACGAATCGCGCGCGCCGAACACACCGCGCCACGCGTCGTGGCTGCATGAGCAGGAGCCGATCGGAGTTCTTCACAGGTTCGCCGGGCGCATCTCCCCGCGCCCCGCGTGGGTCACATCCACGTGGTCCGTTGCCTACGGCCGACCGGGCACCTCAGTGGTCCTTTCCATAATACGCACACCGGACCCGTACCCGTCGATACTGATCACGAGCGGACCGGTGGGCGGGACACGCCGATGGGGGCCTCGGGCGACCCAAGACCCCCATCACGACGGGACGTGGCGCGGCCGTCACCGGGCCGCGCCATCCGCGCCGCCCAGCCGCGACGCGGTCAGCGCCGGCCGACGCTGCGCCGACCCGTGACGCCGATGTAGATGCTGATCAGCACGGCCGCCACCAGGATGCTGATGATCCAGCGGATCCAGTCGACGCCGCTCGTCGAGGCCACCCCCAGCAGGCCCGCGATGTAGTAGCCGCCCAGCGCGCCCAGCACGCCCAGGATGACCGTCGCGATGACCGAAATACCCTGCCTGCCCGGCATCACCAGCCGCGCGAGGGCGCCGATCACAGCGCCGAAGATGATGAGACCGATGATCTCCATGAGAAGAACTCCCTCGAGGTGTGTGGTGCCGGAACGGAGGGACCCGCCCCGTCACGGACTCTGGTACCCGCGCCCGTGAGGGTCGACACCGGCTGAGGCCGAATCGTGATGAGCGGTTCGTGGCTGGTCATCGACGCGCGGTGAACGGTTCCTGGGAGCTGTTCGTGCCACGTTGAGCGGTCGTCCAGGACGATCGGCGGCGCCGATCGCGGGAAGAAACCGCGACACGCAGACGGTCAGAGTCGGCCGAAGCCCACGCCCCCGCGCCGCACCGCACCGATCTCGACGTAGCCGATCGTGGCGCCGGGGACCAGCACGACCGCTCCCTTGCTGTCCTCCAACCGGAGCAGGGAGCCTGCCTCCAAAGCGGCCGACGTGGCCGCCTCGACCTCTTCCGGGGTCTGCTCGCTCTCGAGGGTGATCTCACGGGTGCAGTTCTGCACACCGATGCGAATCTCCACGGTGTCGTCCTTTCGTCGCTGGTGGCCGCGTGCTGCGGTCGTGCGTCAGTGGTCCGGGAAGAGCTCGCCGAGCGCGGCGCGGCTCTCGGGGAGGCGCTGGATCCCTTTCCAAGCGAGCGCCGCGACCAGGCGGGCTGCGTCCTGCCGCGGCACGCTCGCGTCGCGCTGTTGCCAGAACCGCGCCGACTGCTGCGCCATTCCGACCAACGCGGTGGCGAGCAGGAGCGCCTCGTCGTCCGAGTAGTCGGTGTTCTGCTGGATGAGCGGCGCCACGGCCGCCGAGATCTCCTGCTCGACCCGTTCGAGCCGCTCGCTGACCGCGGGATCGTTCAGGAGATCGGATTCGAAGACCAAGCGGTACGGAGTCCCCTCGCGCGAGACGAAGTCGAAGTAGGCCTCCATCGTGGCCCAGACCCGGTCGAGCTGGCTCGTCGCGCCCTCCAGGGCGCGCAGGACGGTGGCCGTGATCTGCTCGTTCGCGTCGTCCAGCAACGCCAGGTAGAGCTCCATCTTGCCGGGGAAGTGCTGGTAAAGAACCGGTTTTGAGACCCCGGCCCGCTCGGCGATCTCGTCCATGCCGGCCGCGTGATACCCGCTGCTGACGAAGACCTGCTGGGCCGCGTCCAGGAGTTGGGCGCGGCGAGCCTGACGAGACAGGCGGGTCCCGCGGGTGCCTCGGGCCTCGTCGTAGCTGCTCACGTCGCGCTCCTTCACCGTCCGTACGAGAGCTCCCGCTCACGCTCGGGTCTGCGAGGCTCGCCCGGGTGCGTCCACGCGGTCCCGACCCCGGACCCGTTCGGCGACAGCCGCCAGGCGGGGCCTTCGACGGGACATCCTAGCGAGGTATCCTCCGGCGCATGCCCCGCGCCGCCCCTGCCGGGCAGCCCGAGCCGCACGATCCGGAACCCCGTGGCGGCGACGAACCGCCCGACGGTGTGCCGCCCGGCGGTGTGTCGCCCGGCGACGATGACGCGCCGACCCTCGCGGTGAGCGTCCAGTTGCCCGCCCCGGCTGCCGCGATCCTTGACCTCGTCGACGAGATCCCGCCGGGCGCGGTGCGCACCTACGGAGACCTCGCTGCTCTCACGGGCGCTCGGGCCCGCTACGCGGGGTGGGTGCTCAGCAGGTACGGCCACCTGGTGCCCTGGTGGCGCGTGGTGAACGCCTCGGGGGCGCTGCCGACGCCGCTGCGCGTGAGGGCCGCGGCCCGGTGGCGGGAGGAGGGCACCCCGATGCGGGCCGACGGCTCGGTGGACCTGTCCCGCGCCCGGGTGGCCCGCCCCTAGCCTCGGGCGTGGTTCGTCGGGCCTTCAGGGACGGGCCGCGGGGGCGAGTCTTCAGGGTCGGGCTGCGGGCGCGAGCGAGCCCGTGATTCGACGAGTCAGTGCATCGCCGCAGGCCGGAGGGTTGTCGGTGGGGCGTGGTGAGGTGTCGCCATGGTGGTTCTGGAGCGTCCCGGTGTGTCGTCGACCCGAACCCTCCCGACCCTCAAGGAGGCCTCGGAGGCGGGCGACGCGCTGGCCGCCGCGGTGCCCTGGGTCGCGGTGGCGCCGGTGGGGGCGCACCGCCTGGACGAGACGCAGGAGGCGGCGCTCGCCCACCGGGGCGGTCGGGCGGTGGTGTTGGGCGCGCCCGGCACCGGCAAGACGACCGTGGCGATCCACGCCGTGCTCGCCCGCATCCAGGACGGCGCCGATCCCGGCTCCTGCCTCGTGCTCGCGGCGAGCCGTGTCGCGGCGGCGCAGCTTCGTGACCGGATCGCCGCCGCGGTGCCGGGCGCGGCGGAGAGACCCCTCGCCCGGACACCGTCGTCGCTGGCGTTTGCGTTGCTCAGCGCTCGGGCGGCCACCGGGGGGTTCCCGGCGCCGCGTCTGCTGAGCGGCCCGGAACAGGACGTGATCCTGCGCGAGCTGCTGGCCGGCCACGCCGACGGGGTGGGCAGGCCCCCGGCCTGGCCGGACGGGCTCGCCGACGCCCTGTCCCGCCGGGGCTTCCGCAGCGAGCTCCGCGATCTCCTGATGCGCGCCACCGAGCGGGACATCCCTCCCGCGGGCCTGGCGGTGCTCGGCCGTCGTCACGGGCGGCCGGAGTGGGTCGCGGCCGCGGCGGTCGCGGAGGAATACGAAGACGTGACCGCGCTCGCCAACCCCGGGGCGTACGATCCGGCGGCCATCCTGGGGGCCGCCGCCGACGCCGTGGAGAGCGACGGGGCGCTGCTCGCGCACGCCCTGCCGGGGCTGAGCCTCGTCGTCGTCGACGACGCCCAGGAGCTGACCCCGCCCGCGGTGCGTCTCCTGGACCGGATCGCCGGCGAGGGTGTGGACCTGCTGCTCATCGGCGACCCGGACGCGGCCACCCAGACGTTCCGGGGCGCCGACCCGCGCGCCTTCACGGCGTTGGGGCGCGGCGGCCCGGTCCATGTGCTCGGGCGACGCTGGCGCCAGCGCGGTGAGCCCGCCGCGGTGACCGACCGGGTGGCCGCCAGGATCGGCGTCCTCGCGGGTGCGGGCCATCGGGCTCCGCAGCCCGTCGACGCCGCGGAGGCCCGCGGACGCGGTGGGAGCCCGCCGCGGGCGCGGGTCATCCTCGCCGGAAGCGCCGCCGAGGAGGCCCGACACGTCGTGTCGGTCCTGCGCACCGCTCACCTCGTGGAAGGCCGGGCGTGGTCGACGATGGCGGTCGTGGTGCGGGGGGCGGGCCGCGCCGCGCCACTGCGGCGGGCTCTCCTGGGCGCCGGGGTTCCGCACCAGCTGTCGGGTGCCCAGGAGCCGTTGCGGGATCAGCCGGTGTCGAAGGCGCTGTTGACGCTGGTGCGCGTGTCCCTCGACGTCGCCCGGGAGGAGCCGCGGCCGTTGGGCCGTGATGAGGCCCTGGATCTGCTGGCGTCCCCCGTGGGCGGCGTCGACGGGCTGACGCTGCGGCGGCTGCGGAGGGCGCTGCGCCGGCTCGAGGCCGGAGCGCCTCCGGTGGGCCAGCCGCAGCGCTCCACCGACGAGACGCTGGTGGCCGGGCTGCTCGGGGACCCCGTCCTCGAAGCGGTCGGCGCGGCGGGCGAGGGGGCGCGACGCCTGGCGCGCGCCATCGCGGCGGGCGCGCGCGCCGCGGGTCGCGAGAGCACCCGCTGGGCGCCGGGCGTGAGCGCCGAATCGGTGCTCTGGGCGGTGTGGGAGGCGCTGGGTCTCGCGGATTCGTGGCGAGCGACCGCGCTGGCCGGCGGCCCGACGGGGGCCCGCGCCGACCGGGACCTCGACGCGGCGGTGGCTCTCTTCGACGCGGCCGAACGCTACGTGGATCGTCTTCCGGGGCGTGGGCCAGAGGGTTTCGTGGCCCACGTGGCCGCGCAGGATGTCGCGGGCGACAGCCTCGTCGAACAGGCGCCCGCCGACGACGTGGTCACCGTGACCACGCCGCAAGGGGCCGCCGGGCGCGAGTGGGACCTAGTCGTGATCGCGGGACTGCAGGACGGAGTGTGGCCGGACCTCAGGCTGCGCGGATCCGTCCTGGGTTCCCAAGAGCTGGTCGACCGCCTGGCGGGCCGGGGCGCCGACCCCCGGGCGGCGCTCGCGGCCGTGGCGCACGACGAGGCGCGCCTCTTCCACGTCGCGGTGAGCCGGACGCGCGGAGACCTCGTCGTCACGGCGGTGGTCGGCGAGGACGAGCAACCCTCACCGTTCGTGGAGCTGGTCGAGCAGGGGGCGACCGACCCCGCGCGCGAGATCGACGCCGCCCCCCGCGAGCTGACCCTGGCCGGCGTGGTGGCGCAGCTGCGCCGCGAGGTCGTCCTGGCGCCGACGGAGGCGGAGCGACGGGCGGCCGCCCGACGCCTCTTGCTCCTCGCCGACCGCGGGGTCCCCGGCGCCGCGCCCCGCTCCTGGTGGGGGCTGGGCGGTCTGAGTGATGACCGGCCCCGACGCGACGAGCAGGGGCCCGTCGTGGTGTCCCCCTCGCACGTCGAGTCGTTCGGCCAGTGCGAGCTGCGCTGGTTCTTCCAGGCCTCCGGCGCGGAGCCGCGGCTGCCAGGGGGGTCCGACGCGGTCGGGTCGCTCGTGCACGCGATCGCGGCCGACGTCGACGCTTCCGACGTCGGCGCGCTTCATGCGGCGTTGGACGAGCGGTGGGGCTCCCTCGGCCTTCCCGTCGGGTGGATCAGCGAGCGGCGGCGCCTGCTCGCGCACGACATGCTCGGCAGGCTCGCTCGGTACCACGCCCAGAGTTCCGCCGAGGGCTGGCAGGTGGTGGGTCGTGAGGTGCCATCCGTCGCGGACCTCGGGGTCGTGCAGGTGCGAGGAAGGATCGACCGCCTGGAGCGCCGCGAGGACGGCGCGTTGCGGGTGATCGACCTCAAGACCGGATCGAGCAAGCCCCGTGGGAGCGACCTGGCCCGACACGGCCAGTTGGGCGCCTACCAGGCGCTCGTCGAGGCCGGCGCCCTGGAGGGGACCGGCGCCGGACCTCGCGACGCGAGCGGGACGCCGACCGGCGGCCCGCGCTCGGCCGGCGCGGGGCTCTTGCACCTGGGGCGCGCGGCCGCGACGACGAAGGTCGACCTCCAGCTGCAGACCGCCCTCGGCAGCGACGAAGACCCCGGGTGGGCGGAGCGGTTGCTCCAGCGCACGGCCGCGGGCATGGCGGGGTCGAGCTACGCGGCGCGGACCGGCACCTGGTGCCGCACGTGCCGGTTCCGGGGGAGCTGCCCCGCGAGCGGCGATGGAGAGGAGATCTAGATGGCGCGGCTGACCGCGGAGGAGATCGCGGACCTGCTGGGCCGCCCTCGGCCGACCCCCGAGCAGCGGGCCGTCATCGAGGCGCCGCACGACCACGCGCTCGTGGTCGCCGGGGCCGGATCCGGCAAGACCGAGACCATGGCCTCCCGGGTCGTCTGGCTGGTGGCCAACGGCGTCGTCGCACCGAGCCAAGTGCTCGGCCTCACGTTCACGCGCAAGGCCGCGACCGAGCTTGGGGCCCGCATCGGTCAGCGGTTGCGGGTGCTGCGCGATGCGCGGGCGCTGGAACCTGCAGATGAAGGGCGCCCGGATCTCGCGGAGGCGGCCACGGTCTCGACGTACCACGCGTACGCGGGCAGGCTCGTGACCGAGCACGGCCTGCTCCTCGGCATCGAGCCGGACGCCCGCCTCCTCACACCCGCGTCTGCCTGGCAGCTCGCCCACGAGGTAACCACCTCCTATGACGGCCCGATGGACGCCGTGGACGCGGCGGAGTCCACGGTGACGCGCGCGGTCGTCCAGCTGTCCGGAGCGCTCGCCGAGCACCTGCGGGCTCCCGCCGACCTGGAGGCGTGGGGCGAGGCGTTCACGCGCCATGTCGCCGCCCTCCCCGCGGGGTCTGGCCGCTCCCGCGGCCTCCCGGCGGATGTCAGGGCTCTGATGGGCACCGTGGCCGCGAGGCGCCAGATCGTGCCGATCCTGACGGCGTACGCGCAGGCGAAACTCGAGCGATCCGCGCTCGACTTCGCCGACCAGGTGGCGCTGGCGGCCCGGCTCGCGGGCCAGTTCCCCGCGGTGGCCCGCGGCGAACGAGCGCGCTACGCCGCCGTGCTGCTCGACGAGTTCCAGGACACGAGCGATGCCCAGCTCACCCTCCTGCACGAGCTGTTCGGCGCGCCAGGCGCGGGCACGGCCGTCCCCGTCATGGCCGTGGGCGATCCGCACCAGTCGATCTACGGATGGCGCGGCGCGAGCGCCGCGACGTTATCGCAGTTCGGGCGGCTGTTCCCGGCTGCGGCCACGCGCCGGGCGGGCCGCTCGGTCGAGGCGGACCCGTGCGGGACGGTGCTGCCGTTGTCGGTCAGCTGGCGCAACGACGAGGACATCCTGGCCGCCGCCAACGTGGTCTCGGCCCCGCTGCGTGACGGGCCCGTCCCTGTCCGGCGCCTCGTGCCCGCGCCGGGTGCGCAGGTCGGCCTCGTCGAGGCCGTCCGGCTGGAAACCGTCGCCGACGAAGCGGCCCACGTCGCCGCCCGCATCGCAGCGGCCTGGTTCCGCCCGGACGGGCGCCCCACCGGTGTCACGGCCGCGGTCCTCTGTCGGCGGCGGGCCCAGTTCCCCCCGGTGGTGGAGGCGTTGCGCCAGCGCGGTCTGCCCGTCGAAATCGTCGGCCTGGGTGGGTTGCTCACCACGCCCGAGGTGCAGGACCTCGTCGCCGCGTTGACCGTGGCGCACGACCCTCGACGATCCGATCGGCTGTTGCGGCTGCTCGTCGGTCCGGCGTGCCGGCTCGGGGCCGCCGACCTCGACGGACTGTCGGCCTGGGCGCGTCGTCTGCGGCACCTCGACGCCAGTCCGAGCCGCCGGGCAGAGGAGGCCCGGCGGGATGCGGAGTCAGGGCCCGGCCCCGACCCCGTGGGTTCGTCGTCCGGCCGCGGTGGCGACGCGGACGGGGGCAGGGCCGGGGCCTGCCGCACCGAGACGCCGGGTTCCGCGGGGGGCGTCGACGCCCAGGACGAGCCCGGCCTGGTGGAGGCGCTGGATCGCCTCCCGCCGTCGGGATGGGTCGGTCCCGAGGGACAGCGCGTGAGCGACGAGGCGCTGGCGCGTCTTTCCCGCCTGCGTCGGGCGATCCGCCACATGCGTGCGGTGTCGGCCATCGGCCTGGCGGATCTGGTGGGGGAGGCGGAACGCTCCCTCGGGATCGACCTCGAGGTGGCCGCGCGCCCGGACCGGCCGCTGGCGGAGGCGCGGGTCCACCTGGACGCGTTCGCAGAGGCGGCGGCCTCCTTCCAGGCATCCGCGGAGCGGCCATCGCTCGGCGCCTTCCTCGACTGGTTGGACGCGGCTGCCGCCGAGGAGCAGGGCCTGGACGTCCCCGTCGCCGCGGTGTCGGAGCGCGCCGTCCAGGTGCTGACGGTGCACGCCGCGAAGGGGCTCGAATGGGACGTGGTGGCGGTGCCGGGTCTGGTGGAGGGGACCTTCCCGGCCACGTCGGCGACCTCCTCGACGTTGCAGGACGGGCGGTGGGTGGTCCCGGCGGCGCGGGACAAGGGCTGGTGCGTCGGACTGGACCGGCTGCCGTACGACCTGCGCCGGGACGCAGGCGGGCTGCCGCGCCTGGACTGGCGTGCCGCGCTGGACGGGAAGGACCTGGGTCGACGCGCCAGCGACTTCTTCGAGGACGGGGGACGACGGGCCGTCGAGGAGGAACGGCGCCTGGCCTACGTCGCCCTGACGAGGGCGCGCCACGTGTGCCTGCTGACCTGCCCGGTCTGGACCGACGCCACCACGCCGCGGGTCACCTCGCGTTTCCTCGTCGAGCTGCTCGAGGCCTCTCGCGAGCTCGACCCGTCCGACGGAGGGGCCGAGCATCCGTCCTGCGCCGCGGCGCGCGTACGGGTGGGTCCGTGGGTGGCGATGCCCGAGCCCCAGGCCGACGGGCGCGCCGAACGACCCGCGGGGGCGCGCCCCCTCGACGTGGCCTGGCCGCACTCCCGCGACCACCACCGGAGAGCGCTACTGGACGAAGCGGCCGAATTGTTGCGGGATTGCGCGGCGCAGGGGGACGCGCGGGCGTGGGACGCCGAGATCGCCCGTGGCGCGGCGGCAGGCTCCGCCCTGGACCGGGAGATCCTGGCGCTGCTCGACGAGCGGGACGCGATGGCGCGGCGGCGCGCCCCGAGCGTTCGCCTACCCGCTCACCTGTCAGCGTCAGCCCTGGTCTCCCTCGCCGCCGACGAGGAGTCCTACGCCGCGGAGCTGCGGCGTCCGATGCCCCGGCCCCCGGCCCTGGGCGCCCGGGAGGGACGTGAGTTCCACGCCTGGGTGGAGGGGCACTACCAGCGCGCGACCATGCTTGATCTCGACGATCTGCCCGGCAGCGCCGACGAGACCGCCGTCGACGTGAAGCGGTCGTCCGCGGTTCGTACGCGCTTCCTGGGCGCGCAGTGGGCCGACCGAGTCCCGGTGGACGTCGAGCTGCCGGTGGAGACGACGATCGCCGGGGTGTCGGTACGCGGCCGGATCGACGCGGTCTTCCCGGACCCTGACCCGGACGCAGACCCGCGCGCGGTGGTGATCGTGGACTGGAAGACCGGCCGGCAGGACCCACGCCGCGCGGCGGCGGTCGCCACGCAACTGGCCGTCTACCGCCTGGCGTACGCGCGCTTGCGGGGGCTCGATCTCGCACTCGTCCGCGCCGGCTATTACGACGCGGCGACCGGGCGCACCGCGTTCCCCGATCTCCCGAGCGTCGCGCAGCTGCGCGAGGTGCTGGTCGGCGCGGGGGCGCGAGTTGCCGAGGACTCGCAGGCCGCCGCGGAGCCGCAGGACGCCGGGCGGCAGCTCGTCCGCGACGCCAGCACGGCCGAGGGCTACTCGTCGTCGAAGCGCACGGCCCGAGGCCGAGCGGAAGGTCCCGGCTCGTGAGAGCCGGCTCGGGCATCCACCGCGGACGCGTCGGC
>JBDIAS010000080.1:0-15112 GCA_039812465.1 Austwickia sp. | reverse complement strand
CCCCCGTACATGCCCGGCGGCGACGCGCCCCCGTACATGCCTGGCGGGAGGCGCGCCCGTACACGCCCGGCGGCACCGCTCGTTCAATGTGAGTTCGCCTACGTCAGGAGACGGTTGCCGTTCTGAAGTGATATCTTGACCGACCCTTTACGGGGCGGGTAAAATGGCCGTGGCCGCGTGAGGCGGGCGCCAGTGTCTGGTCCGTGGCCGAGCATCCGAAGTGCACCCCATTGGAAGGGTTTTCGACTCATGCCCGCCCCCAGCACTCTGCTGACCCTCGACCGTTTCCGACTCGCCGTGACCCGCAACGAGACGGCCCGTCGCCGCAGCGCCGACGAGGCGGGAGACGCCGAGTCCGCAGACGCCACCGGCGCCGACAGCGAAGCGCCGAGCGCCTGACGAGTCGCCCCCGCCCGCTGCGGCGTCGGTCGGACGGGTCAGCGCAAGACGTCGAGCTTGCCGAACTTCTCCGCGAGCAGGTAGTACACGGCCATCCGCGAGTTGCGGGTGCCGTCTTTCATGCGGGCGCCGACCTCGGCGATCGCGGCGTCCAGGTCGGCGTCGGACTGGGTGAGCCCCAGCTTCTTCTTCAGGAAGTTCTCGCGCACGGTCGCGAGCTCGGCCGTGTCGCTGAACGACACCCACGCCGCATCCGCCTTGCTCAGCACTAGCTGGTACGTCTTCACCATGGCGGCGACGACGGCGTCGTCTGCGTCGGGCGCGTACTTCTTCACGTCGGCAGCCCAATCCATAGCCATAACCCACCTTCCCGAGATGTGCGCCGACCACGTGATCGGCGGTCCCACGGTAGGACTCGAGGCGCCGATCCGACGCGTCGCCACTCGGCGGGACAACAGTTAATGACGGCCCGGCGGATCGTCGGCCAGGCCGGGCAGCCATTCGTACGCCATCTCGCGGGCGGCCACGGTCCCGCCGAGCTGGCACAACACACCCAGCCCGCCAGCCCACACCCGGTGCAGCAGGAGGTACTCGGGCGGCAAACTCAGCTTGAGCCCGAGGCCGAAGTCCTCCTGACGGGGATCCCGCAGCCGGGACCCCTGGGCGCCCATCCAGGCGCGGGTGAAGGTGAAGGTCTCCTCGCGGATGGGATCAGTGAACGGCTCCAAGAAGCCGAGCAGCCGGACCGGGTCGATGTCGACGCCGGTGCGGACGAACCCCTCGCGGCGCAGCTCGTCCAGCAGGCCCTCCGCGTCGCCCTGCGCGGCGTGCCGCAGCGCCTCGCCCATCGCCGGCGGGACCCCGTGCGGCATCGCGCCCACCGCGCCGAAGTCCATGACCCCGAGGCGCCCGTCGTCGAGGAGGCGGAAGTTGCCCGGGTGCGGGTCGGCGTGGAGGAATCGGGCCCGCGCGGGCGCGGAGAAGAGGAACTCCAGGTAGCGGGTGGCGGCCAGGTCCCGCTCGGCGGGTTCGCCGCGCGCGATGACGTCGGCCAGCGGCCGCCCTGGCACCCACTGGCTGACCAGGACGGTGCCCTTCTGGTAGAGGGCCTGCGGGACGAAGACGCGCGGGTCGCCGTCGTACGCCGCAGCGAACGCGCGCTGCCTGCGGGCCTCGAGCCGGTAGTCCAACTCCTCGCCGAGGCGGTCCTCCAGCTCGGCGAGGAGCGGGCCGAGATCCAGGCCGGGCACCCAGCCGGCGGTCACGCGGGCGACCTGGCTGAGGCGGCGTACGTCGCCGATCAGCGCCGGGCCAGCGCCGGGGTACTGAAGCTTCACCGCGACGGGAGTGCCGTCGGCCCAGGTCGCGCGATGGACCTGACCGATGGACGCCGCGGCCACGGGCCGCTCCTCGAAGTCCGCGAACTTGGAGCGCCAGCGCACGCCCAGCTGCTCGGCTAACAGGGCGCGTACCGACTCGGCCGGCATCGGCGGGGCGGATTCCTGCAACCGCGTGAGCGTGGCGCGGTACGGCCCGGCGAACTCCTCCGGCAGCGCCGGTTCCAGCACGGACAGCGCCTGCCCGACCTTCATCGCGCCGCCCTTGAGCTCCCCGAGCACCTGGAAGAGCTGCTCCGCCGTGCGGCGCTGGAGCTCCAACGCCACCTGCTCCGCGGGCTGTCCCCCGATGCGCTTGCCCACGCCGATCGCCGCCCGGCCGGCCATGCCCAGGGGCAGGCCGGCGAGCTTGGCGGTCCGCGACAGTGCGCGGCGGGGAAGCTCGCTCACCGTTCCATTGTCACTGGTGGACCCTCCCCAGTGACTCCCCGCCCCGTCCGAACCGCGGGACCGCAGTCGCAGAGCGGGTGGATCGGCCACTGTCGGCGCACGACGTCGGGGTCCGGCAGGGTGACTTCGAGGCTGACGCCCGGCAGGTGGAGGCCGTCGTCGACCAGGGGCCGGGCCAGGCACGCGACCAGCCCGGCCCCTATCACCGTGAGCGCGCTGTCGCACCCGACGGCCGGGGACCGGAAATCCCGCCCGATCTGCGCGAGCAGCAGGGGCCAGCTCGGATCGCGGTCGGCGCGATCCAGGTCCAGGCAGCGCAGGCACGGCGAGCCGGGAAGTACGAGGGGGCCGACGCTGATCCGGTGCGGGTCGGCGACCACCGGCAGGTGAGGGACGCCGCGTCGCAGCCAGGGCGCGCCGCGCGCGGCCGAGACGACCCCGGCGAACGTCAGGATCACCAGGTCGGGAGGCGGTGCCTCGGGGTCGGCGCGCAGCGCGAGATCGGCATCGTCGGCGGCCGCCGCTCCCTGCTGTACGCGTCCGAATCCCGCGTCTTTGAGCACTGCGGCGATCCTCCGGGGCAGCGGACCGTCTCCGTCGACGATGAGCGACGTCCCGGTCCGCGCGGCGACCCGGTCCGCCCCCTCCGGGCCGCGCACGCGCCGCGCGGCCTCCTCGTCGAGCGCGAGCTGAGGGGGTCGGTCACCCCCCACCGGGGCCTGTTCGTAGGCGCGGCGTCGACGCCGTCGGGTCTGGCGCACCTCCAGCAGGCCCGCCTCGGTGAGGATCTGCAGGATCTCCCGGAGCCGGACGGGATCAGCGCCGCACCGGACCGCCCGGGCGACGGCGGCGTCGAGCCGGGCCGGGCCACCCGGCGAGCCGCCCGCGCGGCCATCGCTGCGGGAGCCACTCCTGCCCCCGCTGGAGCCACTCCCGCCGCCGACCGCGTGGAGGAACAGGCGCTCGGCCGGGGCCAACCGACCCAGGACCAGCCCGTCGTGCGGGCCGGGCCCCACCTGCAGGCTGCCGTCGGCCCGTTCCCAAGGCTGCACGCTGCGGGTCCACCGCGCGGTCTCGATCATGTCCCCTCCCGTGGTCGCCCGGCTGGGCGTCCCGGTCAGTGTGGTGCCCAGCGGGCCACGATGCCGCGGGCCGTCCACAGGCGGTCCCGCGCGGGTCGCGGCGGCTCCGGCTGTGGAGGGCAGCGGAGGCTCCGGCTGTGGAGGTCAGCGGAGGCTCCGGCTGTGGAGGGCAGGAGCGGGCCCGCGGCGGTGGCCTACTCTGCGGACCATGAACCACGGCAGCGACGCCCCGCCCGACCTCCCGCTCGCCATCCCGGGCGGGCGACCCGGACTGCCCGTCGACCTCCCGGTCCGGGTGCGCCGCTCGGCGCGGCGTCGCCGGACCGTGGCGGCGCGTCTCGAGGCGGGGGAGCTGATCGTGATGATCCCCGCCACCTTCACGGCGGCCCAGGAGCGGGAGTGGGTCGATCGGATGCGCACCCGCGTCATCGCGCGGGCTGCGGGGCACGGCCGCGGCGGCGATGCCGCGCTGGAGGCGCGGGCGCGGCGCCTCTCGGAGCGCTACCTGGGCGGCGAGGCCGTGCCGGCGTCCGTGCGGTGGGTGGACAACCAGGCGGCCCGCTGGGGGTCGGCGACGCCCGCCCGCGGCACGATCCGGCTCAACAGGGTGCTGACCACGATGCCCGCGTACGTCGTGGACTACGTCCTGCTGCACGAGCTGGCCCACCTGATCCACGCCGACCACGGCCCGAGGTTCTGGCAGTTGCTGCAGGGCTACCCCTCGCTGGAGAAGGCCCGCGGCTACCTGGACGGCTACGCCGCGGGACGCGGGTGGGCGGCCACTTCACCAGGTGAGCGTGAGGGCGAGCAGGATCGCGGAGGCGAGGATCTCCCCGAGGCCGACGTGCAAGGGGCGCACTGACCTGCCCGCCAGCACCGCCGCCCGGACCGTCAGGGCGGCGAAGAAGACGGTGATCCCGATGCGGGTCGGTGTCCCGATCGGGACCCCGAGGCTGCCCGACGCGGCCCAGAAGAGCGTCCACGCCGCGTGGTAGCCGACCGAGAGCCGGTGGAAGGCGCGGTTGGCGCGCTCGCGAATCACGGTCTTGACGTAGAAGGCGGTGCCGAAGAAGTACGCGAACAGCGCGAGCACGATCCAGGCCATCACCTGGCCCTGCGGGTGGGGTGGGAGCAGGCCCCCGCCGGCCTGGTAGGCCACGCCGGCGAACAAGCAGGCCGCGAGGATCGTGACCCCGTCGTTGAGCAGCGAGCGGTCCGCGCGCAGCGCGGAACAGCCGAGGCTCACGAGCGCCAACGGCACGAACGCCAGAGCCCAGAGCAGCAACTCCGGCCGCAGGGACAACGCCGCGAGGCCGAGGACCAGCGCGATCCCGCCGAAGGTCGCCAGCGGCGCGATCGGGGCATTGCGGCGCCGGAGGTGCACGAGGGAGCCGGCCGCTGTGAAGGCGAGGTACGCGGCCAGCCAGGCGGGCAGCAGCAGCGCGTGGACGGCCGCCGGCCCCTCGCGGAGCATCCCGACCAGCGCGGGGACCGCCAACATGGCCCACGCCCCGTGCTGACGGGGCAGCCACTCGCGAGAGATCACGCGGAGCCCCCCGAAACGTGCGGGGGCGCCCCCGCGGCGCCCGGGGTGGAGGACAGGTCCCGTTCGGTTTTCACAGCCGGTACGGGTTCCGCGGTCGGTACGGATCCCGCGGTCGGTACGGATGCTGCGGTCGGTACGAATGCCGCGGTCGGGACGCATCCCGGGCCGGCCGCCCACGCCCCGGCGGCGCGGATGAGCGGCCCCAGGTCCGCCGCCGCGCCCGGCGGCAGCTCCGCCACCGGCCACCAGCGCACGTCGCGGGATTCGGCGCTCACGATCGGCGCCGCATCGGCCGGGGCGATCGCCGCGTACCGTACGTCCAGGTGCGTGCGGCACCGTCCGTACGACTGCGGCAGGTCGTGCCGGTCGAGGTGCACCGGCCCGGCCGACACCTCCAGCCCACGCAGGCCGGACTCTTCCGCGAGCTCACGCGCGGCGGCGGCCCGCAGGGAGCGATCCCCGGCCTCGAGGTGTCCGCCGAACTGGTACCAGGCCCCGGTCTTCGCGTGGTGGGTCAGCAAGACGTGGCGGCCGCTGGGGTCGAGCACGAGGCAGCCGACCGTGAGGTGGGTCGGCGGGCCCGCCTTGGCCACGCCGTCCGGGTGCGCGCTCAGGTGGTGCAGGTACGTCGTCCGCAGCCGCTCGGCGTCGGCGTCGGGTGCGTCCCAGTCGGTGAGGACGGCCACCGCGTCGCGGAGCAGGTGAGCGAAGCGCCGGGCCACCGTGGCAGCCGTACAATCCCACGCCGCGGCCGGCCCGAACCCCCCGACGGCCGGCCCGAACCCCCCGACGGCCGACCCGAACCCCCCGACGGCCGACCCTGACCCCGCCGCGGCCGACTCGTGGCCCGGGGCGGGCGAGGTCACGTCAGCGGTCCGCGGCCATCTCCGTCGGACTCCGATCGGCGCCCGTCACCCTGCCCGTCGCTCTGCTCGTCGCCCTGCACGTCACCCTTCTCCTCGCCTGGCCCCTCGGCCTCGCGGTCCCGCTGGCTGCGCGGCTTCCATGAGCCGGGCCAGGGGCCGGCGTCGATGGGGCCCTCTTCGCTGGCGGCACGCATCTCGTCCTCGCGCGCCTTGGCCTGATCGGCGCCGGTGAGGATCTTCTCCAGCGCGGCGTCGAGCTCGCTGCTGAGGTCGCCCGAACCCGAAGGGCCGCCGCGCGCGGCCCGGCTTCGCTCGATATAACCGAGCACGTCGTCGAGGTCGGAGGAGTCCGGCATCAGGTCGGGGTGCGCCCACGCACCGTCCCGGGCGGCGGTACCGCCGTCGTCGGCGAGGGCGGCGAACAGGTTGGCCGCGTCCCGCAGCCGCCGCGGGCGGAGCTGCAGGCCGACCAGCTCGCCGAAGATAGCCTCGGCCGGGCCGCCGGAGGCCCGGCGCCGCCGGACCGCCTCGCCGAGCGCCGCAGCCTGCGGGAGCCGCTGCGCGCAGGCCGCGTCGGCGACCACGTCCACCCAGCCCTCGACCAGCGCCAGCATCGTCTCCATGCGGGTGCGGGCGGCCCGCTGGGTCGCGCTCGGCTCCGGGGAGAAGAGGTCGCTGCCGAGCGCCGCGTGCAGGGCCTCGGGGTCCGTGGTGTCCACCTCGGCCAGCTTGCGCTCGATGGCCTCGGTGTCGAACGTGATGTCCTGCGCGTACGCGCGGACGGCGGCCGTCAGCTGCGGGCCGAGCCAGGGGACGTTGGCGAACAGCCGGACCCGCGCGCTCTCCCGGATCGCCAGGTAGAGCCGCACGCCGGCCGGGTCGAGCTCGAGACCCTCGGCGAACGTCGCGACGTTCGCGGGCAGCAGCACCACGGCGGGCTGGGACAGCAGGGGCAGGCCCACCTCGGTCGCCGAGAGGACGTCGCCCGCGAGTGTCCCCACCGCCTGGCCGATCTGGGCCCCGAACATCGAGCTGGACATGCGGGCGAGCATCGGCTCGAGCTGGCCGAACATCCCGGACAGGTCCATCCCCGGCGGCATCCCGGGCAGGGCGGGCATCGGGCCGTCGCCGAGCTGCTCCAGCTGCTTGCGCAGGGAGGACCCGACGGCGTCGTTGACCCCGTGGGCGACCGGGTCCACCAGGGCGGCCCACGTTTTCATGGTCCCGGCCACCCATTCGGCGCGGCTCCAGGCGGTCGCTGGGGCGCCGGGCGCCCCAAACGATGTGGCCTCGTCCAGCCACAGGTCGGCGACATGCACGGCCTCGGCGACGTCGCGACGCTCTGCCTCGCTGACCGCGTGGTCGCCGCCGGCGGCCACGGTCTTGCGGGCCACGTCCTCGCAGAGCGCCACGTTGATCCCGTCCGCAGGCGCGGCGTCGAAGAGCGCGCTGAACTGGGCCGCGAGCATGCTCATCGTTGCCGGGTTGCTCGGGTCGATCCCCATGGACTTCAGCGCGTCGTTCATCGCCGGGTTGCCGGCGCCCAGGAACTGCTGGAACATCGCGGAGAAGTCGGGCATGGCAGGCGGGTTCGAGGAGTCCCGCTCGTCGTCGCGACGGGGGTCGTCACCGTGGGGGGTCTCGGACACGATGGCTCCTTGACTGAGAGAATGCCTGCGTCCAGATAACCACGTCGGCGCCGCGGAGGTTCCGGGCGGGGCGAACGGAGGGAGTCGCGCGTGGAATCGTCGTCTCAGGGTGCGCAGCGGGTCGCGTTCGCTCGAGTGGGTCCCGACCCGTCTCTTCAGGGCGCGGTCGCGGCCGTCGATCACCCGCGGGCCGGCTGTGCCGCCACGTTCCTCGGGGTGGTGCGCGACCACGATCATGGCCGCCAGGTGGCGTCCCTGGAATACTCCGCGCACCCGAGCGCCACCGACGTTCTGGGTGCGCTGGCCGCGCAGATCGGGGCGATGCCGGGGGTGACGGGGGTCGCCGTCCACCACGCGACGGGCGACCTGCGCATCGGCGACGTCGCCGTGGTGGCGGCCGTGGCGGCGGAACACCGGGGGCAGGCCTTCGACGCCTGCCGCACCCTGATCGAGCGCGTCAAGTCCGAGGTGCCGATCTGGAAGCACCAGCTCTTCACCGACGGAAGCGAGGAGTGGGTGGGGGTTCCGTGAGCCCGGGGGGTTCACCGCGACCCAGGCGACCGTGGAGCGAGCGGCTGAAGGCGCACTCCCGATCGCTCGCGCTGCTCGTCGTGTTGACCGCGGTGCTGGTCGCGGGGATGTTCATCCACCCGGCCTACGTCGTGATCCGCCCGGGACCCGCCATCAACACGCTCGGGGAGCTGGACGGGACGCGCATCGTCGAGGTGAAGGACGCGCCGACCTTCCCGACGGAAGGGGACCTCACGTTCACGACGGTGGCCGTGTACGGGGGGCCGGGGCGGGAGTTGACGCTCTGGGAGTACCTGATGGCGCGGGCCCGGCCCGGGTCGGACATCCGCCCGCGCGCCGAGTACTACCCGCCCGAGGCCACCCGCGAGCAGGTCGACGAACGCAACCACGCCCAGATGGCCTTCTCCCAGCAGGAGGCGGTCGCGGTGGCGCTGCGGGCCACCGGCCGCCGCGTTCCCGAGACCATCACGATCGGTGAGGTCAGCCGCGCGGGGCCCGCGAACGGGCTGCTCCGCGAGGGCGACGTGGTGCTCTCCGCGAACGGGACGGCCATCACGGGCGCCGCGCAGCTGCGCGGCATCATCTCGAGCACGCCGGATGGCGAGCGGGTCTCGCTGGTGGTCCGGCGGGACGGCGCGTCCGTGCCGGTGCAGGTGGGCACGACCGTGCTCGACGGTCGCCGGCTCATCGGGGTATACCTGGGGATCTCGTACGAATTCCCCGTCGAGGTCTCGATCCACGCCGCGGACGTGGGCGGCCCCTCCGCCGGGCTGATGTTCGCCCTCGGCGTCTACGACGTGCTGACCCCCGGGCCGCTGACCGGCGGGCAGGAGGTCGCGGGGACCGGCACGATCGCCGACGACGGCGCGGTCGGCCCGGTCGGGGGCGTGCCGCACAAGCTGGTGGGCGCTCGCGACTCGGGCGCGAGCTGGTTCCTGTCGCCGCGCGCCAACTGCGGGGACGTGAACGGCCAGGCGCCCGAGGGGCTGCGGATCGTGCCGGTGGACAGCTTCGAGAGCGCCAAGCGCGCCGTGGAGGAGATCGCCGCGGGCCGCGGCGGCGCGCTCCCGAGCTGCTGACCGACGCCTCGCTCCCCAACCGACGCCTCGCTCCCCGACCGACGCCTCGCTCCCCAACCGACGCCTCGCTCCCCAACCGACGCCTCGCTCCCCAACCGACGTCTGACCTGCCTCGCCCGTGACCGGCGCCTCGCCTCAGTCCAGGAGCGTCGCGGCGAGCGCGGCCACCAGGTCGGGCGCGATGTCGCGACCGACCGCCACGCGGTCGTCGGAGTCGTGGGCGCGTTGGCGCAGCAGGCACGTGGAGGTTCCGTCGCGAGCGACCGCGGCGAAGAGCCGTACATCTACCCGCTCCGGGTGGGCGGCGAGGACGCGCGCCGCCTCGTCCGGGTCCTGCGGCAGGTCCTGCTCGACGTGGGGAGGCACGACGATGCGCTCCAGCGCGATCGCAACCCCGTCGACGGCCTCCGGCCAGGACAACCAGCCCAGGAACTCGTCCAGCGGGTCCGTCGGCGGCAGATCGTCCTGCTCGACGGCGGAGAGGGCGCCCGGCGCGGGCTCGCCGAGATGGTCGACGAGTGAGGGTTCGGCGGCGATCAGCGACGCGGTCTCCACGAGCGCGAACAGCCGCACCGGCTGGTCCCAGCCCGCGGCGGCCACGTGACGCTCGGTCTGCAGAGCGCACTCGACGAGGGGCGGGTGCGCCACGCGAGGCGGCGGGTTTCGTGGGTCGCTCACCCCCACATCCTGCCCCAGGGGCCGACGACCCTGCTCGTGGGCAGGGCTGGCGCGGCGGGCGCCGGACGACGCGAACGGTTGCCCGTCGTCCGACGCCCACGGGTGCCCGCGCCCGTCGGCCACGGCTGCGCGGCGCTGGTCGCGGATGGCGCCGAGCCGCGTGGCGCCAACAACGGTCACGAAATGGGAATCTCGGCGGCGGCTGACTACGGTGGACTCCAAAGGACAGCCACGCCCGACCGGCACAGGCAGGGGACAACGGAGTGAGTCAGCAGGGAAACGACGGCCAGAACGTCACGACCGTCCCGCGAGGGGACCGCGGAGGGAGCGCCACGTCCAAGAGAAGGTGGGGCGCCGCGGCGCGCGGCTGGTTCGCCAGTGCCGGAGACGGCGGCTCCTCGGGAGAGGGACCATCCGGCCCGGGAGGCGCGGGCGGGTCGGGAGGCGGGGGAGGCGCCGGCCACCCCGGCGGTCCGGGCGGTGCCGGTGGCGCAGGCGGTCCCGGACGCCCCATGGGTCCTGGCGGTCCCATGGGTCCTGGTGGCCCGGGCGGGCCCGGTCGGGGCGGCCCGCCGTTCGGCGGATGGGGCGGCCTCGGTGGTTTCGGTGGGCGGTTCGGTCCTCCCGGTGGGGGTCGGCCGTCGGGTCCGGGCGGCGGCGGTCCGCGCCGACCAGGCATGGGCCCGCGGCCCGGCGGGCGCCGGGCCAAGCCCTCCCCGCTCATGATCACGATCGTCGTTGTCGCCATCGTGGTCTTCCTGGCGTCGCTGCTGTCGTTCGCCTGGACCGAGGTGCTGTGGTTCGGCGCGATCGGCTACAGCTCGGTCTTCTGGACCCAGATCTGGGCGCAGCTCGGCCTCTTCATCGTGGCGGCCATCTTCACCGCGGCGGTGGTGGCGTCGAGCCTGATCATCGCCTATCGCACCCGACCGGTCTACGTCCCGACCACGCAGGCCGAGCAGGCCCTGGACAAGTATCGGGAGATGCTCGACCCCGTGCGCAAGGGCGCGGTCATCGGCATCCCCCTCATGTTCGGCCTGTTCGGGGGGCTGGCGGCGGCCAGCCAGTGGAAGACCGTGCTCTTGTGGCTGAACGGCAGCGACTTCGGCCGCCAGGACCCGACGTTCGGCAAGGACGTCAGCTTCTTCGTGTTCGACCTTCCCTGGTACGTGTTCCTCGAGGGTTACGCGACGATGACGCTGGTCCTCGCACTCATCGCCGCGGTGGTCACGCACTACGTGTACGGGGGCCTGCAGATCGGTTCTGGCGGACCCCGGACCTCCCCGGCGGCGCGCGTCCACCTGTCACTGCTGGCCGCGGCGTTCGTGCTGGTCCGCGCGATCGGATTCTGGCTGGACCGCTTCGAGCTGTCCGTGCAGCCTTCGCGGTTGATCACCGGCCTGCAATACACCGACGCCAACGCGGTGCTGCCCACCAAGCAGATCCTCGCGGCGGCCGCGGTGATCTGCGTGCTGCTGTTCATCTCGACGATCTGGACCCGCAGCTGGCGGCTGCCGATCCTCGGCGTGATCCTCCTCGTCGTCACCTCCTTGGTGGCCGGCAGCCTCTACCCGGCGGCCGTGCAGAGCCTGCGGGTGCGTCCGAGCGAGCAGGCCCTGGAGGCCCCGTTCATCCAGCACAACCTGGAGGCCACGCGGGCCGCGTACGGGCTTGACGGGATCGACCGCCAGCCGTATGACGCGAAACAGACTCCCGAGGCGGGCGACTTGCGCCGCGACGCCGAGACGGCGGCGGCCATCCGCATCGTCGACCCGCTGCTGGTCTCGCCGACGTTCCAGCAGCTGCAGGGCCTGCGGCAGTACTACGAGTTCCCGCAGCCTCTGGACGTCGACCGCTACACGATCGACGGCCAGATCCGCGACACCGTCATCGCGGCGCGCGAGCTGGACATCACCAACACGCCCAGCCGCTCCTGGGTCACCGACCACACGGTCTACACGCACGGATACGGGATCGTGGCCGCGTACGGCACCCGGAAGGACTCGCGGGGCGAGCCCGTGTTCTTCGCGAAGGACATCCCGCCGACCGGTGAGCTGGGCACCTTCGAGCCCCGGATCTACTTCGGCGAGAAGACCGACCAGTACTCGATCGTCGGCACCGAGCCGGGGGCCGCGCCCCGCGAGATGGACTACCAATCCGACCAGGGTGAGTCGCGGACCACGTTCGACGGCGACGGCGGCGTGAAGATGGACAACGTCTTCAAGCGCCTGGCCTACGCGCTGAAGTACCGCGAGTACAACATCCTGCTGTCCGGTGAAGTGGGCAACTACTCGACGATGCTCGACTACCGCACCCCCAAGGAGCGGATCGAGAAGGTGGCCCCGTGGCTGACGCTGGACGGCAACCCGTATCCGGCGGTCGTGGACGGGCGCGTGCAGTGGATCGTCGACGCGTACACCACGAGCGCGAGCTACCCTTACAGCCAGCTCCAGTCGATCGACAGCGCGACGACCGACGCACTGACCCAGCGCGGCCGCAGCGTGCAGGAGATCCGCGCGGGCCAGGTCAACTACATCCGCAACTCGGTGAAGGCGACCGTCGACGCGTATGACGGTCGGGTCAACCTCTACACGTGGGACGAGCATGACCCCGTCCTGAAGGCCTGGTCCTCGGTGTTCGACGGCACCGTTCGCCCCATGAGCGAGATCAGCGGCGGGCTGATGAGCCACCTGCGCTACCCGGAGGACCTGTTCAAGGTGCAGCGTCAGCTCCTCACGAAGTACCACATCTCCGATCCGTCGGCGTTCTACTCCGGCGGCGACTACTGGAAGGTCCCCAACGACCCGACGGTGGGCGGTTCCATCCAGTCCGGCCAGCCGCCGTACTACCTGTCGATCCAGATGCCGGGCCAGCACGACCCGTCGTTCTCACTGACCACGTCGTTCACCCCCGAGGGCGAGAACAGGCAGTTCCTCACCGGTTTCCTCGCGGTCGACTCGGACGCCGGCCACGAGGGCGGGAAACGCCGCGACGGGTACGGGACCATGCGACTGCTGGAGTTGCCGAGCGCGACCAACGTGATGGGCCCTGCGCAGGTGCAGAACCAGATCAACAGCTCCAACGCCAACAGCGCGGAGTTCTCGGCGACGCTCAACAACTTCATCAACATCAACAGCCAGGGCGGCTCGCAGCTGCTCCGAGGCAACCTGCTGACGCTCCCGGTGGGTGGCGGACTGTTGTACGTCCAGCCGATCTACGTCCAGAGCGCAGGCAACACCGCCTACCCGCTGAACCAGGCCGTGGTCGTCTACTTCGGCGAGAAGCTCGCCTGGGGCGCGACCCTGGAGTCGGCCCTGGATCAGCTGTTCGGCGGGGAGGCCGGGACGGGCACCGCCACGCCGCCGAGCGGCGGTCAGCAGCCTCAACAGCCACCCTCGCAGACGCCGCAGGCGGAGCTGCGGACCACGCTGGAGGAGGCGCAACGGCAGTACGCGGCCGGGCAGGAGGCCCTGCGCAACGGGGACTTCACGAAGTACGGCGAGGCCCAGAAGGCGCTCCAGGCGGCCATCGACCGGGCTGCGCGGCTCTCCGGCCAGATTCCGGCCGGGACCACCGGCACGACCGCCCCGGCGGCGACCGGGCCGGCGAGCAGCTGACCCCGGCGGCGGCCCGCGCAGGCGTGCAGCGTGCGCGGGCCGCCCCAGCCGCGGGAATTGGACGGGGCGTCCAGGAGTTGTTAACCTTGAGACACCGACGCGGGGTGGAGCAGCTCGGTAGCTCGCCGGGCTCATAACCCGGAGGTCGTTGGTTCAAATCCAGCCCCCGCTACCAATAACCGCAGGTCAGACAGGGTTTTTCCTCCTTGGAAGAGGAGAAAAACCATGCAGAACTCGGCGCAAAGTCGGCGCGATCACCAGTCGCGCCGGCTTTCTTCATTTCCCAGCAGGTGCGCACTCGACACCGCTCGGCGTCCCTCGGTTCGGCTCGAACACCTGAGGTGCATGAGCGAACTTGCACACCCCGTTCCCGGCCTTGAGCCGGTGCTGACGACGTCGGAGTTGGCCGCCCACTTGGGCGTGCCAGTCCAGACGATCCACGACCTGCGCCACTGTGGGCGCGGGCCTCGCGGCATCCGCGTCGGACGCGAGCTGCGCTTCCGCCTCTCCGAGATCCAGTCCTGGTTGGCCGATCTCGAAGAGCACGATGACGCCGTCTCGACGTCCGCGGGCGGTGCCCGATGAGCGCCGGGCGGAGCCGACTGGAGATCGGCACGTACGGCGACATCAGTACCGCCAGCACGCCGGCCGGCACGATCCGCGCCGAGGCCCGTTTTCGTGACTGGGACGGTGAGGTCCGCAAGGTCACGGCTGTCGGTCCCACGGTCAACGCAGCCAAGCAGGCACTGAGGCAGAAGCTTGCGCGGCGCAGCACGGCGACTGGGTTCGGCATGACGCTGTCGCCGGAGAGCACCGTCGCCGAACTTGCGGCTGCGTGGTTGGAGGACGTTCAGGTCCGCACTGACCTCGCCGATGGCACGAAGGATCTCTACGCCCGAGAGGTCAACAGCCTGATCCTTCCTCACCTGAAGAGCCTGCGACTGCGCGAAGTCACGGTCGGCCGGATCGACCAGTTCATCAAGCGACAGGCGACCGTCTCGTATGCCCACGCCAAGCACAGTCGTCGAATGGTCTCGATGATGTTCAACTTCGCACTGCGCCACGACGCCGTCCACATGAACCCCGTCGCCGGCGCTGCCCGCCTTGCTGCCCCCAAGGGGAAGCCAAAGGCCCTGACGTACGGCGAGATCGAGCAGGTTCGCGATGCCGCTCGAATGTGGCGCACCGGCAAGTCGGTGAACGGTCCGCGACCCGACGGGCAGGTCCGCGACGTGATCGAGGTCTTGCTCGGGACCAGTGACCGGATCGGTGAGGCGCTGGCGCTCCGCAAGTGCGACATCGACGACAGCAGAGCTGCCGATGGCCTCCCGATGCGGGTGACCGTCGTCGGGACGTTGGTCGTCATCAAGGGCAAGGGTGTCTATCGGCAGGACTTCCCGAAGACCTCGAACTCGCGGCGCACGCTGGAGGTGCCCGAGTTCGCTGCTGAGGTGATCCGGCGCAGGTTGAAGATCATCGAGGACAAGGGGATGGACGAGGAGCACCTGCTCTTCTTCACTCGCAAGGACACCCCATTGGCGCCCAACAACGTGCGGCGCACGCTGCGCAAGATGCTCGCCGACGCCGGGCTCAGCGATCTCGAAGTCTCCCCGCATACCTTCCGCCGTACGTCCGGCACGGTGATCGCTCGCGCTACGGACGCCAAGACCGCGGCCGAGGTCATGGGGAACACCGAGGATGTTGCCCAGCGCCACTACATCGATCCCGAGGCACCCGTCCCGCACACGGCTCCGGCCATCCATCTGAAGTCCCTCGCTCCCCGCAGTGTCTCGGACACTGCCATGCTCGGTGAGCGGCCCAGGCAGTACGCCGTCCTTCGGTGACCTCGCACGTTGCTTCATGTCGCGCCTCCTTCTC
>JBDIAS010000079.1:0-15131 GCA_039812465.1 Austwickia sp. | reverse complement strand
CATTGGGTCGACCACGGCCCCACCGAGCCAGGCAACATGACCCTGCTGTGCCGTCATCACCACACCACCGTGCACCGGCACCACCACATCGGCGAAGTCATCGACGGTGCCGTACTCTGGCGCCGCCGCGACGGCTCCCCCATCGGCAACCACCCCCGCACCGGCTGAACAGGCGACGTCGACGCGCGCACTGAACAGCACACGCCAAATCGACGCCTCACGACACTAGCGGCGCTTCTTGGGCGGCTTCGCCGCTGCGGAGCTGGGGAGTCCGTCGATCACCAGCTGTGCGACGTCGCGCATCCCGAGCCGGCGGTCCATCGCCGTCTTCTGGATCCACCGGAACGCCTCGGATTCGCTGAGGTTCATCTGCTCCATCAGCACGCCCTTGGCGCGGTCCACGGTCTTGCGGGTCTCCAGGCGTTCGCCGAGGTCGGCGACCTCCGCCTCCAGCGCGTGCAGTTCGACCCAGCGCGAGCGCGCGATGTCGACGGCCGGCCGGAGGTCGTCCAGGGTGAACGGCTTGACGACATAGGCCATGACACCGGCGTCCCGTGCGCGGGAGACGAGGTCCCGGTCGCTGAAGGCGGTGAGCATGACGCACGGGGCGATCCCCTCGCGGCCGATGGTCTCCGCCGCGGAGATCCCGTCCATCGCCGGCATCTTGACGTCCAGGATGACGAGGTCCGGGCGGAGGTCCCGCGCGAGGGCGACGGCCTGCTCGCCGTCACTCGCCTGACCGACCACGTCGTACCCGCCTTCGACCAGCATCTCGGCCAGATCCAGGCGGATCAGCGCCTCGTCCTCGGCCACGAGCACCCGCAGGGAGCCAGCCGCCTGCAGGGAATTCGCCGAGGTGGCGACCGCGCCGGCGGCCTCCGGGGCTGCCGCTGGCGTGGCCGGGAAGGCGGCGGCCGGGGTTGCCGGGAAGAGTGAGTCGGGAATGGTCCGGTCTTGAGTCACGATGTCATTTCCTACCCTCGTGCGCACCGTGGCGCGCAGCTGTGTGACGCCCGCACCGCACCGCCCCCCGTACGTCCGACGCTGGACGCCCCTCGCGGAGAGACTAGTGCAAATCCGTTGCAACCACGCAGAATTCGGTTGGTGCCGGGAGCGGGACTTGAACCCGCACGACCTTGCGGTCAGAGCATTTTGAGTGCCCCGTGTCTGCCATTCCACCACCCCGGCGACGCGGTCACACCTCGAACGGCGCGACGCGCGACCACTATACGCGCCCACCGTCCTCTGGCACCGCAGCGCCGGGCAAGGTGGCCACGTGCCGTCCGGCGTGATCCGGGAGCCGGGCGCGGCGGCGCCCACCACGCTGACGCCCACGGCAATGGCGCCCAGCACGCTGGCGCCCACCGCGATGAGTCACGTGTCCGAGCTACCCACGACGTGGACCCGCAGCGAGTTCGTCGTGCCGGTCACCCCGTACGGACGCCCGGCCACCACCACGATCACGTCCTTGAACTCGACGAGCCCCGCGCCGATCAACTCGTGGTCGACGGCCTCGACCATCGTCGACATGTGCTGGAACGGCCGCGTCACGAACGTACGAATCCCCCACGTGACCGTGAGCCGCCGCGCCGTGGCCGGCTCGCTGGTGAACGCGAGCATGGGCAGGGCCGGGCGCAGTCGCGCCACGCGCCGCGCCGAATCGCCGGACGAGGTGAACACCACCAGGTACTTCGCGTTCGTCACCGTCCCGATCTCCGCCGCGGCCGCGGTGACGGCGCCGCTCACCGTGGTGGGGGCGGACCCGAGCGGGGGGATCTTCGAGAGCGCGTGCTCCTCGGTGTTCGCGATGATGCGCGCCATCGTCTGCACGGCCTGGATCGGCCACTTCCCGACGCTCGTCTCGCCGGAGAGCATGATCGCGTCCGCGCCGTCCAGCACGGCGTTGGCGCAGTCGGAGGCCTCCGCACGGGTGGGACGGCTGTTGTCCATCATGGACTCCAACACCTGGGTGGCGACAATGACCGGTTTAGCCATGCGACGCGCGATCTCGATCGCCCGCTTCTGCAGGAGCGGCACCTCCTCCAACGGCATCTCGACGCCGAGGTCGCCGCGGGCGACCATGATCCCGTCGAAGGCGCGCAGGATGCCCGGGAGGTTCTGCACCGCCTGGGGCTTCTCGATCTTGGCGATGACGGGTCGGCGGATTCTGACGCTCTCCATGACCTCGTGAACGCGGATGATGTCCGACGGCTCTCGGACGAAGGACAGCGCGATCCAATCGGCGCCCGCCCGCAACGCCCAGGCGAGGTCCTCCTCGTCCTTCTCCGAGAGTGCGGGCACGCTGACCGGCACGCCGGGCAGGTTGATCCCCTTGTTGTTGGAGATCGTGCCGCCCTCGATCACCTCGGTGATCACGTCCGTCGCGGTCACCTCCAGGGCGCGCAGCGCGATCTTGCCGTCGTCGATCAGCAGCCGGTCTCCGGGCGAGACGTCGCCGGGCAGCCCCTTGAAGGTCGTGGAGACGCGGTCCCGGTCGCCGTCGACGTCCTCGGTCGTGATCGTGAACCGGTCTCCCTCGTTCAACAGCACCGGGCCCGTGGCGAACCGCCCGGTGCGGATCTTGGGGCCCTGGAGGTCGACGAGGACGCCCACCTCTTTGCCGACGGCCGCCGCTGCCTCTCGTACGCCCTGCAGTTGTCGCTCCGCGTCCTCCAGCGTCCCGTGCGAACGGTTGATACGGGCCACGTCCATGCCGGCCTCGACGAGGGCGCGCAGCTTCTCCGGATCCTCGGTCGCGGGGCCGATGGTGCAGACGATCTTGGCTCTGGGCATGCGACTCAGTGTACGGCCGCGAACCTGCCGTGCCCGCAGGTCAGTTGGACGACAGGTGGCCGATGCCCGAACAGCCGGTGCGGCCCGTCGGCCCCTCCCGCAGGCGGTGGTCAGACCACCAACGGCCGGTCGGTCGGGTTGATGGGGCGGTGCAGCTGGGAGCTTCCCGAGAGCCATTCGTCGACCCCGCGGGCGGCCGAGCGACCCTCCGCGATGGCCCAGACGATCAGGGACTGCCCTCGGCCGCAGTCACCGGCCACGAAGACCCCCGGGACGCTCGACATGAAGTCGTCGCCGCGGACCACGTTGCCGCGCTCGTCCAGCTCGACGCCGAGCTGCTCCAGCAAGCCCTCACGCTGCGGTCCGGTGAAGCCCATCGCGAGCAGCACCAGCTGCGCCGGGATGACCCGCTCCGTGCCCTCGAGAGGCTGGAACCGGCCGTCGGCGAAGTGCACCTCGCTGATCCGCAGACCTGCCACCCGGCCCTCCTCGTCGCCGAGGAACGCGCCGGTGCTGACCGAGTAGAGCCGCTCGCCCCCCTCCGCGTGCGCGCTCGCGACGCGGAAGATCATCGGGTACGTCGGCCACGGTTGGGACTCCGGGCGCGTCTGCGGCGGTTGCGGGAGGATCTCCAGGGAAGTCACCGAGCGGGCGCCCTGGCGGTGCGCGGTGCCGATGCAGTCGGCGCCGGTGTCGCCGCCGCCGATCACCACCACGTCCTTGCCGGTCGCCAGGATCTGGTCGGGCACCTCCTGGCCGAGGGCGACCCGGTTGGCCTGCGGCAGATACGTCATCGCCTGCACGATTCCGCCCAGCTCACGCCCCGGCACCGGCAGGTCCCGCGGCACCGTGGACCCGATCGCGAGCACGACGGCGTCGAAGCGGCGGCGCAACTCCTGCCCCGTGATGTCCCCGCCGACGTCCACGCCGGAGCGGAACCGGGTGCCCTCGGCGCGCATCTGCGCGAGCCGCCGGTCCAGGACGTGTTTTTCCATCTTGAACTCGGGGATCCCGTACCGCAGGAGGCCGCCCGGCTTGTCGTCGCGCTCGTAGACCGCCACCGTGTGGCCCACCCGGGTGAGCTGCTGGGCCGCCGCCAGGCCCGCCGGACCGGAGCCGATCACCGCGACCGTGCGGCCCGTCAGCCGCTCGATCTGCTGCGGCATGACGCGCCCGTCGTCGAACGCGCGCTCGATCGTCGTCACCTCGATCTGCTTGATCGTCACCGCGGGCTGGTTGATGCCCAGCACGCAGGCCGTCTCGCAGGGGGCCGGGCACAACCGCCCGGTGAACTCCGGGAAGTTGTTGGTGACGTGCAGCCGCTCGATCGCGTCGGCCCAGCGGTCCTGGTAGGCGAAGTCGTTCCACTCCGGGATGATGTTGCCCAGCGGACACCCGCTGTGGCAGAACGGGATCCCGCAGTCCATGCAGCGGCTGGCCTGCTCGCGCAGGTCCGCCACCGGCTGCGGCTCGTAGACCTCTTTCCAGTCCATGAGCCGGATCGGCACCGGCCGGTAGGCCGGCAGCGAACGCTCGCGGTGCTTCAGGAAGCCTTGGGGGTCAGCCACGGGACGCCTCCATGATCTGCTCCCACACCTGAGAGCCGTCGAGATCCAGTCCGTCCGCCTCGGCGGCGGCGCGCACGTCCAGGACGCGCTGGTAGTCGCGGGGCAGGACGAGACTGATCCGCTCGCGGGCCGCCGGCCAGGATTCGAGCAGCCCGGCCGCCACCGGGGACCCGGTCTCCTCGGCGTGCCGGCGCAGCAGGGTCTCCACCCGGTCGGCGTCGTCGTCTCGCAGCGGCAGGACGTCCACGAGCTCGGGATTCACCCGCTGCGCTACGAGGTCCAGGACGTACGCGACCCCGCCGGACATGCCGGCGCCGAAGTTGCGGCCTGTCGGACCGAGGACCAGGACCGTGCCGCCGGTCATGTACTCACACCCGTGGTCCCCGACACCCTCCACGACCGCCACGGCGCCGGAGTTGCGCACGCAGAACCGCTCGCCCGCGATGCCGCGCAGCAGGATCTCCCCCGACGTCGCGCCGTAGCCGACGACGTTGCCGGCGATCACGTTGCGCTCGGCCACGAGCGTCGCCTCCCGCGGCGGGCGCACGGTAACCCGCCCGCCCGACAGGCCCTTGCCCACGTAATCGTTGGCCTCGCCGAACAGGTGCAGACTCACGCCCGCGGGCAGGAACGCCCCCAGGGATTGCCCCGCCTGTCCGGTGAGCTCGACCTGGATGGTGTCCGGCGGCAGCCCGTCGGGGTGCGCCTTCGTCACCTCATGCCCGAGCATGGTCCCGACCGTGCGGTTGACGTTGCGGACGCGGGCCTGCAGCCGCACCGCTTCGCCGCGCTCGATCGCTGGTGCGGCGCCCGCGATCAGCTCGTTGTCCAGGGCGGCCGCGAGGCCGTGCTCCTGGGCCTGCGAGCAGTAGCGCGTCGAGCCGTCGTGCGGCACCGCCTCGGCCAGGATCGGCGAGAGGTCCAGACCGGAGGCCTTCCAGTGCTCCACGGCCTTGCGGGTGTCCAGCACCGAGCTGTGCCCGATCGCCTCGCGCAGGCTGCGGAAGCCCAAGGCGGCCAGCAGCTCGCGGACCTCCTCCGCGATGTACTCGAAGAACGTCTCGACGAACTCCGGCTTGCCCGTGAAGCGCTCGCGCAGCTCCGGGTTCTGCGTCGCGATCCCCACCGGGCAGGTATCCAGGTGGCAGACCCGCATCATGACGCAGCCGGACACGACCAACGGCGCGGTCGCGAAGCCGTACTCCTCCGCGCCGAGCAGCGCGGCGATGACCACGTCCCGGCCGGTCTTGAGCTGCCCGTCGGTCTGCACCACGATCCGGCTCCGCAGCTGGTTGAGCACCAGCGTCTGCTGGGTCTCGGCCAGGCCGAGCTCCCACGGGGCTCCCGCGTGCTTCAGCGAGGTCAGGGGCGAGGCGCCGGTGCCGCCGTCGTGGCCCGAGATGAGCACCACGTCCGCGTGCGCCTTCGAGACGCCCGCCGCGACGGTGCCGACCCCGACCTCCGCGACCAGCTTGACGTGGATGCGCGCGCTCGGGTTGGCGTTCTTCAGGTCGTGGATGAGCTGGGCCAGGTCCTCAATCGAGTAGATGTCGTGGTGCGGCGGCGGGCTGATCAGCCCCACGCCCGGCGTGCTGTGCCGGGTCTTGGCCACCCACGGATAGACCTTCGCGCCGGGCAGCTGCCCGCCCTCGCCCGGCTTGGCGCCCTGGGCCATCTTGATCTGGATGTCGTCGGACTGCGTGAGGTAGAGGCTGGTCACCCCGAACCGGCCGGAGGCGACCTGCTTGATCGCGCTGCGCCGGGTCGGGTCGAGCAGCCGCTCGACGTCCTCCCCGCCCTCGCCGGTGTTGGACTTGGCGCCGAGCCGGTTCATCGCGACCGCCAGGGTCTCGTGCGCCTCGCGGCTGATCGAGCCGTAGCTCATGGCGCCGGTGGAGAACCTCTTGACGATCTCGCTGACCGGCTCGACCTCCTCCAGCGGCACCGGGGTACGCCCCGTCGTGTCGAACTCGAACAGGCCGCGCAGCGTCATCAGCCGGGCCGCCTGGTCGTCGACCCGCCGCGTGTACGCCCGGAACTCGTCGTAACGCCGGGTGCGGGTCGAATGCTGCAGCCGGAAGACGGTCTCCGGGTCGAACAGGTGCTCCTCGCCCTCGCGGCGCCACTGGTACTCCCCGCCGACCCACAACGTGCGGTGGGAACGGGACACCCCATCCGGCGGGTAGGCGTGCTCGTGCCGGATCGCCACCTCACGGGCGATCACGTCCAGGCCCACGCCACCGAGGCGGCTCGTCGTGCCGGTGAAGTACTTGTCGATGACGTCCTGGGACAGGCCGATGCACTCGAAGACCTGCGCCCCGCGATAACTGGCCACCGTGGAGATGCCCATCTTCGACATGACCTTCAGCACGCCCTTGCCGAGCGCCTTGATCAGGTTGGCCACGGCCTTCTCGCTGGTCACGCCGGCCAGGGCGCCGGAGCGCACCATGTCCTCGACGGTCTCCATCGCCAGGTACGGGTTCACGGCGGCCGCGCCGTACCCGATCAGCAGCGCCACGTGGTGGACCTCCACCACGTCGCCCGCCGTCACGATCAGGCCCACCTGGGTGCGGGTCTTCTCACGGATGAGGTGGTGGTGGACCGCCGCGGTCAGCAGCAGCGAGGGGATGGGCGCCTTGTCCGGCGTGGAGTCCCGGTCCGAGAGCACCACGAACCGCGCGCCGCGGCGGATCGCCCGGGAGACCTCCTTGAAGATCATCTCCAGACGAGACGCCATCGCCTTGCCCCCGCCCGCGACGTCGTACAGGCCGGAGATGACGACCGTCACGCCGCCCTGCCCCCAGTCGTCGGAGCCCAGGTTCACGATCTTGGCCAGCTCGTCGTTGTCGATCACCGGGAACGGCAACGAGACCATCCGCGTGTGATCCTCGGTGGCGTCCAGGAGGTTCAGCTCCGGGCCCATCGAGTACGCGATCGAGGTGACCAGCTCCTCGCGGATCGCGTCCAGCGGCGGGTTGGTGACCTGCGCGAACAGCTGGCTGAAGTAGTCGAACAACAGCCGCGGACGGTCGCTCAGCACCGCGATGGGAGTGTCCGTGCCCATCGACCCCAGCGCCTCCACGCCGGTGAGCGCCATCGGCTTCAGCAACAGCCGCAGGTCCTCGTGGGTGTAGCCGAACGTCTGCTGGCGGCGGGCCACCGACGAGGGCGGATGCACGATGTGCTCCCGCTCGGGCAGGTCCGCCAGCCGGGTCAAGTTGCCCAGCCACTGCGCGTACGGGCGCTCCTCCGCGAGGGCCGACTTGACCTCCTCGTCGGGAACGATCCGGCCCTGCGCCGTGTCGACGAGGAACATCTTCCCCGGCGCGAGGCGGCCCTTCTCGACCACCCGCTCCGGGGCGATGTCGAGCACGCCGGCCTCGCTGCCGAGGACGACGAGTCCGTCGCTGGTCACCCAGTACCGGCCGGGCCGCAGGCCGTTGCGGTCCAGGACCGCGCCGATGAGGGTGCCGTCGGTGAAGGCCACGCAGGCGGGCCCGTCCCAGGGCTCCATCAGGCAGGAGTGGAACCGGTAGAACGCCCGCCGGGCCGGGTCCATCTCGGCGTGGTTCTCCCACGCCTCGGGGATCATCATCAGCACGGCGTGCGGCAGGCTCCGGCCGCCGAGGTGGAGCAGCTCCAGCACCTCGTCGAAGCTCGCCGAGTCCGACCCGCTCGGGTCGCAGATCGGGAACAGCCGGGAGAGATCGCCCGGGATCAGGTCGCTGGCCAGCACCGACTCGCGGGACGCCATCCAGTTGCGGTTGCCACGTACGGTGTTGATCTCGCCGTTGTGCGCCATCATCCGGTACGGGTGCGCGAGCGGCCAGCTCGGGAACGTGTTGGTCGAGAACCGGCTGTGCACCAGCGCGAGCTCGCTGACCACCCGCTCGTCGTGCAGGTCGGGGAAGAAGTGGTCCAGCTGGTCGGTGGTGAGCATCCCCTTGTAGACGAGGGTGCGGCTGGACAACGACGGGAAGTACGTGCCGACGGTGTGCTCGACGCGTTTGCGCGCGCAGAACGCCAGCCGGTCGAGCTCGATGCCGCGCGCGCCGTCGTGGGCCTCGTCGCCCGCGAGGAACAGGTGAACGAAGTGCGGCATGATGTCGCGGGCCACCTGCCCGACGATCTCCGGGCGGTGCGGCACGTCCCGCCACGCGATGACCCGCAGGCCCTCCTCGTGCGCGATCTGGGCGATCTGCGCCATGGCCTCGGCCCGCTCGTCGCGGTCCTGCGGCAGGTAGGCCATCCCGACCGCGTACTCCCCGACCGGCGGCAGCTCGTCGGTGACGTCCTCCTCCTCCAGCACCGCGCGGAGGAAGGCGTCCGGGACCTGGAGGAGCAGGCCGGCGCCGTCGCCGACGAGCGGGTCCGCGCCGGTGGCCCCTCGGTGGTCCAGGTTGCGCAGCGCCTCGAGGGCCATCTCGACGATGTCGTGCCCGGGGGTCCCGCGCAGCGTGGCGACCATGGCCACCCCGCAGGCGTCGTGCTCGAACGCCGGGTCGTACAGCCCGGTGGGGCCGGGGTTGGCGGAGAATGTCCGACCGGACACGGAGGGTCACCGTCCTCACGTCGTGTGGCGGACCCCGCGAAGGGCCCGCGAAGCGGGGCCCCGCAAGGCCGGCGTGGTGGAAAAGGAGGGGAAAGGCCGCGCGACCCGACTCCGGAGTGAGGACCGCCGCGCACACCAGGCGCCAGCGGCCGGTGCCCGGCCACTCTAACGGCGCCGACCCACCGCGTCACGCTCAGCCCACGACTGCGGTGCAGCTCACCTGCCTGGCTCCCTCACCTGCCCGGCTCCCTCACCTGCCCGGCTCCCTCGCCGGGATCCACGACGGAGGAATCGTCTCGCTCACCGCGAGCCACTACCGGGGCCCGTTCGCGGCGGCGCGCCAGCCACGCGAACCACGCTGCGGCGCCGACGAAGACGACGATCGAGGTCCACGCGTTGAGCCGCAGCCCGAGCACGTGGGTGGCTTCGTCGATCCGCAGGTTCTCGGTCCCGAAACGCCCCAGGGTGTAGGCCATGAGGTAGGCGGCGAAGAGCTGGCCGTCCGTCCAGCGCCGCTCCCCCGCCGACGTGCGCCACCGATCGAGGCCGAACAGCACCGCCGCGATCAGCAGGCACCACAGGGATTCGTACAGGAAGGTGGGGTGGAACGTGCCGATGACGATCGGCTGGCCGGCGGCGTCGGTGACCGCGCGGCCCGCAGCGAAGTCCCACTGGTGAATCACCAGCCCCCACGGGAGGTCGGTGGGGCCGCCGTACAGCTCGTTGTTGAACCAGTTGCCCCACCGTCCCACCGCCTGCGCGAGCGCCAGCCCCGGGGCGAGCGCGTCGCCGAAGACCAGGAGCGGGATCCCGTAGCGGCGGCAGGCGATCCAGGCGCCGACCGCGCCCAGCGCCACCGCGCCCCAGATGCCGAGGCCGCCCTCCCAGATCTCGAGGGCGCGCCAGGGGTCCCCGCCGGGGCCGAAGTACGGCTGCGGCGAGGACAGCACGTGATAGATGCGGCCGCCGACGATCCCGAAGGGCACCGCCCACAGGGCGACGTCGATCGCGCGATCCGCCTCGACGCCGCGGGTCTGAAGGCGCCGGGCCGTGACCCAGGTGGCGAGCACGATGCCCGCGAGCAGGCACAGGGCGTACGCGCGCAACGGCACCGGGCCGAGATTCCAGACCGCGACGGACGGGCTCGGGAGCTCGGCCGGCACCGCCGCGGCCCCCGCGAGCGCGAGGAGGCCGTCGGCGGCGAGGCTCACTTGGCGGCCGTCTCGCGGATCAGCGTGCGGAAGTCCTCGGCCGTCATCTCGTTGCGCAGCGCCATCCGCTTGTTGTCCACGTAGAAGGACGGGGTCGAGGTGACCCGCATGGTCTGCGCCGTGTACTCCTCGAGGCCGTTCAGGTAGGGCACGTACGTGCGGTCGGTCACGCACTGCTTCCAGGTGTCCAGCGCCGCGCCGGTGATGCCGGCCTCACCGGCCGCATCCTGCACCTGCTCGTCGGTGTAGCCGGTGCCCTCGCCCGTCGGCTGCTTGGCGTAGATCTTGTCGTGGTAGTCCTCGAACTTGCCCGCGTCCGAGGCGCACAGGGCGGCGTTGCCGACCTTCTTGGAGGAGTCGTTGCGCAGGCTGTCGTCCATGAACGTCTTCACGTAGTAGACGACGTTGATCTCGCCCTTGGCGCCCATGTCCTTGATCGTCGGGCCGAAGAGGTCCTCCGCGTGCTTGCAGGCCGGGCACTGGAAGTCCTCGAAGATCTGCAGCGTGGGCACCCCCGGGCGCAGCACGCCGTCGTTGGTGGCCACAACCGGCGCGTGCGGGTCCGCGACGCCCTTCGGCAGCTTGACCTCGCCGGACGTGGCCCCGTTCGTCGCGTTCCCCTCGGCGGCGGGCTCATCGTTCCCGCGGGTCCCGACCACGATCCCGACGATCACGCCGATGACGACGAGGAGGGCCACGACGGCCCCGAGGATGGTGCGGTTGGAGTTGCGCTGGGGTCCGGTGGCCGCGGCGATCTTGGCCTGGCGGTCGTTCGACATCGGTTCTCCTGGTGTGGCGAGCGGGACTGGCGCAGCGCGCCATTGCACTCCGGCGGGTCGGCGGTCAGCACCCACGGTAGGCGATGTCGCTGGAACTGCCCCGGACGCCCTGCCGTCCGTGTCGGCCCGTCGTGTCAGGGACCCGCGGGGGAGGGCTCCAGGCGCGAGTCCACCGAGTACGGGCTCCGGGGGCGCCACACGAGCCAGGCGGCGCAGGCCGCGTAGCCGATATCACGCAGGATCTCCTGGAGGTACTGCGGCTCCTGACCGAGGGCCAGCGAGCCGTCCCCGCCGAAGCACCCGCAGTCGATCTGTAGCCCGCGGGCCCAGGCTGAGGCGATCCCCGCCACGAACACGGCCAGCAGCACGAGCGACAGCGCCGCGCTCACACGGGTGAAAAGTCCGATGAGCAACAGGATCCCGAGCGCCAGCTCGATGATCGGCAGCGCCTGCCCGATCATCGCCGCCACATCGAACGGGAAGATCTCGTACGCCTGCACGGCCCGCGCGCTCGTCAGCGGCCGGCCGATCTTCGTCGAGGCCGCGTAGATCCACACGCCCGCGAGGACCAGCCTCGCGAGCAGCGACACCCACCGCGCCCAGCCGTCCCGCCCGCCCGTGGCCCCCCCACCCACGCGCTCAGCCGCCCTGTCCGGAGCGGCCTTCGCGGACCCCGGCCGCGAGTTCGCCGGCCAGCGCCCGCAGGTTCGCGAGCCGCTCCTCCCACGGCTCGTCCCCGATCAGTGTCTTGACCAGGGCCGAGCCCACGATCACGCCGTCGGCGTACGAGGCCACCTGGGCGGCCTGCTCCCGCGTGCTCACCCCGAGGCCCACGCACAGCGGCAGATCCGTGACGGCCCTGGTCCGGCCGACCAGCACCTCGGCGCCGCTGCTCACCGACGAGCGGGTGCCGGTGACCCCCATCGTGGAGGCGACGTAGACGAAACCCCGGCAGTGCCGCGCGGTCATCGCGAGCCGATCGTCCTTCGAGCTGGGCGCGACGAGGTAGATGGGGCAGACGTCGTGGGCCGCGGCCGCCGCCTCCCACTCCTGGCCCTCGTCCGGGATGAGGTCGGGGGTGATCACCCCGGATCCGCCGGCGGCGGCGAACTCCCGCGCGAAGTTCTCCACCCCGCGGCGCAGGATCGGGTTCCAGTAGCTCATCACCGCGGCCGCGCCGCCCGCCTCCACGACGCCGGCCACGGCCGCGAAGACGTCGTCCATCCGCACGCCCCCAGCCAACGCCCGGGCGGCCGCGTCCTGGATGATCGGGCCGTCCATCATCGGGTCGGAGTACGGGAAGCCGACCTCCACGATGTCGGCGCCGGCCTCCACCACCGCGCGCATCGCCTCGATGGACCGCCGGACGTCGGGGAAGCCCACCGGAAGGTAGGCGATCAACGCCGCCCGGTCTTCGTCACGGGCCCGGCTCAGGGCCTCCTCCACGCGGGTCATCGGTCCCCCTCCGCCTGCGCGACGACGTCCTTCTTCTCCTCCAGATCGACCGGCGCGCCGTCGGCGTCCACCAGGCCCAGCCAACGAGCCGCCGTGTCCACGTCCTTGTCGCCGCGGCCCGACAGGTTGACCACGACGATCGCGTGCGGGCCGAGCTCCCGCCCGATCCGCAATGCGCCGGCCAGGGCGTGCGCGCTCTCCAGCGCGGGCATGATGCCCTCGGTCCGGGTGAGCAGTGAGAACGCCTCCATCGCCTGGTCGTCGGTCGCGTCGAGGTATTCGGCGCGGCCGATCGAGTGCAGGTAGGAGTGCTCCGGGCCGACGCTCGGGTAGTCCAACCCGGCCGACACCGAGTGCGAGTCGATGGTCTGCCCGTCGGAGTCCTGGAGCACATAGGTGGCCGCGCCGTGCAGCACTCCGGGCTCCCCGCCCGAGAACCGCGCCGCGTGCTTGCCGGAGGCGACCCCGGAACCGCCCGCCTCGACGCCGACGAGCCGCACCGCCTCGTCCGGCACGAACGCGTGGAACAGGCCCATCGCGTTAGAACCGCCGCCCACGCAGGCCACGACCGCGTCGGGCAGCCGGCCGGTCGCCGCGAGGATCTGCTCGCGGGCCTCCTCGCCGATGACCTTGTGGAAGTCCCGGACCATCTCCGGGAACGGGTGCGGGCCGGTCACCGTGCCGAGCACGTAGTGCGTGGTCTCGACGTTGGTCACCCAGTCCCGCAACGCCTCGTTGATCGCGTCCTTGAGCGTGGCGCTGCCGTGCTCGACCGCCACGACCGTGGCCCCGAGGAGGCGCATCCGCGCGACGTTCAGCGCCTGGCGCTCCGTGTCCCGCTTGCCCATGTAGACGACGCACTCCAGGCCCATCAGCGCCGCCGCGGTCGCCGTGGCGACCCCGTGCTGGCCGGCGCCGGTCTCGGCGATGACGCGCCGCTTGCCCATCCGGACCGTGAGCAACGCCTGCCCGAGCACGTTGTTGATCTTGTGGGATCCCGTGTGGTTCAGGTCCTCGCGCTTGAGGAAGACGCGGGCCCCGCCGCAGTGCTGCGCGAACCGCGGCGCCTCGGTCAACAGGCTCGGCCGCCCGGTGTAGTCACGCTGCAGCCGCTCTAGCTCGGCCACGAAGGCCGGGTCCTCCCAGGCGGCCTGGCGGGCCGCGTCCAGCTCCTCCAGCGCCGCGATGAGGGCCTCGGGGACGTACCGGCCCCCGTACTCGCCGAACCGCCCGATCGGCGCGAACTCGCTCATCGACCGCTCACCGGTAGCTCTCCCGTCCTCGCCGCGCGCCCGCGCACGCCGCGCTGTGGCCCGGCCGCTGCGCGCGCCGGCTCGACTCCGCCCGCGCGAGGCCGCGCGGTCCTGCTCATGGCTCGATTCATTGCTGGATTCATGACTGGATTCATGACTGGATTCGTGGCTCGATCTCGTTGCTCGATCTCATGGTTCGGTCGGCCGCGGGATGCACGGGTGCGCCCCCGCCGCGACGAGGTCGCTCACCGCCTGGCGCGGGTTGCCGCCCACGACCAACGACTCCCCGACCAGCACGGCCTGCGCCCCCAGCTGGGCCACCTCGAGCACGTCGTGCGGCCCGCGGATGCCGGACTCCGCCACCGTGACGACCCCGGGGGGGAGGTGCGGGGCGATCCGCGCAAACGTGCCCCGGTCCACCTCGAGGGTCTTCAGGTTGCGGTTGTTGACCCCGATGACGCGGGAGCCGGCGGACAGCGCCCGCTCGGCCTCGTCCTCGTCGTGGACCTCCACCAGCGCGGTCATCCCGAGCGACTCGGTGCGTTCGCGGAGCCCGATTAGCACGTCCTGCGCCAGGGCCGCGACGATCAGGAGGATGAAATCGGCGCCGTGCGCGCGGGCCTCCCAGATCTGGTACGGATCCACGATGAAGTCCTTGCGCAGAACCGGGATGTCGACCGCCGCGCGCACCGCGGTCAGGTCCGCCAGGCTCCCGCCGAAGCGGCGCTGCTCGGTCAGCACGCTGATCACCGACGCGCCGCCCGCCTCGTAGTCGCGGGCGAGGCTCGCCGGGTCCGCGATCGCGGCGAGGGCCCCCTTGCTGGGGCTGGACCGCTTGACCTCGGCGATGACCTTGACGCCCTGCTCCCCTTGGCTGAGGGCGGCGACGCCGTCTCGGGCCTGCAGCGCGCGGCCCGCGCGGTCCTTCAGCTCCTGCAGCGGGACGGTGGCGCGTCGCGCCGCCAGATCCTCGCGCACGCCCTCGATGATGTCGTCCAGAACGGTGCCCACGGACCTCAGGGTAGCCAGTGCCCCCGGAGCGACCGAATCGCGGCAGGGTGCAGGGCGCCCCGCGAGGCGTGCGTCAGTGCTTGGCTTCTTCCCCGTAACCGGCCTTGTTCATCCCCACCCAGGCCACCACACCCGCGACGACGAGCACGGCGCCGGCGATCCACAGGAAGCTGATGGCCAGGACCATGCCGATGGAGACCAGCAGGGAGCCCAGGAGGATGATCAACGTCCCCGTCCAGGCAGCGGGGGTGTGGCCGTGTGAGACGGGGGCGGACATTGGTTCCTCCGTAACGGTCGGTCGGGCAGCGGGGTCCCGCTGCTCGGCGGGTGGCCTGCCAGGGTCACCTGGCGGCCGGAGGCCTGCGCTCGCATCGCCTCGGCGCGGGCCGGCGGGACGTGGCCGAGATGCCGCGACCCGCTGGTCCATTCTGCCAGGGGCGCGGGAGCGTGCGGCCCCTCGCCGCACCGAAGTCCTCAGATCGTGGGGTCCTCGCCCCGGTCGAGGGTGT
>JBDIAS010000078.1:0-15195 GCA_039812465.1 Austwickia sp. | reverse complement strand
AGTGCACGGGGGGTGCTGGGGCTTTCCGTACCGTTGCCGCCCGTGGGCGGGAAGTGCACGGGGGGTGCTGGGGCTTTGCGTACGGTTGCCGCCCGTGGGCGGGAAGTGCACGGGGGCCGAGCCGAGTCGCTGCGGGCAACCCCCAGGGCTAGGTGGGGCGGATGCCCAGCTCCAGCTCGCGGCGTACGCCGCGCAGGTGGGCCCGGAACGCCGACAGTGCGGCGTCCAGATCGCCCTGTTCCAGCAGCTCCACGAGCCGCTGGTGCGAGGCGTGCACGCCGTTCAGGTCCGTCGGCGCCCGCGGCGTGGTCGACATGGACACCCGGCGGTGCCGGTCCCGCAGGCTCGCGTACAGGTCCGTGAGGTGCGGGTTGCCCGCGGAGTCGACCACCCGCAGGTGGAAGGCCGTGTCCGCGGCGCAAAAGGCGGTGAAATCGCCGCCTCGGGCGCACCGGCCCTGCTCCGCGACGTGCTCCCACAGGTCGTCGAGCAGCCGCTGCGGCGTCTGATCGTTCTCGGTGAGGAGCTTCTCGACGGCGAACGTCTCGATCACCTCGCGCGCCTCGCTGATCGTCACCGCCTCGGACGCCTCGATCGGCACGACGACGGCGCCCCGCTTGGGGTAGAGCTGCAGGAAGCCCTCCGACTGCAGGCGCAGGAACGCCTCCCGCACCGGGGTGCGGCTGATGCCCAGCCAGGTCGAGATCTGGCCCTCTGTGATGACGTCCCCGCCGGGCAGTTCGCCGTCGATGATGCGTGCGCGGGTGTCGACGTACGCGCGGTCGGTGGCCGACATCTGCCGCGACATCCCGTGCCCCCAAACCCTTTGACCGCCAACCCCGTGCCAGTCACCCACGGCACGCGCGGTGCCATCGCTTGTCACGATGCGATGCCGGGGTGTTCTTGCACCGACGCCGGGCTGTCTTCATGCCGCCGCTGCGATGGCGGCGCCTCGACGCTGGAGTGTTCTTGTATCTATGACGGTAACCGGCCGGGTTGGGCAGAGCAAGGAAATCCGCATCCCCCCAGACGGGGGGATGCGGCGGATATCGTACTGCTGCAACTGTTTTCAGCAGTCGGCCAGGTCGGCCCTCAGGTGCCGCGGACCACCGCAGCCGCCTGTTTGGCGATCTCCAGCTCCTCTTCCGTCGGGATCACGAGCACGGCCACGGGAGAATCCGGCGTGGAGATCCGGCGGGGCTCGCCGCTGCGCACACCGTTGGCCTGCAGGTCCAGGATCAGGCCCTGCGCCTCTAGCACGCTGATGACGCGCTCGCGCAGGATCGGGTCGTTCTCGCCGGCTCCAGCCGTGAACACGACCGCGTCGACGTGTCCCAGCGCGAACGTGTAGGCGCCCAGGTATTTGCGCAGCCGGTAGGCCGCCACGTCCAGCGCCAAGCGCGCGTCCTGATCTCCCCGCTCGATCGCGTTCTCGATGTCGCGGTAGTCGTTGCTGCCCGCGAGCGCCTTGAGGCCGGACTCCTTGTTGAGCGCGCGGTCGTATTCTTGCGCGCTCAGGCCGGTGCTCGCCATGTACGCGGCGAGGCCGGGGTCGAGATCGCCCGGGCGGGTGCCCATGACCAGGCCCTCCAAAGGGGTCATGCCCATCGAGGTGTCGATGCACACGCCGGCCTTCACCGCAGAGGCGGACGCGCCGTTGCCCACGTGCAAAACGATGACGTTGACGTCCTGCGGCGCCTTGCCCAGGAACTCCGCGGCCTTGCGGGAGACGTACGCGTGCGACGTGCCGTGGAACCCGTAGCGGCGGACCTTGTGTTGCTCGCGCCAGGCGGAGGGGATCGCATAGGTGTAGGCGTGCGGGGGCATGGTCTGGTGGAAGGCAGTGTCGAAGACGGCGACCTGCGGGACTCCCGGGAAGGCCGCGCGCGCCACGGCGATGCCCTGCAGGTTCGGGGGGTTGTGCAGCGGCGCGAGCGGGATGAGCTCCGTGACGGCCGCGACAAGTTCGTCGGTGATGAGGGCGGGCGCGCTATAGCGGGTCCCGCCGTGCACGACGCGGTGTCCCACGGCCAGCAGGGGGTGGTCAGAAAGGCTGGGTCCGTGCGTCTCGAACGCGCCGAGGGCCACCGCAAACGCGGCTTCATGGTTGGCGCACGTGATGTCAGTGACGTACTTCTCGTCGTTGACGCGGTGAGTGGCTCGTCCGGTCGGCTCGCCGATCTTCTCGACCAGCCCGGATCCGAGGGTGGCGCCTGTCCAGACGTCGATCAGCTGGTACTTCAGCGACGAGCTTCCCGCGTTGATGACGAGGACGGCGGTGGGTGCGCTGTTCGCGCTCGACATGTCAGGTCAGTGCTCCTTAGTCCGTGTGAATGGTAGTGCTCAGGTGGTCCCGGTCAGGTCGCGCGTCCGGAGACGCCGTGATACGGCGAGGTGACGGACGTTTGGGCTCCATTGTTGGCCGGCACGTCGGCCGCCTGGATCGCCGTGATCGCGACCGTGTTGATGATGTCGGAGACCAGAGCGCCGCGGGACAAGTCGTTGACCGGCTTGCGAAGACCCTGCAACACCGGGCCGATCGCGACCGCGCCGGCGCTGCGCTGCACGGCCTTATAGGTGTTGTTGCCCGTGTTGAGGTCCGGGAAGATCAACACGGTCGCGCGCCCGGCGACCGGAGAGTCCTTCGCCTTGCTCGCCGCCACGGTCGGGTCCACGGCGGCGTCGTATTGCAGCGGCCCGTCCACCAGCAGCTCCGGCGCCCGCTGCCGGACCAGGTCGGTTGCCGTGCGCACCTTGTCCACGTCCGCGCCGGTACCGGACGCGCCGGTGCTGTAGGAGAGCATGGCGACGCGCGGCTCGATGCCGAACTGCCGCGCCGTCTCCGCCGAGGAGATCGCGATGTCGGCGAGCTGCTCGGGGTTCGGGTCCGGGTTGACAGCGCAATCGCCGTATGTCAACACCCGATCCGCCAGGCACATCAGGAAGACCGAGGACACCACCGAGGTGCCCTTGGAGGTCTTGATGACTTCAAGGGCCGGGCGGATCGTGTGCGCGGTCGTGTTGACGGAGCCGGACACCATGCCGTCGGCCAGGCCGCCCAGCACCATCATGGTCCCGAAGTAGGAGACGTCGGCGACGGTGTCGTACGCCTGGTCGTAGGTGACCCCCTTGGCGGCCCGCAGGGCCGCGTACTCCATCGCGAACCGCGCCCGCATCGGGCTCGTCTGCGGGTCCACGACGTTGGCGTCCTCGACGTTGAGCCCGAGCAGCCGGGCCTTGCGCCGGATGGAGTCGGCGTTGCCGAGCAACGTCAGACGCACCACCTTGCGTCGCAGGAGCGCGTCGGCGGCGCGCAGGATCCTCTCCTCGGTCCCCTCCGGGAGCACGATGTGCCGGTCAGCGCTGCGCGCTCGGTCGAGCAGCTGGTGCTCGAACATCAGCGGGGTCACGATGTCGGATTTGGTCAGCAGGATCCGCTGCAGAAGGGCGTGCACGTCGACGTAGTCGGCCACCAGCTGCAGCGCAATGTCGATCTTGCGCGTCGAGTCCTTGGTGAGGCTGGCCCGGACGTTGTCGAGGTTGGCCGTGATATCGCGGGTCCCAAGCGGGCTGGTGATGATCGGGATCTTGAGGCGCAGCCCCTCGATCAGCTCGATGATCTGCGGCGGAATCTCGAAACCGCCGTTGAGGACCACCCCGGCGAGCTGCGGAAAGGTGCGGGAGGCGTGCGCGATCAGGACGCCGAGCAGCACATCGGTCCGGTCGCTCGGGGTCACCACGAGCGCGCCGGGGGTCAGCCGGTCCAGCACGTGCGGCATGGTCATGGCCGCGATGATGATCTTCATCGCCTCGCTGTCGACCAGACGCTCGTCGCCGAGCACCTGCTCGCCGAGGACGGCCTCCATATATTCGCGGACCGTGGGGGCCTTCATCAGCGGGTCCTGCGGCAGGGCGTAGGCCGAGCTGGGGCCGATGCCGGGCAGCTCCTTGAGCTTGCTCCAGACCGCCTCCAGCTGGTCGCGCTCCACCAGGTTGGCGATGACCGCGGCGACCTGGGCGTGGTTGCGTCGCGCGTCGCTGATCGACACCTCGGCGGCGACGCGGATCTCCTCCGGGCTGCGCCGCTCACCGGGCACCACGATGATCATGGGCGACTTCAGGTTGGCTGCGATGGCCGCGTTGTAGGAGAACTCCGTGGGGGACGCGATGTCGGTGAAGTCCGAGCCGACGATGATCATGTAGTCGAAACGCTGCTCCAGCGCGTAATAGCGCTCGATAATCCGGCTCATCGCTTCGGAGGGATCGGCGTGCACCTCCTCGTAGGTGACGCCCCAGCCCTCTTCGTACGTCATGTGCGAGTCCATCCTGGACAGCAGCAGCTCCAGGACGCGGTCGACCTCCTGGCCCCCGCTGACGATCGGGCGGAAGACGCCGACTCGGGGGGTCATCATGAGCGCCGAGCTCAACCCCCCGAGCGCGATCACCACCTTGCCGGATCGCCCCTCCGACGAGGCGACGTACACGCTGTTCGACACTGCGCTGCCCCTCCCGCGCCGCAAGGGTGTGGACGAAAAGCCCACCATGCCGCCCTGACGGCGCTCGACGACGGGCATGCTCCGCGGTGACACCCGGCCTCGTGGACAGGCGCCGTGCGGGTTGCCGCGCCGTCGGCCATCTTGCCGTAGCGGCGGCGGCTCCCGTGCGCCGGTCCACGAAGCGGCGGAACCCCGTGCGCCCGTCAGTCGGCCGGTGAGCGCTCACCCGCGGTCGGGACGTCGGCGCAGGACGCCGGCTGTCCCGGCGAGGGTGCCCATCGCGCCGACCCCCAGCAAGCCCAGGCAGCGCCACCAGGTGGCGGCATCGGTGCGCCAGAGCGGATCAAGGGAGCGTTCGGGCTGGACCGGGACCTTGCCGACGATGTCGACGGTGCCGGCTGCGGCCGCGTACCCCCACCGGCTCGGCGAGAACCAGGCCAGCTGCTCCAACGGGGTGCGATCCGCGACGGGCAGCAGACCTCCCGAGAGGACGAGTTGGCACATGATCACGATGACCAGCAACGGCATGATCTGCTCGGTCGTCGACACGCACGCCGAGAGCAGCAGCCCGAGGGTGGCGCAGGTAAACGCCGTGACGGCGACGGCCGCGTAGAGCTCGATGGCCCCGGTCGGAACCTCCAGGCCGCCGCCCGGCCACGGGATCATCGGCCAGTCGAGGGCGCTCAGCGCCGCGGCCCCGTCCGGTCCCGGCTTGGCGAGCAGGACGAGTCCGACGAGCACCGCGGACTGGGTGAGGGACAGCGCCCCGAAGACCACGACCTTGGCGGTCAGGTATGCCCCGGGGGAGAGCCCGACGGCGCGCTCTCGCCGATAAATGGGGCGCTCGCCGATCAGATCCCGCGAGGTGGTGGCGACCCCCATGAACGCGGCCCCGAGGATCAGGATGAGCAGCGTCTGAATGGGTTCGTTGGTCGGCGGGTCTGCCCCGGTGCCGAGGCCGGCGCCTCCCGGCACGGTCATCACGAGGGCGGCCAGCACGATCGGCAGCGCGGCGGTGAAGACCGCGTACATCCGATCGGCCAACAGCACGCGCACGTGCCGCCGGATCAACGTGCCGAGCTGGCGGGGCGCGGAGCGGGGTGGGTTCGCGGGGTGTGCGATCGGACGGGCTCCGTCCGCGACATGGGGCGCTCGAGCGGGGACCTCCGGGAGGGAGCGGCGCCACGGGCGGTGGCGGGTGCGATGCTCGCGCAGGGGTGCCGGTGCCGTGGCGCGGTGAGCGTACGCCGCGCTGATCGCCTCCGGATCGCGGTGCAGCGCATAGAAAACCTCCGAGTAGTCGGCCATCCCGAACGTCGGCAATACCTGCTCCGGCGGGCCGAAGTAGGCCACCCTGCCCCCGGGGGCGAGGATCAGCACGAGATCGCACAGGTGCAGGTGGGTGACGCTGTGGGTCGTCACCACGACGCTGCGCCCGGTGTCGGCCAGCTCCCGCAGGGTCCGCATCACGGAGTGGTCGAGGCTCGGGTCCAGGCCGGATGTCGGCTCGTCCAGGAAGAGCAGCGCCGGCTCGCTGAGCAGCTCCATCGCCACGGACACCCGCTTGCGCTGGCCGCCCGAGAGCCGGTCGATGCGGGTGTCGAGGTGGCGCACCAGGCCCAGCTCGCCGACCACCCCGTGGATCCGCAGGATGCGCTCGGTGTCGGTGAGGTCGCGGGGGAGGCGCAGTTCGGCGGCGTACGTGAGCGCCTGACGCACGGTCAGGTGGCGGTGGACGACGTCGTCCTGGGGCACGACGCCGATCCGCCGGCGCAGCTCATCGTCCCCGGCCAGCGGCCTGCCCTCGATCAACACCTGCCCCGCGGCGATCGCCCGGGAGCCGGTCAACGCCCGCAACAGGGTGGTCTTGCCGGCGCCCGATGGGCCGATGACGGCGAGCAGGCTGGAGCGGGGGAGGTTGAAGCTGACGCCGTCGAGGAGCACCTGGCCCCCGCGAAGCCGTACCTGCAGGTCCCGCACCTCGATGTCGGAGGGCGCGGGATCGTACGAGCCCCTGGAGGAGGTGCGGCGGGCGGTGGTTCGGGGTGCGCTCGCGGCGCGTGCCGCCGGCGTGCCGCGCCTCGGCGCGAGGGCAGCCGCGCGTCGATGCGCGCGTGCAGCGATGTTCATGAGTCCCCGATTCCAGCCAGCAGGCGCGAGCGCTCCCGTCTCGGCTGCACCCGTGCCTCGATCCTAGTCGGGCGTCTGCACAAGCGAACTCGCGCACCTGCAGCCTGCGCTGGGCGGACACCTCGGGCCTGCGCGCGTAGCCTCACCTTTCATAGGACGTTTCTCTAGGCCGACACGCCGGTACGAATGCGCCGGTACGGATGTGCCGGTACGGATGTGCCGGTACGGATGTGCCGGTACGGATGCGCCGGTACGGATGCGCCGGTACGGATGTGAAGGTGGCGCCCCCTGCCACGTCGGGGCGTGCGACAGACGACCGCAGGAGGTTCCCGTGAGCACGAGCATCGCGTCCGAGCTTCGCGCGGCGCTGGGCGAGGACCAGGTGGCCGACCGGCCACTGGACGTGGCTCGGATGGCGCACGACGCGTCGCACTACCTGCTGTATCCCCGCGTGGTGGTCCTCGCGAAGGACGGCGACGCCGTCGCGGAAGCTGTGCGCCTGGCGGCGCGCCACGACGTCCCGGTCACCTTCCGCTCCGGCGGCACCTCCCTGTCGGGTCAGGCGCAGACCGACGGGCTCCTGATCGACACCCGTCGCGGCTTCCGGGGCGTCGAGATCCTCGCCGAGGGTGCCGCCGTCCGCTGCCAGCCCGGGGCGACCGTCCGCGCCGTCAACGCTGCGCTCGCGCCCTACGGCCGGGCCCTCGGTCCTGACCCCGCCTCCGAGGTGGCGTGCACGATCGGCGGCGTCGTCGCGAACAACTCTTCCGGGATGGCGTGCGGCACCACCAAGAACACCTACCGGACCCTGGCAGGCCTGGAGGTTCTCCTGCTGTCGGGCACGCGGCTCGACACCGCCGCGCCCGACGCGGATGCCCGGCTGCGGCACGCGGAGCCACGCCTCGTCGAGGGGCTGGAACGCCTGCGCGAGCGGGTCCGCGCCAACCCCGACTCCGTTCGCCGGATCCGCCACCAGTTCTCGATGAAGAACACGATGGGCTACGGGGTCAACGCCTTCCTGGACTTCAACACCCCTGCAGACATCCTGGCCCACCTGATGGTCGGCTCCGAGGGCACGCTTGGGTTCATCTTGTCGGCGACGTTTCACACGGTGCCCGCATACGCGCACCTGGCCACGTCTCTGCTCGTCTTCGACCGCATCGAGGGGGCTACGTCCGCCTTGCCGGCGCTGGTGGATGCCGGCGCGGCAACCGTCGAGCTCATGGACGCCGCCTCGCTGCGGGTGGCCCAGCACCTGGCCACGGTCGTCCCGGCACTTGTCGGCCTCAACGTGCAGGATCACACGGCCCTGCTCATCGAGGCTCAGTGCGAGTCCGCCGAGGAGCTGACGGAGCGCGTCGACGCCCTGTCACGATCGGTCGCCGGCCTGGGTGCCCTGACGGCCCTGCCCCGCCCGTACTCGTTCTCCACCGATCCCGCCGAGCGGGCCCAGAGCTGGCTGGTGCGCAAGGGGCTGTACACCGCGGTGGCCGGCGCCCGACCGGCCGGATCGACGGCGCTGCTGGAGGACGTCGTCGTTCCGATGCCAGCGCTGACCGACACCGTGGGGGCGATCCAGCGGCTGTGCGGGCGTCACGGCTACCACGACGCGGTGATCTTCGGCCACGCCAAGGACGCCAACCTGCACTTCATGATCAACCCCGACCTCCGCGATCCTCGCCAGATCGAGACCTACGCCGCGTTCAGCGACGATCTCGTCGACCTGATCCTGGCCGCCGACGGTTCCCTGAAGGCCGAGCACGGCACCGGCCGCATCATGGCGCCGTTCGTCGAGCGGCAGTACGGCAGCGAGCTCTACGCGGTCATGCGCGAGGTCAAGTCGCTCTTCGACGAAAGGGGCACGTTGAACCCCGGCGTCATCATCACCGACGACGACCGGGCGCACCTGCGCGACCTCAAGCTCCCGGAGCTGGTGGACCCGGCCGTCGACCGCTGCGTCGAATGCGGATACTGCGAGCCGGTGTGCCCCTCCCGCGACCTGACGACCACTCCCCGGCAACGCATCGCGCTGATGCGGGAGATGGCTGCGTCGGCGCCGGGGCGTCGGGCCGCGATCGAGGCGGACTTCACCTATGACGCGGTGCAGACCTGTGCCGCTGACTCGATGTGCCTGCTCAACTGTCCCGTTTCCATCGATACGGGCAAGGTCATGAAGCGCTTCCGGGCGCAAGCGCAGACTCCGGTGTCTCAGGCGGTCGGCCGAGTCTTGGCGCGGGAGTGGGACGCCGTCCTTCATGGGCTGCGCGGTGGCATGCGCCTAGCCTCGACGATGTCACCGTCAGCGCTGACATCGATCACCGGAGCGACCCGGCGGGTGCTGTCCGCGGACGTGGTCCCGCTCGTCGGCGACGATCTGCCCGGCCCGGGCATCAGCCGGCACGCACCCACGCGCGAGGGGCCTGGGTCGGTCGTGCTTTTCGCCTCCTGCCTCGACGAGATCTTCGGCGGCTCGAGACCAGCGCGGCGGGCGACCGACCCCAGCGCTGACGGACGCGAGAACACGAGGCAGCCGCTTCCCGGCGCTCCGCTGGCGTTCGTGGCCCTCTGCGACCGGGCAGGGGTCCGCGTCCAGGTGCCCCGCGACATCGTCGGGTTGTGCTGCGGAACCGTCTGGCGCTCCAAGGGCCTCACCGACGGGCTCGCCGAGATGGCGCGGCGCACGGCCACCTCGCTGCTGGCGGCGACCCGGGAGGGCGCGGTGCCGGTCGTGACCGACGCAAGCTCGTGCACCCACGGCCTGCACGAGCTCGTCGCCGACCTCGAGGCTGCCGGCGAACGGGAGCTGGCGGAGAGATTCGCCCGGGTTCCGGTGCTGGACTCGGTGGCGTTCACCGCTTCGCACCTGCTGCCGCGCCTGCGGGTGCGCGCGAAGGTCGGCAGCGCCGTCGTCCACCCGACCTGCTCCGACTGGCACTCCGGCGACCTGCCGCACCTGCTGGCCTGCGCGCGGGCGTGCGCGCATGAGGTCGTCGTGCCCGACGCGGTCGGCTGCTGCGGGTTCGCCGGCGACCGGGGGATGCTCCATCCGGAGCTGACCGCTTCCGCGAGCAGCGAGGAGGCCGCCGAGGTCGCGCGGCGCTCCTACGACGCCTACCTGTCCACGAACCGTACGTGCGAGCTAGGCATGTCCCGCGCCACCGGGCACGACTACCGCCACGTGCTGGAGCTCCTCGCGGAGGTCACTCGGCCAGGATGACGTACAGGGTCCTCGGTCCGTGGACGCCCTCCACGCGAGACAGCTCGATGTCACTGGTCGCGCTTCCGCCGCTGATCCACGTGCACGGCCGTCCCGCGCGGATCGCATCGGCGATGCGACCGGTCGCCTCCGGGATGTCGGAGACCACCTGGTCGGCCAGCACCACGCACACGTGGATGTCCGGCAGAAGGGTCAGCGCGCGGCGCCCCTGGTCGGGGCCGTGGTCGAGCATGATCGTGCCCGACTCCGCGGCTCCCACCGCCGCAGCCGTGACGACGGCGTGCGTGTCGTTCAGCGCCTCTCTGGCCAGCGGCGGGTCGTCGATTCGGACCGGCACGCGCGCCCTCACCGCACCCTGGCGCCACGAGTCGTCCAGACCCGGGGGCAGCGCGACGCTGCGCGCACCGGTCGCCCGCAGCGCCTCGGTGATCGCGTCGGACACTCTGTCGAGCGTGCAGCGCACCACCGTGGCCTTGTAGTCCTCGACCCTCTCCACGAAGGTGGCGAGCACGTCGTCCATGGGAGTGGGTTGCCGGTACTGCCAGGTCACCGGCGCGTCGACCTGAGGGGGCACGTCGGCAGGCACGTCGACCAGCGCAGATCGGATCCGGGTGAGGATCGCCTCCTTCGCGGAGGGCTGGGGTGTCACGGCTGCTCCTCCTTGGTATTGCCGGGGCTGATGCTCGTGCCGTCGCCGCGTTCTCGTTTCCACCACGACCGGAACGACTCCGTCGGCGGGATGGGCACGTCGCGGGCGTTGGTCCACTTCGACAACGGGTACGGCAGCGGCCCGAGGTGGTCCGCCCGTCCGAGCAGCCGCCCTCCGAGACCGCTGGCCTTGGTGGCCGCCGACCAGCGTCGCGCGTCCGACATCAGCCAGGACGCCGAGGCCATCAGCGCGGGCTCGGTGTGCATGCGGAACGGCAGCCCCCGCTTGTCCGCGACCTTCTGGCTCGCTTCGGCCTTCTTGCTCTCCACGACCCGGTGGCGCATGTGAACGAGCAGGTCGGGAATCGGTATCCGCACGGGGCACACGTCGAAGCACGCGCCGCACAGAGTGGAGGCGTACGGCAGCGACCTGTCCACGGCGGAGCTCGTACCCCGCAGCTGGGGGGTGAGGATGGAGCCGATCGGGCCCGGGTAGACCGAGCCGTACGCGTGGCCGCCCACCTTTTCGTACACGGGGCACACGTTGAGGCAGGCCGTGCACCGGATGCACCGCAGCGCCGCCCGGCCGGCGACGTCGGCGAGCACGTTCGTCCGGCCGTTGTCAATGAGCACCACATGCGTGTGCTTCGGGCCGTCGCCATCGGTCGGGCCGGTCCACAGGCTGTTGTACGGGTTCATGCGCTCCGCAGTGGACGAGCGCGGCAGCAACTGCAAGAACACCTCGAGGTCGTCCACGGTGGGCAGGACCTTCTCGATGCCGACGACCGAGATGAGCGTGTCGGGCAGGGTGAGGCACATGCGCCCGTTTCCCTCGGACTCCACGACCACGAGCGTGCCGGTCTCGGCGACGGCGAAGTTCGCTCCCGAGATGGCGACCGCGGCGCGCAGGAATTTCTCGCGCAGGTGCAGCCGGGCGGCGCCCGCGAGGTGCGCCGGTTCGGAGTCGAGACCTTCCGGCGGAGGTTTGCCGTACGTCGCCATCTCGTCGAGGAAGATCTCGCGGACCTCGCTGCGGTTGCGGTGGATTGCCGGTACGAGGAAGTGGCTGGGCCGGTCGTGCCCGAGCTGCACGATCAGCTCGGCGAGATCGGTCTCCCAGGCGGCGATGCCGGCGGCCTCCAGGGCCTCGTTCATGTCGATCTCCTGGGTGGCCATCGACTTGACCTTGACCACCTCCGGCAGCGGACCTGCCGTCCCCGCCATGGTGGCCTCCCGCGACGCCTCGGCCAGGGCCTCCCGGACCAGGCCGACGATGATCCCGTTCGCCTCCGCGGCGTCTCGAGCCCAGTGCACGACGGAACCCGCGCGAGTCAGCGACTCCTCGAGCTGCAGCAGGTAGGTGTCGAGGTGTCGCAGCGTGCGGTTCTTGATGGCTTCACCCGCGCAGCGCAGCTCCTCCCAGGTGGCCAGCTCGGCCACCACAGCGGCGCGCTTATCGCGGATGGTTGTCATCGCGTGGTGCAGGTTGCCTCGCTGCACCGGCTTGCCGAGCTCGACCCTCGCCGCCGAGGGGAACGGTGGGGAGTCGATCAAATCTCCCGCGGGCGGTTTGGGCGTGAGACGTCCGTCGGCGTCCCGCCGCAGGTGCGGCAGTCCCAAGAACTGCGCGGTCATGCCAGAACTCCTTCCGACTCGGTCGAGGCGAGGACCTCCGCCAGGTGGATCGGCTTGATGCCACTATGCATCCGGTTCAGCACGCCGGAGATGTTGAGTAGGCACAGGTTGTCGCCGGTGACGAGGTATTCAGCGTTGGTACCGGCCACGTGCCGCGCCTTATCGGCGGCCATCGCCACCGAGATGTCGGGGTTCTTGAGGGCGAACGTGCCGCCGAACCCACAGCACCGGTCGGCGTCCGCGAGCTCCTCCACGGTGATCCCCCGGACGGCCTGCAGCAGCCGCATCGGACGGTCGCCGACCTTGGCGACCCGCAGGGAGTGGCACGTCGGGTGGTAGGTCACCTTGTGGGGGAAGTAGGCCCCGACGTGCACGGTGCCCAGCACATCGACGAGGAACTCACTGAGCTCGTACGTCTTGGCTGCCGCCGCCTCCGCGGCGCGGCGAAGTCCCGGATCGCGGGCGTGGTCGGCGAGCATCGGGTGCTGGTGGCGGACCGCCCCCACGCACGACCCCGAGGGGCCGACCACGTAGTCGTACGGCGCGAAAGCCTCCGCGTAGTTTCGGACCAGCGGGACCGACTCGTCGAAGTAACCCGTGTTGGTGAACGCCTGGCCGCAACAGGTCTGCTGTTCCGGGAACACCACGGTGCAGCCGAGGCGCTCCAGCAACAGCGTGGTGGCCTTCGGCGTGCCCGGGAACATCAGGTCGTTGGCGCAGGTGGCGAAGAGGGCGACCGTGAGCCCGTCGCCAGGGCGCTGGTGGGCCACCCGGGTGGCCGGGACCGTGCTGCTGGTCATCGTGTCTCCTCCGTCAGGACAGATGGTGGCGCGTGGGGGTCTAGAGGCGGCCTCACGGGAGCAAGAACGACAGCACCGTCGACTGGAGCCCGACGAGCAGGCAGAGCGCGATCAGCATGCCGATGCTCCATCCCACTACTTTGCGCAGGATGTCGGATTCGCGCCCGATGAGGCCGACCGCGGTGGCGGCGATCGTGAGGTTCTGAGGGCTGATCATCTTCCCGACCACGCCACCGGACGTGTTGGCCGCGACCAGCAGGGTCGGATCGATGCCCGCCTGCTGGCCTGCGGTCTGCTGCAGCGTCGAGAAGAGCGCGTTAGCGCTGGTGTCCGAGCCGGTGACCGCCGTGCCCAACCAGCCGAGCACGGGGGAGAAGAAGGCGAACGCAGCCCCGGTTCCGGCGATCCAGGTGCCGATAGACACGGTCTGACCGGACAGATTCATGACGTACGCCAGGGCCAACACCGCTCCGATCGTGAGGAAGGTGAACTTCAGTTTGACGACGGTGGCGGTGAATTCGCCCACGGCGTCCCTGGCCGACACCCGATAGACGATCGCGACGATGACGCCGGTGAACAGCAGCAGCGTGCCGGGCGAGCTCAGCCAGTTGAAGGTGTAGATCGTGCTGGTCACGGGCTTGCCTGCGGCCGTGACCACTTCGCCGTGCAGCCCGGGCCACCCAATCTTCAGGTCGGTGCTGGCCAGGAAGGAGCTCAGCGGCTTCCACAGCTTGGCCAGCGAGAAGACCGCGATCACCAGGATGTAGGGGAAGAGCGCCATCCAGACGCGCCGACCGGTGATGCGTTCCACGTGGGCGTCGGCGACTTCGGGGAGCCTCAGACCGAACCTGACGGTCTCCCTCTCCCGCTCGGCTGCCATGCGGGCGAGTGCGTCCTCGCGGCCGGCCGGCTGCCAGAACCGCAGCACGATCACGCCGACCGCCAGACCGGCGAGCGAGGCGATGATGTCGGTGAGTTCGACGGAGATGAACGTGGCGCTCGCCCACTGCGCGATGGCGAAGGCCAGGCCGATCGGAAGGGCCGCCTTCCACGTCTGGACCAGGCCGCGCTTGCCGTCGGCGAGCAGCACGAGCAGCAGCGGAACCCACGCTGCGAGGAACGGTGTCTGGTGGCCCACGTATGCGCCGATCTGGGTGTACGGGATCCCGGTGAGGTTGCCTGCGGTAATGATCGGAATCGCGATGGCGCCGAAGGCCACCGGGGCGGTGTTGGCCAACAGCACCACGATGGCCGCGCGCAGGGCCGAGAACCCGACCGCCATGAGCATGACGCCCGTGATAGCGACCGGCGCGCCGAATCCGGCCAACGCCTCCAAGAGGCCGCCGAAGCAGAAGGCGATCAGGATCGCCTGGATGCGCGGGTCGTCGGAGATCAGGTTGAACGTCTGGCGCAGGTCCTCGAACCGGCCGCTCACCACGGTGATTTGGTAGAGCCAGATGGCGGTGAGCACGATCCACGTGATGGGGAAGACGCCAAAGACGGCGCCCTCGCTTGCCGACAGGGCCGCCAGGCTCGGGGGCATCTTGAACGCGAGGATCGCCACCCCGATGGCGGCGCCGAGACCAGCGAGGCCAGCCCAGTGCGCTTTCCAGCGGAGGACCCCGAGGGTGAGGAACACGGTGAGCAGCGGGATCATCCCGATGAGCGCTGAGATGGCGAGGCTGTCGGCCACGGGGGCGGTGTCAGGGGTGAAGGCCTCGGGGAGGACTGTCGCGACGGCGATCGAAGAGTGGGGTACGAGGAGGGACACGGTGAGAGTGGTCACTAAGGTCTCCTGCACGTCGTTGTCACAGGGGTCACAGGGGTCACGGGTCGCAGGGGTCACGGGTCGCAGGGAGGAGATGGCGCGGGATGGAGGGTGGTGGCGCGGCGGGGGCCGGGGCACCTGATGGCGCGGTGGTCGCCAGCAATGAGTCTGACCCGCAGCCCATCTGACGAACTGTTCTGACCTATTAGCCGATGGACGCACGCTACTACTCCAACCCATGGCAAGCGCGCCCATGGGAGAGCGTGATGGAGGCGGCCCTGTGGCAGGCGGCTTCGGGGGGACTACGACCTCGCCCTCCAGTTCATGGTGTTGTGTGGCTACACCCATGAGGAGATAGGGGTGTCATCGCACGCCGAAGCAGCCGACCTGTAGCGAGCATCTCGTGCGGCAGCGACTCCAGCGGGAGCGCGGGCGCGATGAGCTCGCCCCAGGGGTAGCTCGACCCGGGCCCGGCGAGGAAGGCCATGGCCTGCTCGAGGT
>JBDIAS010000077.1:0-15258 GCA_039812465.1 Austwickia sp. | reverse complement strand
GCCGCGGCCACCACCCCCGCCGCCGCAGCAGCCAGGGCTGCCAGGTCAGCGCCGGCCACCCGCGGCAGCACGCCCACCACCTGGCCCAGCAGCTCTCGCACCTCCCGCAGCTGCTCGACCAGTCGCGTGCCATCGGCCAGGCCCACGCCGCCGGGCAGAAATGCCTGCTCACCCGCAGGAAACTCACCCGTCGAAGACTGACCCGTCGAAGACTGACCCGTCGAAGACTGACCCGTCGAGGACTGCACGGTCGCACCCGACGGCTGCTCCGCAGCGGACTGCTGCTCCATCGGAGGCCGCTGCGGCGCCGACGAATGCTGGGCTGCGCCACCCGCCTGTTCGGCCAAGGGACGACTCGTCGACCGGGCGCCCTCCCGCGCCGTGTCGTCCCCGCCGTGGGGGTCGTGGTCGAAGGTCTGGAACATGCTCCTAGTTTATCGAACGCCCGTTCGATCTGCCATCGTTGCCAACTGTGAATACCTCTGTTCCGCAATGAGATTCAAGCGACTTGTAGCAACGAGCCAACTGCGCTGCCGTACAAGCGAATCCGTGACGATCCACCACTTCCGGCCGATGTGATCTGCATCACTTTCAGCCTCAACCCGGCGGACCGGTGCCAGCCTGACGGACCAGTGCGGGCCCGACGGACCAGCGCCGGTCGCGACCGTCGTGGTCCGCGCCGATGCGAGGTTCTACAGCAGTGGCCCTTGGTGGATCCTGGCTGAGCCAGTCCGTCATCCACAGGGTTTTCCACACCTGGGGATGAATGACAGCCCTGTAATCACAGTCTTGGAATCACAGTTGTGGAAGATCTGAGAATCGTTCTGTCGTCGGGAAGTTCACAACTTAACGCGCCCACGGGTCGCGGTCCGATCACGCTGCGCCCGATCACGCTGCGCCCGATCACGCTGCGTCCGATCACGCTGCGTCCGATCACGCTGCGTCCGATCACGCTTCGTCCGATCACGATCGCGGGGCCGTTCGTCGGGAACGCACCGTCGTGGCCGGGACCGGGCGCGCCAGATCACTGAAGCGGGCCAGGCCACGGTGGCGCGCCGAAGGGGGCACACCCGTCAGAGCGCGCCGCCCCAGAGCGCGGGAACGGTCGCGAAGCGGGCGACGCACGCCACGGCGAGGACCACGATTAGCCCCACCAGCCAGGCCCACTCGGCCCCGGCGGAGATGGGCGGCCCGCCGCGCTGGGTCCGGGCCCGTCGCATCAACGCTATCCCGCCGAGGGCGAGGGCGCCCGCGACGCCGCCGCCCAGGTGCCCCTCCCACGAGACGTTCGGGACGACGAACGTGATCACCAGGTTGATGATCAGGAGCGTCATCAGCCCCCGCAGGTCGCCCTGCCCGAAGACCGCCATGACGATCAACGCGGTCATCAGGCCGTAGGCGATGGTCGAGGCGCCCAGGTAGGAGGAGATCCAGCCGAGCTGTCCCGGTCCGGCGGGCGGCGCGTTCGCCCACAGCACGGCGGCCGACCCGCCGAGGGTTGCGGCGAGACACAACGTCGCGTAGCGGGCGTGTCCCACGGCGGCCTCGACGAGCCGGCCGAGCAGCGCGATCATCAGGGCGTTGCCCGCCAGGTGCAGCGGGAACGTCGGCGAATGGACGAGGACGTTGGTCACGATGCGCCACGGCTCGGAAAAGGCCAAGGCGGGTACGAGGGCGAGGGTCGACGTCACCGTCGAGGACGCCAGCTGCCCCACGTACACGGCGACGATGAGCCCCACGAACCCGTAGGTGACGTACGGCGGGTCGTGCGCCGTAGGTGCGGTGAACGAGCGCGACGAGCCGTCGCCACGCAGTCCACGCAGTGCACCCCGACCGCCGCCGGCACCTGACACTCCGGGCAGGTGGGCCGCCCGCACCGCTGGCACGAGACGTAGCTGACCCGGTCCGGATGCCGCGGACAGGTCGGGCCGGTCGCAGGCAGCTCCTCGCCGTACGAGGTGGGTGGGGTGCTCATCGGGTTCGTGGGGCTCCAGGGTTGCCGGTGGCGGTCACCGCGTGGGGGCCGTCACTTCGTGACGGTGACCTTGTCGATCACGATGTCCTCGATCGGGCGGTCCTGCGGGCCCGTGGGGACGGCGGCGATCTTGTCGACGACGTCGCGCGACTCCTGGTCGGCCACCTCGCCGAAGATCGTGTGCTTGCCCTGCAGCCAGGTCGTCGGGGCGACCGTGATGAAGAACTGGGAACCGTTGGTGCCCTTGCCGCCGCGGACGCCTGCGTTCGCCATGGCGAGCAGGTAGGGCTTCGTGAAGTTCTTGTCCGGGTGGATCTCGTCGTTGAAGGTGTAGCCCGGGCCGCCGAAGCCCTGCCCGAGCGGGCAGCCGCCCTGGATCATGAAGCCGGGGATGATGCGGTGGAAGACCAGCCCGTCGAAGTAGGGGGTCGGGTTGGTCCGGCCGGCGTCGTCCTTGTATTCCTTGGAGCCCTCCGCCAGCCCGACGAAGTTGTCGACCGTCTTGGGGGCGGCGTCGGGGAAGAGGACGACGTTGATGTCGCCGTGGTTGGTGTGCAGCGTCACGTTCATGCGGCTCATCCTTCCATGCGCGACCGACACCCCGCCCGGCGGCAAGAAGGGCAGGGCAAGAAGGGCAGAAGGGCAGAGCGGCCGACCTCGGCGGACGATCAGTTCCGCTTGGGGTTGGCCCTTGGGCCAGGGAGCGGCAGGATGGGACAAAGGCCTCTGGATGGTCAGGGGCTCGTCGGAATCCATAGCGAGGAGACCCCGTGTTTAACCGTAAGAGCCAGAAGGTAACTGTTCCGGCCGTCGAAACCCGCCAGGTCTCGGTCCCCACGGTGGAAGGGATCAAGAGCGCCATCCGCCCTGTGGCCTCGCGCGCGAAGTCGCTCATCGACGAGCAAGCCGAACACGGTAAGGCGCTCGCGGCGCCCAGGATCGAGAGCGCCCGTTCCGCCGTCGCGCCGCACCTCCAGGACGCCCGCTCGGTCGTCGGCCCGCGGATCACGGACGCGCGCCACCACGTCGAGGCGGATTACCTGCCCAAGCTCGTCGACGCCAAGGACCAGTTCGCGAACGACACGCTGCCCAAGGTGGCGTCGGCCGTGTCCTCGGCGCTCGGCGGTTCTCAGCTGGTCGGGTTCGAGGCCATGCGCCGGATCAGCGACTCCGAGGCCGCCCATCGCGCGAGCGACGCGGCCCGCGTGCTGCGCGGAGAGGCCGTGGCCACGACCAAGAAGACCGGCCGTGGCATCGTCTCCGGCCTGATGGCAACGCTGGGGATCCTCGGCGCCGCTGGCGCGGCGGCGTGGTTCTTCAACAAGAAGGCCGCGGAGCAGGAGGACCCGTGGGCGCGCCCGCTGGCCGAGCCCTACATCGACGACGTCGCCGCGTCGACCCAGATCGGCGCCGCGGGCCAGGTCAGCGAGGCCTCCGCCTTCGAGGGTGAGCAGATCCCGACGGGTTCGGCGACCGGCGCCAGCGGCGGAGTGGGTGCCCTCGACGATGCCGCCGGAGAGTCGGTGGCCGGCGGTGACGTCGTCAGCGAGTCCGTCGCAGGCACCGACGCGGCCAGCGGTTCGATTGCCGGCACCGACGCCGGTCCGATCCCCGCCGAGGACACCGTGCTCGGCGCCGACTCCGCCAGCGGGTCGGTGGCGGGCACCGACGCGGCCAGCGGCTCCGTGGCCGGACAGGACGGGCCCGGCGAGAGCAGGAACTCCTGAGTCACACCGCCGCGCTCGCCCTCCCGGAGAGGGCGAGCGCGGTGTTGCTTGACCTCGACGGCACGATCAGCGAGTCCGGGCCGATGATCGTCGCCGCGCTGCGGGAGACCCTGGCCGAGCTGGGTCTCCCCGGCCCGGACGACGACGCCTACCGCGAGGTCGTCGGGCCACCCCTGACCGTCAGCCTGCGCCAGCTCTTCGGGCTCTCCCCGGAGCAGATCGCGCAGGTGATCCCCCGGTATCGCGCGCTGCAGCGCTCACGCCTTCACGCCGTGCCGGCGTACGACGGGGTTCCCGACCTGATCCGCGACCTCGCGGGCGCCGGTCTCCCCCTGGCCGTCGCCACGTCGAAGGTGGTGACGACCGCGGAGGAGGTGATCGAGGGGTACGGGCTGCGCGAGTGCTTCGTCGCCGTGTGCGGCGCCCCGGTCGGCGAGGCCGGCGGCCTGAAGCATCTGGTGGTGGGCGAGGCGCTGCGCCAACTGCGTGCCGCCGGGTGTGACGTCGATCACCCGGTGATGGTGGGTGACCGGCATCACGACGTGGTGGGCGCGGGCGCTCATGACATCCCCACCATCGCGGTGACCTGGGGTTATGGATCCCCCGCGGAGTGGGAGGACGCGGCTGGCGTGGCGCGTACCCCGCAGGACCTGGCGGCCCTGCTCGGCTGGGAACACGTCTTCGCGAGAAGTCTTCGCAGCAACGCGTAACGCGGTCGCGGCCACCGGCGATGGAGGGGGTGGTACGCCGGGTCGCACGGAGGGGGACGACCCGTCGACGAGTCACCGGTGTGGATCTGATGGTCCTGGGGGGAGCATCAGGAGACCGATGGAGGGCCCAGCCTCGAACGAGGCCGGGCCCTTCGTCATGTCCCGAGGTCACCCCTTCGGCGGCGTGTCCCAGATCACCCCTTCGGTGTGTCCCAGTTCGGCCCTTCGTGCCGTCCGGCTTCAGCGCAGGTGGCGACGAGCCCCCGCGCTCACCAGGTCGGCGGCCAGCGCGAGGACGAGCAGCGCGATCACGACCGTGAGCATCCCCGGCAGGTCGAAGGCCGCCCGCCGCTCCTCCAGCACGCGCCCCAGCCCGCCGGCGCCCACCACGCCGACGATCACGGTGTCGCGGATGGCCACCTCCCAGCGGTACAAGGCGTACGCGGTCAGCTTCGGCGCGACCAACGGCAACGTCCCGTAGAAGAACGCCGCCGCGGGACCGGCGCCGGCCAGCTCCAGGTTCGCCACCGGCCGCCGATCGAGGTTCTCGATCACCTCGGCGAAGAGCCGGCCCAGCACGCCGGCGTTGTAGAGCCCGAGCGCGATCGCGCCGGGCAGCGGCCCCGGGAAGACGACGAACAGCACGATCAGCGCCCACACCGGCACGGACATCGCCCGCATCCCGAGCAGCAACAGCCGGGCCAAAGCCCCCGCGGCGCGCCGTACCACGCCCTGCCCCGGCGAGCGCGCCCCGACGACCGCCGCGGCCACGCCGACGAGGCTGCCCAGCACGATCGCGAGCACCGACATCTGCACGGTGGCCGCGCTGGCCTCGAGCACGCGCTCCCAGCCGCCGGGCAGGCTCGGCGGCCAGGACCGCTGCGCGGTGTCCACCAGCAGGAGCCAGGTGCGTTCCTGCGCCAGGCGGCTCAGGCTGGGACCCAGGTAGATCGCGGACCCCAGGACGCCGGCACCGGCCAGCGCCAGCGAGCACCGCAGCCACGCGCGGGACGGTTCGCCCCGCAGGCTGCTGCTCCAGGCGTCGACGAGCGCACCCAGGATGACGAGCGCCCAGATCAGCGTCCACAGCTTCGCGTACGCCAGCGCCTGGAAGGCGACGATGAACTCGAAGCCCAGCCCACCGGCCCCGATCATGCCCAGGATGACCGCCGAGCGCAGGGCGCAGTCGAGGCGGTAGAAGCCGTACGAGACCAGGTCGCGCTGGACCAGGGGAAGGATGGCGTAGGCCGTGCGTACCAGGGCAGGGGTACCCAGAGCCCGCAACGCCTCCTCCGGGCCGGTGACGGTCTCGTCGATCAGCTCCGCGTACACCTTCGCCGTGATCGCCCCGAACGGGATGGCGATCGCGAGGACGCCGACGAGCGGGTCGCGGCCGAGGATCATGAGCAGGAAGAGCCCCCACACGGCCTCGTGGACGCCCCGCGGGACGGCGGACAGGACGCGCCCGCCGAGCCATCCAGCCGCGCGGGCGTCACGCCGGGCCCGCCCCTCCAGCGGGTCGCCGCGCCACCAGCGGGCGCCGAGCAGGACGCCGCCGACGAGCCCGATGGCGACGGCCAGGGCCGTGCCGAGCACGGCGAACGCCATCGTCGTGACCGACGCCTGCAGGGTCGTCGCCAGGTGGGCGGCCGACAGGTCGGGGCGCACCGCCGCGGCCCAGAACTGCGCCATCGTCGGCCACCCGGCCGCGTTGACGACGTCGCCGCGCCCGAGGCCGGAGGAGGCGAGGGCCCATCCCACGAGCAGCAGCAGGAGCAGGGCCCACGCCCGTCCGGCCCGCGTGTGACGGTCGCCCCGGCCGCTCACGCCCGCGCCAGGTAGAGCTCGTCGCGGGCTGCGTCGCCGACCTGGTCGGCAGGCAGGTCGAACACGATCCGCCCATCCCGCAAGCCCACCATCCGCTGACACCGGCGCCGCGCGATCTCGAAGTCGTGCAGGCTCACGAGCAGGGTGCGCCGCCGGTCTGCGACCACGCGGGTGAGCAACGCCATCACCTCCTCGCTGCGGGCCGGGTCGAGGCTGCTCACCGGCTCGTCCGCGAGGATGAGGTCGGGGTCCTGCACGAGGATGCGGGCGAGGGCCACGCGCTGCTGCTCTCCGCCGGACAGCCGATCGGTGCGGCGGTCCAGCATCTCCTCGATGCCGACCCTGCGGAGCGCGTCGGCCACCTCGGCCGTCCCGAGGGGGCGGACGAGCGAGGCGAGCGAGCGGAGGGTCCCCCAGCGTCCGAGGCGGCCGGCGTTGACGTTGTGCACCACGCGCAGCGGGCCGACGAGGTGCAGCTGCTGGTGGATGGTCCCCACGCGGGGGCGCACGGCGCGACGCTGCGCCCGGCTCGCCGCGCCGAGGTCTACACCGAGCACCTCCACGCGGCCGGCCGACGGGCGCAGCATCCCGTTGCACAGCGCGAGGAGCGTGGACTTGCCGGCGCCGCTCGGCCCGACCAAGGCCACGTGCTCCCCCGCGCAGATGTCGAGGTCGACCCCGGCGAGCGCGGGCGCGGCGCCCCCGTACGTCCCCTCGTACGTCACGGTTGCGCCCCGCAGGCGCACCGCGAGCATCAGCCGAGCAGACCCAGCTCGCGGGCGATCTCCTCGATCTGCCCGTAGTTCTCGGGCGTCGTCGGGATGAAGGACTGCGCTCCGTACTGCTCGAGGAGCGCCTTCTGCGCGGGGTCGTTCGTCGACAGCTCGAGCATCGCGGCCTTGACCCGATCGGCGGTCCCGTCGCCGAGCCGCTGGTCGAGGCTGGGCCCGGCGATCCAGTGGTAGTCGTGGTAGGGCGGCGACGTGAAGACCAGGCGGACCTTGGACTCCTCGACCCGGCCCTCCTTCGTGCGGCTCTCCCACACCTGCGAGTTGAGCGCCCCCACCTCGTAGGTCCCCGAGGTCACCAGGTTGATCGTCGCGTCGTGGGAGCCGGAGAACCCGATCTCACCGGCGAGGTCGCGGCTGGCGACTCCCGCCTGGCGGAGGAAGTACTCGGGCATGAGCCGGCCGGAAGTGGAGCTCTCCGAACCGAACGTCACCCGCTTGCCCTTCAGCGCGCTCAGGCCCGCGACGTCGCTGAACGGCTGGACGCCCGAGGCGGTCGAGGCGATGAAGACGCTGCGGAAGTCGTCGTCGATGTCGCGCTGGGCGATCAACGTGCTGTCCGGGGTCTGCAAGCGGGCCTGCACGCCGGTGAGGCCGCCGTAGAAGACGAGGTCGAGGTCGCCGGTGCGGAACAGCGTGACGGAGGCGGAGTAGTCGGTCACGGGCACGTACTCGGCCTTGACCCCGAGCTTGCTGCCCAGGTAGTCGGCCATCGCTCCGTCGCGGGCGGCGAGCTTGTCCTGGTCCTGGTCGGGGATGGAGCTGATGCGCAGCGTCGGGGCTGAGCTCGCGGCGTCACCCCCGGACGTGCCGCCGCAGGCGGCGAGCAACGCGAGTACGAGGGCGAGGGCGGGCAGAAGCAGCGCACGGCGGCGCGTTCCGGGGCGGGTCACGAAGGCTCCCTGGCGGCGGAGGACGGACGGATCGGGGCGGCGAACGTCGACCGGAGGCCGAGAGCATCAGAGGACAGCGAGTCCCCGACGTCGACCTATCACTGGCTCGATGTCACCTATGAATGGACAGTACACGGCCGGGTCCCGCTCCTCTCCCCGTCCCGAAAGTCCGCCCCTACAGTCCGTCGGAGTTCCTCCGCGTTCGGGCCGCCGCTGGCCTTCGACGCGCCGACCTGCGGCGCCGACCCTAGGATGGGACGACCCTCGGGCCGACCCAGGGGTCGGTTCGAACGGCGTGCTGCGATTCCCTCCGGAGGTCACATGGTGTCGCCCCAGCTGACGCGCCGCGCCTTTATCGGCGCCTGCGGAGCCCTCGCAGCGGTCGGTGTGGTGGGCTGCAGTCGCGGCACGCCAGGGCGCGGCGGCGCCTCCGAGGTCACGTACCAACTGTCGTGGACGCATTCCGTGCAGTTCGGCGGTACGTATCTCGCGGTGGACCGCGGCCTGTTCTCCGAGCAGGATCTCGACGTGCGACTCGCACCGGGTGGGCCGAACGTGGCGGGCGACGCCAACACGGTGAGCGGCGCGGCGCTGATGAACATCTCGGCGGCCGACGGCGTCGCCCGGTCCAACGCCGAAGGCGCCGACCTGGTGATCATCGGGGCCCAGTACCAGAAGAGCCCGGGGACGATCCTGTCGCTGGCCAAGGCGCCGCTGGAACAGCCGCAGGACCTGGTGGGCAAGAAGATCGGCGTCGCCGGCACCGACACCCCGGCGCTCGACGCCTTCCTGACCATCAACCGCCTCGACCGGCGGCAGGTGCAGTTCGTGCCCAGCCAGTACGACCCAGCGGTCCTCACCGCGGGCCAGGTCGACGGCCTCTTCTGCTTCTACAACGACCTCCCCGTGGCGCTCGCCGTCCGCGGCGTCGCGGCCCACTCGATGCTCCTGGCCGATTTCGGCTACAACCCGATGAGCCAGACGTACACCGTGTTGCGTTCCAGCCTGGAGGACCCGGCCAAGCGCGACCAGATCGTCCGGCTGTTCCGCGGTGACGCGCGGGGGTGGCAGGCGTACAAGAGCAACCCGGAGGAAGCCGCCGAGCTCACCGTGAAGGCGTACCCGGACGCGGGCCTCGACCTGGCGACGCAGCGCCAGCAGGCGAAGGTGCAGCTCGACATCATGTACTCCGACCTGACCGACCGATCAGGCTTCGCCTCGTTCACGAACGAGCAGGTCCAGGAGAACCTGCGGCTCTTCGACCTGCTCGGCATCAAGGGCGCCACCGAACGGCTGTGGGACCACTCGATCCTCGACGAGGTGTATCGGGACGGACCCACCGCGTGAGCGCCGCTCCCCCCGACCGGAGCGCGCCCATGGACCGGCACACCGACCGGAGCGCGCCCGCCGAGCGGTCCGCGCCGGAGGTCGTCTGCGCCGCGGTCGGCAAGACCTTCCCGACTTCGGCGGACCCGCTGATGGTCTTGGAGCCCCTCGACCTGACGCTGCGCGCGGGGTCGGTCACGGCGCTGGTCGGGCCCTCGGGGTGCGGGAAGTCCACGCTGCTGCGGATCATCGCCGGGCTGGAGCAGCCCGACCCCGGCGGGTCGGTGCGCGTCGGCGGCGACGACCCGCACGCCGTGCGCCGCCGCGGGGAGCTAGCCGTCGCCTTCCAGGACGCGTCCCTGCTGCCCTGGCGCACGACCGCCGGCAACGTGGCGCTGGCGCAGCGGCTGGCCGGGCAGCGCGTCGACCACGAACGCGTCACCGAACTGCTACGGATGGTGGGCCTCGCGGGCTTCGAGAAGGCCCGCCCCGCGCAGCTGTCCGGCGGGATGCGCCAGCGCGCCGCGATCGCGCGCTGCCTCATCACCGAGCCCCGGCTGCTCCTGCTCGACGAGCCGTTCGGCGCGGTCGACGAGCTCACCCGGCGGCGTCTCAACGTCGAGCTGCCGCCGCTGTGGTCCGGCGCGGTCACGACGACGCTCCTGGTGACCCACTCGATCTCCGAGGCGGTCCTGCTGGCGGACCGGGTGCTGGTGATGTCGCCGCGGCCGGGCGCGATCGTCGCCGACCTGCCCGTCGACCTCGAGCGGCCCCGGCGAATGGAGCACCTGCACAGCGCGCGGTTCGTCGAGCTCGTCGACCGCATCGGCGCGCTGCTCGGCGTCGACGCCTTCGCCGACGTCCGGGCGTGAGCGTGGTCGTACAGAGCGCGGTGGGCGCGCGACGGGCGGACCAGGACCCGCGCCCGACGCGCGCGCGACCGCGGCGGTGGACGCCGTCCCCGGCGGCGCTGCGGACGCTCGGCACCTGGGCGCTGGTGATCGCCCTGTGGGAGCTGGTGGCCCGGACCCTCCTCGCGGGTCGGCACCTGATCGGCGTCCCGTCCGGGATCGTGGTCAAGCTGGTGGAGAACGCCGAGGTGTACGGCCGCGGGCTCGGGTACACGACGGTCGAGGCGCTGTTCGGCTACGTCCTCGGCAACGCCGCCGCGGTCGCGCTCGCGCTGCTGGTCGTGCTGCTCCCCGGGGCGGAGCGGACCGTCCTGCGGCTCGCGCTGGTCGTGTACTGCCTCCCGCTGGTCGCGCTGGGTCCGCTGCTGCGGTTGGTGTACGGGTTCGGGGACGGCCCGCAGATCACGCTCGCCGCCCTCGCGGTCTTCTACCTGACGTTGGTTCCGTTGCTGGTGGGCCTGCGCGCCGTGCCGCAGTCGTGGCTGGACCTGACCGCGTCCTACGGGCGCGGCCGCTGGACGACGCTGGTGACGGTGCGCGCGCGGGCGGCGCTGCCGTACCTGATGGCCGGCCTGCAGGCGTCCGTCCCGGCGGCCTTCCTCGGGGCGCTGGTCGGAGAGTTCACCGGCGCCGAACGTGGGCTGGGAGTCCTGTCGATCCTCGCGATGCGCAGCCTCGACACCGACGGCCTGTGGGCGTTGATGCTGCTCAGCGCCGTCGTCTCGCTGCTCGGGTACGGGATCGTCTCGGCCCTGGCGCGGCGCCTGGCGCCCGACGCGCCGACGGTGCTGCTCACGCCGCCGGGGTACGACAGCCCGCGGCCGGCGTGGCACCGCTGGGCGCGCGGCGCGCGCGACGTGGCGCTGACCGGCGCGCTCGTGCTCGGCGCGTGGGTCGCGCTGTTCGAGGTGCTGGGGCTCTCCTCGTACTTCGCCAAGCGGCCGTGGGACGTGTGGGCGTGGCTGGTGACCTCGCCCGCCGCGTCCGCGCACCGCGACGAGATCCTCGCGGCCGCGGGCCAGACCGCCGCGGTCGCGATCCCCGGCTACGTCGCCGGGCTGGCCATGGGCGTGCTCCTCGCCACGGCGTTCTCGCTGTCGACCCGGGTGCGCCGCGCGCTGACGCCCGTCGCGGTCGCGCTGCGGTGCGTGCCGATCATCGCGATCGCTCCCTTGCTGGTCTCCGCGCTGGGGCGCGGCCCGTTCGGGACCGCCGTGGTCGTGGCGATCATGACGTTCTTCCCGACCCTGGTGTCCTGCCTGTACGGTCTCGGGCAGCTGCCTGGGCAGGTGGCCGACGTCTTCGCGACGTACGCGACCCCCTCGGCCCGGGTGCTGCTCCTCGGCCGGCTGCCCGCGATGGCGCCCGCCTTCTTCGCCTCGGCCCGGATCGCCGCGCCTACCGCGCTGTTGGCCGCCACCGTGGCGGAGTGGCTGGCCACCGGCACCGGGCTGGGCAACCTGATGGCGGTGGACGCGGCGACCAGCCGGTATACGTCCCTCTGGTCCACGGTCGTGGTGGTCACCGTGATCGCCCTGGTCGCGTACGCGCTGGTCGAGCAGATCGAGCGGCGTGTGTTGGCCGTGCTTGCCCCGGAGCAGACGCGCTGGTGATCTTGGCGCTGGGACGTGTTCCGGCCGCCTCGGTGACGAGATGGTGCCCGGGCACGCCGCCCCAGACCAGGCCGACTCCGCAGATGCGGATGGCGACCAGCCGAGAGAGACGACAATGTTCCGAGCGACCTACTCGATCGCCCCGAGCCTGACGCTGTGATGACAAAAGGCCTGGTAAAGCGTGTCTCATCTGATGAGCACATCGATCGAGTAGGTCGCTCGGAACATTCGGGTGCACGGCGCGACATCAGTCACCGCAGCGGCGGCTGCCCGAGCCGCCGCGACCCCGTGGAACGCGTCTTCCGAGCCAATCGACGAGTGCGCGAGGGGACTCAGGCGTCACGCGGGAGAGCGAGTCGTCGGCGCGAGAGGTCACCCGGCGAGTGCCGACAGGACGATCCGCGCGGTGTCCTCCCAGGTCGGCAGATGGGGCCGCAGGGCCGCGGCGTCGGCCCGCCACCGCTCCCTCAGCGGCGGGTCGGTCAGCCAGAGCCGCAGCACCTCGGCGAGGGCCTGCGCGTCGCCGGGCGGGAAGGTCCCGCCCACCCGTTGCGCCTCGGCGGCCCCGGTGCCCGCGGGCACGATCGCGGGGATCCCGCGGGCGAGCGCCTCGGTGACGACCATGCCGTAGTTCTCGAACCTCGCGGTGTGCACAAGCAGGTCCGTGCGCGTCCACACGGAGTCCAGGGCGTCGCCCTCCCGGGATCCCGGGACGGCCACGCGGTCGGCGAGGCCGGACCGCTCGATGCGGCGGCGCAGCTCGCGGGTGAGGTCCGCGTCCAGCGCGTCCGGGCCCACGAGCTGGGCGGTCCAGGCGAGGTCGCGGACGTGCACCAGCGCCTCCACGAAGGTGAGCGGGTCCTTCGTACGGGTGACCCGGGCGAGCCAGAGCAGCGCCGGCGGCTGCCCGCGCGACGAGCCGGGGGCGAGGTCGGCGGGTTCCACCCCGGGGACGGCGACCACCGCGTCGTGGCGGCCGTAACGCGACGACACCTCGTGGCCCGCCCAGGCGCTCGTGACCACAATGGTGCTCGCGGCCGCGACGGATCGCGCCTCCGCCGCTGCGGCCCGCTCCCGGTCGGCCGCCGAGCGGGTCGGGTCGTCGGCGGGGAAGTAGTGCAGCAGGATCGTCACGCGCCGCCCGGCCGCCACCGCCGCCTCGATCACCTCCGGTGCGCCCGAAGCGACGATGTTGTCGATGAGCCACTCGCCCTCGGCGGTCAGCACCTCGGCGAGCCGCTCGAGGTCTCGCGCCTCCGAGAACGGCCACGCCCCGGCGACGTCGTACTCGCGCAGGCCCAGCCCCAGCCTCCGGAGCTCGACCGCGAGCGTGTCGTCGTACCGGTTGCCCCCGCTCGCTACATCGCTGCGCCAGCGGGCGAAGCCGACTCGAGAGCCGCTCACCGGTCGGCGTCGATCGGGTACGTGCGCGGCAGGGCGTGGACCAGCGACGAGATCAGCCGCGCCGCCGCCCGCGCGGTCCGGCCGTCCTGATCCAGCGGCGGGCAGAGCTCCACGATGTCGACGACGGCCAGCGTGCCGCTGGCCGCGACCAGCTCGCCCACCGCGAGCAACACCTCCAGCGGCACCCCGAAGGCGGCCGGCGCGCTCACGCCCGGTGCGGCGGCCGCCGGCAGGACGTCGAGGTCGACGCTCAGATGCACCGCCTCGACCCCGTCGAGGAAACCGGCGACGAACGCCGACGTCTCCTCCGACCGGCTCGGCTGACACTCGCTATCTAACAGGTAACGTCCACCGAGAGCATCAGCGGCTGCGAAGAGCGCCGCCGTGTTGGCGTCCCGGTTGATGCCGAGCGCCGCGTAGACGAAGTCCCGGCCGGCCGCCTCGTCGTCGCCGGCCATCTGGGCGAACGGCGTCCCCGACGTGGCCTGCGGCGCGTCGCGCAGGTCGAAGTGGGCGTCCAGGTTGAGTACGCCCACGCGGCGCGTCGCCAGCCGTACGCTGCTCGCTCGCCCCAGAGCACTCCCGTACGCGCTCTCGTGCCCCCCGCCGAGCACCACGACCAGGTGACCCGCGTCGAGCAGTCCGGCCACGACCTGGCCCAGCACCGCCTGCGCAGACTCCAGATCGCCGCCCTCGACGACCACGTCCCCGGCGTCGACGATCGAGAGGTCGCGGTGCAGCGCCAGGGGAGCCAGCGCCCGCCGCAACGCGGTCGGCCCCTGCGCCGCCCCGGGTCGGCCCTGGTTGCGGCGCACTCCCTCGTCGCTCGCGAACCCGACCAGCGCGATGCGCGGGGCGCCGGTCGCCGGGCCAGTCGACGGGCCAGTCGACGGGTTGATCGCCGCGTCTGTCGCTGGGTTGATCGCCGCGCCGCTCGCCGGGTCGATCGGGGCGCCCGCCCTCGACTCCTGATCGAGCACCCGGACCACCTGGTGCCAGCGCGCAAACTCCGGTCCGTCACCGTCGTGCCGCCCGGTCCACACGTCCTCGGCCGGCGCCCGGGTCGAAGGGGTACCCATGGGGATCTCCTCGCTGATCTCGTCACTCATCTCGTCGGCCAGGTCGCAGACCCCTATTGCACCCCGGCCTGGCCAGGCGGGCGAGACCGGGGCGATCACGAGTCGTCTCGGTGGCGGGACTACCCGATGGTTTCCCATATATGAGACACGAATGTGGCGGCGCCCGTAGCCGCAGGACGGCCGTTCAGGTGAGATGGGGTCCATCGCCTCCGGGGCGATCTCCCGCTAGACGAGGGCCGCGCCAGACCCGGGCCGACCCGGCCCCGTCCGCGTCGAGCGGCGCCTCCCGCCCGTGACCGTCAGGCCACGCGAGCCACGTACGTCCCATCGCACGACCGCCGGGTTCGCGTCGTGCGTTCACGAGCTGCTCCCCCGCGAGCCACGCCACATCGAGGAGGATGTGATGGCCCTTCCCGGCGCCCGCCCCGTCCGCGCCCCCCGCGGCACCGACCTTTCCGCCAAGTCCTGGCAGACCGAAGCGCCCCTGCGCATGCTCATGAACAACCTCGACCCCGAGGTCGCCGAGCGCCCCGACGACCTGGTCGTCTACGGCGGCACCGGCCGGGCTGCTCGCTCCTGGGAGGCCTTCGACGCCATCGTCGAGACGTTGAAGGAGCTCGACGACGACGAGACGCTGCTGGTCCAGTCGGGCAAGCCGGTCGGCGTGCTCCGGACGCACGTCTGGGCCCCCCGCGTGCTCCTCGCCAACTCGAACCTCGTCGGCGACTGGGCCACCTGGCCGGAGTTCCGTCGCCTCGAGGCCGAGGGCCTGATGATGTACGGCCAGATGACGGCCGGATCGTGGATCTACATCGCGACCCAGGGCATCCTGCAGGGCACGTACGAAACCTTCTACGCCGTGGCCCGCAAGCTGTACGAGGAGGGCCGGATCCCCGAGCCGACGCTGGCTGGGACGCTGACCATCACCGGCGGCTGCGGCGGGATGGGCGGCGCGCAGCCGCTGGCCGTGACGCTCAACGGCGGGCCCTGCCTGGTCGTCGACGT
>JBDIAS010000076.1:0-15283 GCA_039812465.1 Austwickia sp. | reverse complement strand
ATGGCCCGCACGCTCCCGCTGCTCCTCGGCGTCGTCACGTTCATCTTCTTCACGGGAGAGCTGTGGCAGTCCGTGGGCCGGCTGAACTCGTTCGGCTACGTCGCGGTCGTGCTGCTCTTCGTGCTGGTCAGCGCCGCGTTCCTGACGCGTCGGGAGCACGTCGACGTCGACGGACTGGCCCGGTTCGAGACCGAGGCGCAGGTGCGTGAGGCGCTGGAGGAGACGCCGCTACGGGGTGCGCAGGTCGCGCTGCGGATGCCGTACGACTGCGCGCTGAGCCGTCACCAGGAGCGCAACCTGCTCGTCGTGGCGGCGATGTCGCGCCTCATGGTGGCCGCCGTCGTGGCCTGTGCGGTGTTGGCGTTCTTCCTGGTGCTCGGCTGGCTCACCGTGAACGAGGAGGTCGTTAGGGCGTGGTCGGGCAGCGCGGCCTCGGTGATCGCTCGGTGGGAGGGCGCGCTGCACTCGTATGCGCTGACCTGGGAGCATCTGCGGGTCGCGGGCTTCCTGGCCGTGTTCTCCGGGTTCTACTACGCGGTGGTGTCGGCGACGGACCCGACGCTGCGCGAGGGGTTGCGGGACACGGCGGCCGAGAACGTGCGCGCGGCGTGCGCCCTTCGGGCCGTGCTGCTGGAACGCGAGGCGGGGGCGTCAGCTGAACCACTGGGTCGGCGGCCCGAGCCGGAGCAGGCCGAAGAACGCCGCCGCGACGACGAGCAGGCTGGCGAGCCCGGCCAGGATCGGCTGCCGTAGCGCCGCCGACACGACCCGCTCCTGGGGCGCCTCTGGCCGCTGCCTGCGCAGGCGCCAGCTGTTCGCGAGCAGGTCGTTGCGCTGCGCGTACCGCTCGAACGGGACGGTCGCGTACGGGATCACCGCCGACCCGATGCCCAGCGCGGCGTCCCGGAGCCGCCACCGCTGGTCGACGGCGATGAGCACGGTGACCAGGCAGTACGACAGGAAGACGAACCCGTGCAGGCTGCCGCCGACGCGCACGCCCAGGTCGCCGAGGCCGAGCGCGTACTTGCCGAGCATCCCGAGCAGCAGCAGGGTCCAGGTCACCATCTCGGCGAGGGCCAGCATGCCGAAGAGCTTGGCGGGGTGGGCGGGTGAGGCGGCCATGATGCCTTCCGGTCGGGGCGGGTGGTTCGGGGCGGGTGGTTCGTACGGAATGGCGCCATTCTCCCATCCGACCGGTCGGGGCCCGGGTCGGGCAGTCGCCCGGGACCCGCGTGGCCGAGCGACGTTCGGAGGTCCGGGCCGATCGGTGGCCTTTCAGCGGTGGCCTTTCAGCGGGGGATCTTTCAGCGGGGGATGAGGAGGGTCTGGCTCGGCCGGAGGGCGGCCAGGCTCTCGTCGAGCGTGGCCAGCATGCCGCCGTGCCCCGCGGCCAGGGCGGCTAGGTAGACGTCGGTGACTTGTCGATGACCCCGGAGATCCCCGAGTCCGACCGTTGCGTAGGAGATGTCGTCAGCCCAAAAGCGAGCCTTGGGATGGGCCAGCACGTCGCGAACGATCTGTTGACCGGTGCGCGCTGATTCGCCCATGCGCAGCAGAAACCGGAGGAGAGCCCCTTCTACGACCGGGCAGAGCGCGAAGGCGCTGATCTCCGCGCACCAGGCACTTGCGCGTTCGTGATGCTCGTGTTCGCGGACGGTCAGAGCGATCAGGACGTTCGCGTCCAGAAGGTAAGGGGTCATTCGTCGTCGAGGGCGTCCGCCACGTCCGTTGACGTCACGCGCCGTCCCAGGGAGAGCACGGGCAGCCCGGTGCGCTCGTCGCGGCTGAGCCGGACTGGGTCGTCCAACTGAGCCAAGCCGCGCATCGTGAGATCGCTGATGACGGCGGACAGGGACTGACCGCGTTGCGCGGCCAGCTCTCTCGCGCGCCGATGGATGGCGGGAGGAAGATCAACGGTCGTGCGCATGCCTCGCATCATAGTTGGTGCAGAGTTGATGCAGAGTTGGTGCGGGCTGGTGCGGAGTTGGTGCGACGTGGTGTCACACGGGCGTGGATCGGAGGATAGAGCTGGTCATTGCGGTCCGACGGCCGGGCCGGCGCCCACGTCGGCGTCGTCGGCAGCGCGCCGGCCCGCGTACCAACCTTCGGCGTCGCTCCCGCCTGAGACCCTCGCGTACGTCTGATCGGGAAACAGCCGCGCGGTGGCGTCGGTCACCTCTTGGCTGCGGTCAGCGAGCACCCGGACGAGATCCCGACCGCCCGTGCGCGTCGCCGACGCCTCTGCCGTCTGCTCCCGCGTCACCTGCGCGAGCCGCTCCCCGATGCGCAGCGCGAAGGAGGTGAGGAACGAGGAGCGGAAAGACCGAGTACGGGAGCCGCCGTCGGCGCGTTGCCGGCTGCCGTGCGTCGTCATGGAGCGAGCCGCTTGCACGAGCAAGGAGGTAAACAGGGTCTCGGTGGCGCGCACATCGTCCGGGAACCCCACGACGGTCGCGAAACCGAGCGCATTGCTCCACACGCTGCGGCACCGGTTGGCGTCGGCGACGGCGCCCAGCAGGACCGCTTTGGGCTTTTCATAGGGTCGGTCGATCCCGATCCGGATCGCCAGCGTGGTCTGGTCCGGAACGGCGCCGGAGTCGGCGAGCATCGCGGCGTCGATGCTGTGACGGGCCATGAGCGCCTGCGCTCCCGCGGTGAAGGTCTCGGCCTCGGCCTCGAAGTTCGTCGACTCTGCCTTCGCTAGCAACTGCCGGACCCTGACGAGGATGCGCTGTTCGACCTTGCCCTGCGACGTCCGATCGCGACGTCCGATGTAGGTTCCGGGTAACGGGTCGAGGAGGGCCAGTTGAGGCAGGCGTTGCAGCAGGTGCGCCACTCGGATCAGGGCCCCGATGATGACGGCGCGCTCCACGTCCGCCTGACGAAGGCGGCTCGACAGGTAGTCCTGCGCGGGTGGCCACCACCGCGCCGCCTCCACGGCGAGGAGTTGCTCGTGCCACCGCGGGTGAACGGTCACGGCCGCGAACTGACCGAGGTGATCCACCATCGCGTCGCCCAGGACGTCGCAGGCCACGTTGTCGATCTGGCGCGCGGTCACACGGTGCAGGTCGGCCGGTTGCCAGCCCTGAGTCCAGCACTCCCCGACCTGCGCGACGAGCAACGCGGCCAGCCGCGCGCAGGACGGCGACCCTGGCGCGCAGTCCCCGGCAACGCGGTTGATCGCGTCCCACGCCGTGGCCTCGTTGCCGACGTCAAGCTCTGCGAAGGCCCGCCCCAGCCACTCCTCGAGATCGTCCTTCCGCGGTTCCGGCTCAGGCAAGGAATCCACGTCGATCGGGTCGAAGTACGACATCTCCTCCGACGGGCTTCGCCGCCGCGAGCCCCTTTCCGCTGACGCCCGGCGATGCCGAGCCTTCGCTTTCGCCGCACGCCGCTGCTGGTTGTTGCGCCCCACGTCGTGCCCCTTCGCCGTCGTCACCGCCAGCACGCGGTGCGCCTACCGCAGCCACGTGTGGCACAACCTACCCAGCGGCCGCCCGAGGTGTGTCTCGTCATCCACAGGGTTGGGCTACGGCGTGACGTCCACGCGGACTCATCCGGCGAGCACCTCCAGCACGCGGTCTCGGAATCGTTGGGTGTCGCAATAGGCTCCGAAGGCCGCCATCTGCGCATTGGCGTACCGACCTGGCGTGCGTTCCACGAGCAGCTCAATGCCGTGGAGCGCCGCGTACCTGGCCACCGAGCCCGCCGCATCGAGATCCATCACGTCGACGGCGTCCCCGTACCGCTCGCCGAGCGCGTTGACGAAATCCAGGTGGGCCACGGGTTCGCGTCCCCGCTCCCGGGCGTAGGCCACGTCCACGTCACCGGCCGTGGAAGGGTCACGCACCGCACTCCCGAAGAGCGTGAGCAGATCGATACCGAGACTCTCGCACAGACGGGCCAAGGAGCCGTCCGCCTCGGACTCCCGCAGCCGCGCGAGCGCGCGCTCGACTCCGCTCACGACGTCAACCCTACGGGCAGCACCGTGTCTGTGCCTGCTCCGCACTCCCTGCGGATACTTCCTCCCGATCGCCGCCAAGAACTCGGCTTCTCCTCATCACGGCGAAGAGCGCGGCTTCTCCTCGTTGACCGAGGCGTTGCCCACCCGACGCCATGCGCACATGCCGAGCGTCGCGCCGTGGCGCAGGTCCCGCTCGGCGCGGCGGGTCGGGGTCAGCAGGGTCTGGTCACCCTTGCAGATCACTGTGTGGTCGGCGTACCCGGCCATGTCAGCGAGGATCTGGTCCCAGTGGCGGTACTGCACCGTGTGGCCCTCGCCGGGGTAGACCGTCGCCCTCGCGACGTGGGGCAGGGCCGCTTCCCACTGCTTCATCACGGACACAGGTACGGCCTCGTCGACCTCGCCCCAGTACAGGTACGCGGGCGCGGTGATCTTCGAGGTGTCGGCCACGGCGTTGGCGTCGCACGGCAGGAGGTACTCGTGGGTCAGCGCGGCGGGATCGCCCATCTGGCCGCCGAGGTAGAAAGAGCGCGTCGCATCCCCGTACGCGCGGGTCTGCCAGCCGGGCACGACCAGCACGGGCGAGCCGGGTACGGCCCACCAGTCCTTGGGGTTCCGAGTCCACCGGGAGTTCGCCTCGTTCAGCTGGTCGGTTGTCTGTGAGCATGCCGTCGGCGGAGTCCGGGTAGGCAGTGTGAAGCCCGCCGCTGCGCCGGCGTGGAACGAGATGACCCGCTCGGGCACCCGGGCCATGAGGTGGTTGGCGTACGCGCCACCGCCCGAGATCGCCATCACCACGAACTGGTCGACGTTCACGTGGTCGAGCACGGCCAGAACCTCGTCGACGTAGTCGGAGTAGCCCAGCGAGGGGTCGTACGCGGATTCGCCGAAACCGTTGCGCTCCACCGAGATCACCCGCAATCCCAGCTGCTCGCGGGTGCTGCGCGCGAACTCCGTGAGCTGGAACGCCTCCAGACTCGTCCCCTGCCCACCGATGAACACGACCGTCCTGTCGCCGGGGGCTCCCTCGTCGATGTAGTACGTGGTGCGCTCGCCACGCGTGAGCGAGTGCACCTCGGCCCCGATGTGGTCGAACTCGTTCGGCAGACGGATCGTCGTCCCAGGACCGCGACCCTTGTCGCCGTCGCCCCCTCCGGTGGCGAGGCTGGTGGCGGAGTCCGTGTTGAGGGCAGCCACGTGAACGGCCTCCGCGGGGGCGGCCTGCGCAGGAGCGACAAGGCCGGACGTGGCGATCAGGAAGGCTGTGGGCAGGGCGAGGGCACGCAGGGCGGTCGACGTCGTCGTCATGGCGGGGCTCCGATCGCGGGGTGAGGATCCGCTGAGTCTTAACCTCGGGAGGCCTGCGGTCAACGGTCTCGCACAACCGGAAACGTTGTCCCGCAAGCGCATCGCTCTTCAAGCAACCACCGCCGTTGATGTCGCTGAGCGCATTGACAGTGCGGCTCCTACCGGTCGACCGCGCCGGCGAGGATCTGGCCCCGTCGCGCCTGCCCCGGTGCGGGGTCAGCGCTTGCGGCGCGAGGCGCTGTGGCCGCCGCTGGCGCCCCCCGAGAACGCCATCGCGACGCCGAGGACGAAGCCGCCGTTGTACCAATTCCCGTTGTTGCGAACCTCGTAGATGCCGACCTCGGGGTTGAACAGCGAGACCACGAACGTGATCGGCGAGATCATCCCGTGCCACAGGCCCATCCAGAACCCGGCCGCCTCCGGGGCCGAACTCACCGCGGGGTTGGGCCCCGCCGCGCACGAGGCGAGAAGCAGGGCGGCGAGGAGCATCGCCCCGAGGAGCAGCGCGGTCCGTCCCCGCGCGCGGCCCTCTCGACGTCCCGTGGCGGTGGTCGTCGCCGTGGTGGTCGTCATCACGGTCATTGTGACCCCTCGTCGTACGCGGTCATCTCGTCGATCCGTCGCCGGTGGCGGGGGTCGCCCGAGAACGGAGTGCGCAGGAACGTCAGCACGATCGACGCGCCCTCCGTCGGCGTGTGCATCCGCGCCCCGACCGCGACGACCTGGGCGTCGTTGTGCTCCCGGGCGAGCCGAGCGGTGTCGGCGCTCCACGCGAGGGCGCACCGGATGCCGCGCACTAGGTTCGCGGCCATCTGCTCGCCGTTGCCCGACCCGCCGAGGACGATGCCGAGCGAGCCGTGATCGGCGCGGACGGCCTCGGCGGCGGCGATGCAGGGCGCGGGATAGTCGTCATCCGGATCGTACGAGGTGGCGCCGTGATCGATCAGCTCGAAGCCCTGCTCCGGCAGCACCCGCCGCAGCTCCTCGGCGAGCTCGAAACCGGCGTGGTCTGTGGCCAGGTGAACGCGCATACCGGCAGTCTGACCGCGGCCGCCCCACACGGCCACAGGTGCGCCAGCAGGTCGTGCAACGGTGGCACGTGGCCGTCGCCTCGGCCGGGGACCTTCGCGTCAGTCGGCCAGTTCCACAGTGACCACGGCGCGCGGGGCCGGCGGCTTGCCGAGCCATCGTTTCACCCGCGCGGTGACCGCCATCTGAGCGAACAAGAGCTGGGCCTGGATCCCGTACTTGCCCTTGATGGCCGCCTCGATCACGCGAATGGTGTCGGGGTCGGTGTGCACCTGCGCCGTCGCCTCCACGACGGGCGCCGCCTCGTCGACGGTGCCGCGCATGTCGCACCGCTGCAGCGTGACGCGGGAGGTGTGGCGGAGGCGCTTCACCTTGCCCGACGTGGCTCCGGTCGTGAACCCCAGGCGCCCGTCCGTCAGCGGCGCGATCCACACCGGGGTGGCCACGGGGACTCCCGTACGCCGGAACGTCGTGAACGAAACGTACGTCGAGGAAGCGATGCCGTCGGGCCCGGTCGAGGTCATGCCGCCATCCTTGCGCACCGCGCGAGATCCCTGCGCTGCGCGTGTCCGGTGGCGCGAATGCCGGCGAAGGACGGCGCGACCCCGGGGGGAGCGCATGCCCGGGCCATCGATGGGGTAGGAGAAGCGCAACGGAGAGCGTCATCCGCGCGGCTGAGCTCTCGACGCATGTCACACCTGACACCTATGAGGAGAGGAGCCGCATCATGGCTGCTTCCGGACGGCGCGCCGCCGTCATCATCGCGCCGAACTTCGAGGATTCCGAGGCCACCGAACCCATCCAGGCGTTGAAGGACGCCGGGGCCGAGGTGACGGTCATCGCCGAGAAGATCGGGAGCGTCACGGGCAAGAAGGGCGCGCAGGTCGAGGCCACGGCGACCATCGCCGACTCGGACCCGGATGCGTTCGACCTGTTGGTGATCCCGGGCGGCGGCTCGCCGGAGAACCTGCGCATCGACGAGCAGGCCGTCGCGTTCACGAAGGCGTTCGTCGACAGCGGCAAGCCCGTGGCGTCCATCTGTCACGGCGCGCAGCTGCTGATCTCGGCGAAGGTGCTGAAGGGCCGGACCCTCACCGCGGTCAACAAGATCCGCGACGACATCGTCAACGCCGGGGGCACGTACGTCGATGAGGAACTTCACATCGACGGCAACCTGATCACCTCGCGCATCCCCGACGACCTGCCGGCCTTCAACAAGGCGATCGTGGAGGCACTCGGCTGACGCCGCCCGGCGGGGTTCCCAGGTCGCGGACGGACGCCAGGTCTCGCAGAGAGAGGGTCCAGTCGGGTGCTAGGTCACGCAGAGAGACGGCCAGTTGCGTACCCAGGTCACGCAGAGGACGGGGCGGCCCGGCCTAGGCTGTGGGCATGGCCAACCCGGTGATCGCGTGCCCGACGTGCGGCACCAAGAACCGTCTCCCCGTGGTCGCGCACGGCCACCCTCGCTGCGCTTCGTGCAAGACGGACCTGCCGTGGCTCGTCGAGGCGGGCGACGCGGACTTCGACGCGGCGGTCGATACGAAGGCGCTGGTCGTGGTGGATCTGTGGGCGCCGTGGTGCGGGCCCTGCCGGTTGATCGCCCCGATCCTGGAGAGCCTGAGCCAGGAGATGGCCGGCACGATCAAGGTCGTCAAGGTCAACGTGGACGAGGCTCGGGCGATCGCGACGCGCTACAAGGCCCAGAGCATCCCGATGCTGCTGATCCTGGACGGCGGCCAGGTGGTCGACACGATGATCGGCGCCCAGCCCGCGCCGATGCTGCGCCACCGGATCGCCGGCGCGCTGGCTCGCCGCGGCTGAGCGTTGTCAGTGCCCCCTCCTAAGCTGACTCTCACGGATAATCCGACGTGACGAGTTCCCCGCGAGCTCGACGGCGGCGCGCGGGAGGGGGTGGACATGGACCACGATGACATCGCGGCGCTGCGCAGCCGATCAGCGGCCTGGCGCCTGTTGCGCGCCGATACCGCGCCGATGGTGCTGGCTGTCCTCGGCCGGATCTTCGTCGTGGACAACGCGCGGACGCTTCCTGAAGGGGAGTTGCTCGATCGCGTGGACGACCTGATCTACGCGATCAACGCCGGGCTCCCGACCGACGGGGAGAAGCCCGCGTACCCGCGGTCCCCGCGCGAGTACGTGGACGCCTGGGCTCACCCGGACGCGGGGTGGCTGCGCAAGTTCTATCCGGAGGGGTCTGATGAGGCGCACTACGACGCCACGTCCGACCTGGAGAAGGCGTGGGCGTGGGTGAGCGGGTTGCAGGCGCGTGCGTTCATCGGTACGGAGTCTCGGCTGCACACCGTCGTCGAGCTGCTGCGCCAGATGGTGCACGGCGCCCAGGACGACCCCGGGGCGCGGATGGCCGAGCTCTACCGTCGCCGCGCGGAACTCGACGACGAAATCGCTCGCGCCGAGGGCGAGGGGGTGCCGGCGTTGGACGCCGCGGCCTTGCTCGACCGCTACCAGCACTTCGCCGGGACCGCGCGCGAACTGCTCGCGGACTTCCGGGAGGTCGAGGACAACTTCCGCGCGCTGGATCGGGCGGCCCGCGAGCAGATCGCGGGTTGGGAGGGCTCCAAGGGGCAGCTCCTCGACCAGCTGGTCGGCGACCGGCACGCGATCAGCGCGTCGGAGCAGGGCCGCAGCTTCCAGGCGTTCCACGACTTCCTGCTCTCCCACCGGAGGCAGGAGGAGCTCAACGGGTTGCTCGACCAGCTCCTGCACATCCCACAGGTGCCGGTGGATCGGCGACTGCGGCACATCCACTACGACTGGCTCGACGCGGCAGAGCGCACCCAGCAGACGGTGCGCCAGCTGTCGGAGCAGCTCCGCCGCTTCCTCGACGACCAGGCCTGGCTCGAGAACCGGCGCGTCGTCGACCTGCTGCGCTCGATCGAGCGGACCGCGCTGGCCGTGCGATCGGCCGACCCTCGCACGACCGGCGTGGAGCCTCCCCAGATGGAGATCGACGACGTCGCCCCGCAGGTCCGGTTGCCGATGGAGCGGCCCCTGTACGCCCCTGCGACTGACGGCCTCGCGCCGCCGGAGCTGACGGCGGAGCCAGACGACGTGGATGCCTCGGGTCTGTTCGACCAGGTCTACGTCGACACTGCCCGGATCGCGGACACCCTGCGTGACTCGCTCCGGCGGCGGAGTCAGGTGGATCTGGCGACTCACCTGTCGGAGCACCCGCCCACGCTCGGCCTGGCCGAAATCATCGCCCACCTCGCCGTGACGGAGGAGGACATCGAGATCGTGACGGACGAGTCGGTGCACGTGGACATCCCGTACGAGGACGTGGAGGGGATGCCGCGCAGCGTACGCCTCGCCCAGGTCACGTACTGCCGACCGACGACGACGATCGCCGTGGCCGGGGCTACCGGACGCCGGACCGGGGGCGCCGAACGCCGGACCGTGACCACTGCACGCCGGGCCGGGGGAGCCGAACGCCGAACCGGGAGCGCCGGAGGTCAGACCCTGACGACGGAGGGCCCGCCATGACCCCGCAGGACCGAGCCGCCCCGCAGCTGTCGGTGGCGGCGGTCGCCCTCATGAAGGGCAGCGTGCACCGCGACACGCACGAGGCGGTCTGGAACGCGGTGATCGCCCTGCTGCCGCAGCTCCGGGACCACATGGCCGTCCTCGGGCTCGAGGTGGTGGTGGACGAGGCGGAGGGGTACGCGTTCCTGAGGTCCAAGCCCGAGGACCCGGACGCTCCGCTGCCGCGGCTGATCCCGAGACACCGCCTGGCGATGCCGACGAGCCTGCTGATCGCGCTGCTCCGCAAGGCGCTCGCGGAGTTCGACGCCACCGACGGGGTCGGCAAGCTCGTCCTCACGCGCGACCGGATCGTCGCGGACCTCCGCACCTTCCTCGCCGACTCGACGAACGAGGCCCGTATCGTCGACCAGATCGACACCACGATCCGCAAGGTGGTCGACCTCGGCTACCTGCGTCAGATCCCCGGATCCCGCCAGGAGTGGGAGGTGAGGCGCATCCTCAAGGCGTTCGTCGACGCTCAGTGGCTCGCCGAGTTCGACCGGAGGCTGAGCGAATACGCGACATCGCTCGGGGTGGGGCCCGCCACCGGTGAGGACGCGCAGTCCGGGGCGCCTGACGCAACCACGCTGGAGGCGCATCCATGACCGGACTCTTCTCCGCCATCGACCTCCAGACCCCGGACGACGCTCGGCCCGGCTACCGGCTGGATCGGCTCGAGGTCTACAACTGGGGGACGTTCGACGGACGGGTCTGGGGGGTCGACTGCGCGGGCGAGACCACGCTGCTCACCGGCGACATCGGGTCCGGCAAGTCCACGCTGGTCGATGCCGTGACGACCCTGTTGCTGCCGGCGAACAAGATCAACTACAACAAGGCCGCGGGCGCCGAGACGCGGGAGCGGTCGCTGCGGTCGTACGTGCTGGGCCACTACAAGTCCGAACGCGTCGAGTCGACCGGCGCCTCCCGGCCGGTGGGGCTGCGCGACCACCGCCACTACTCCGTCCTGCTCGCTGTCTTCCGCAACGAGGGGCACGACGCCGTGGTCACGCTCGCGCAGGTGTTCTGGCTACGTGACAGTAGCCAAGGCCAACCTCAGCGGTTCTACGTCACGGCAGACCGCGCGTTGACCATCGAGGAGGACTTCACGGGCTTCGGGACCGACATGACCGACCTGCGCCGTCGGCTCCGGGCCGGCGGAGCGAGCGTGGGCGATCACTTCCCCGAATACGGGACGAGGCTGCGCCGCCTCCTGGGCATCCAGTCCGAGCAGGCCCTGGAGCTGCTGCACCAGACGATCTCGATGAAGTCCGTCGGCAACCTGACGGAGTTCGTGCGCCGTCACATGCTCGAGGGAGCCGACGCCACGACCCGGATCAGCACCCTCGTCAGCCACTTCGAGAACCTCACGCGGGCCCACGAGGCGGTGCGCCGGGCGCGTGACCAACTCGCTCAACTGGAGCCGCTCCTCGGCCACTGCGCCGCGCACGACCAACTCGGGCAGGAGATCGCGCGGGACGACCGGGTGCGCATGGCTGTCCGCCCGTGGGCGACCCGCCGCCGCCTCGAGCTCATCGCCGACGCGCTGGCGCGGCGGGAGGCCGAGCGTTCCCAGGTGGACGCGGAGAAGACGCTGGTGGCGGAGGAGCAGGAGAGCCTGCGCGCCGCGGCGCGTCGGCTGGAGCTGGAGCGGGAGGGCGCTGGCGGAAGCCGGATCGCCGAGATCGACGCGCAGCTCGACGGCGAGCGCCGCCACCTGGCCGATCGGCGGGACAGGCACGCCCGGTACGCGGAACACCTCGCGAACGCCGGGCTCGGCGCCGTCGAGGACGCTGACTCGTTCGCGCGCGTCCGCGCGGAGGCGTCGGCCCGCCGGGAGCGGTGCGCGGCGCAGGAGGCGGACCTCGACAACGCTCGTACCGAACTATCCGTCGACCGCCGCCGCGCCCACGATGACGGCGAGGTTATCAACGCCGAGCTGAGGAGCCTGAGCGGCCGCGACTCCAACATCGACACCCGCAGCCTCGCGATCCGCTCGGCCCTCGCCGAGGCACTGGGCGTCCCCGAGGACGACATCCCCTTCGTCGGTGAGCTGATCCAGGTGCGGCCCGAGTTCGATGAGTGGCGCGGGGCCGCCGAGCGGGTGCTCCGCGGCTTTGCGCTGTCGGTGATCGTCCCGGCCTCGCACTACGAGGCGGCGAGCGCCTGGATCGACGGCCACCACCTCGGGGGACGGCTCGTGTACTACCGGGTGTCACCCCGTTTCACCCGTGATACCCCACGGCGGGCCGAGGGGACCCTCCTCGCAGACCTCCTCGAGGTCAAGGACGGGCCCTTCCAGCCGTGGGTCCTGCACGAGCTCCAGCGACGCGCCGACTACGTGTGCGTCGAGGACGCCGCGGCGCTCCGCGACCACGAGCGTGCCGTCACGCGGCGCGGTCAGATCAAGTCGGGCCGGGGCCGGCACGAGAAGGACGACCGATTCCGCCTGGAGGACCGGACCCGGTGGGTCCTCGGGTGGTCGAACCGCGACAAGATCGACGCCCTGCTCAAGCGCGCCAGTGAGATCCAGGCGGAGCTGACGACGCTCGACACGCAGCTGCGGGAGGTGGCCGGGCAGTGCCAGGAGGTCCGAGCGCAGCTCGCCACGCTGCACACCCTGGAGGCCTACGAGACGTGGGCCGAGCTGGATTGGCGCGCCGTGGTCGCCACCATCACCCGGCTGGACCGCGAGAAGGACGCGCTGGAGCGAGGCAACGAGCAGCTGGCGCGGATCACGGCTGAGCTCACCGCGACCCGAGCGTTGCAGGGCGAGGTGAGCGCTCGGCTCGAGGAGCTCCAGCTCCGGCTCGGCGGCGTGGAGCAGCGGGTGCGGGACCTGGAGGAGCGGCGGGACCGCGCGGAGAAGCTGCTCGCCGACCTCACCGGCTCCTTGGACGCGCTCGGGCGCGAGCGACTCGAGGCCTCCTGCGAGGACCTGACCGCGCGGCTGGGCATGCCCGCGAGCGAGCACGCATGCGACGAGGTCGAGCGGGCGGAAACAGCCCGGCTGACCGCCGCGATCGAGGCCGCGCGTCAGGGCCAGGAGCAGGCGGCGTCCAAGGCGGTCGGGCTCATGCAGCGGTTCCGCACCGACTGGCCCGCCGAGACGACAGACATGGACGCGGACATGGCGGCCGCGGGCGAGTTCCGGGAGCTGAGCGACCGGCTCCGCCAGGACGACCTGCCCCGCTTCGAGGCGGAGTTCAAGCACCAGCTCAACAAGAACGTGATCCACGACATCGCGCAGTTCCAATCGTGGCTCGGCCAGTCGGCGGCGTTGATCCGCGACCGCATCGACACGATCAACGAATCGCTGCAGGCGATCGAATACAACCGCGGGCGCGCCATCACGCTCCTCGCGGAGCCGACGACGAACCAGGAGATCCGCCAGTTCCGCGACGACCTGAGGGCGTGCACCGACGACGCGCTCACGGGGGATGACCAGTACTCCGAGGAACGGTTCCTCCAGGTGGAGCGCATCCTGCAGCGGTTCCGGGGTCGCACCGGGCACACCGAGGCGGATCGCCGGTGGACCGCGCTAGTCACCGACGTACGGAACTGGTTCGCCTTCGCCGCCTCCGAACGCTGGCGCGACGGCGGGGAGGAGTGGGAGCACTACACCGACTCCGACGGCAAGTCCGGAGGTCAGAAGGAGAAGCTCGCCTACACCATCCTCGCGGCCTCGCTCGCGTACCAGTTCCGCCTGGAGTGGGGCGTACGGACGTCGCGCGACTTCCGGTTCGTGGTGATCGACGAGGCGTTCGGGCGGGGATCGGACGCGTCGACCCGGTACGCGCTGGACCTGTTCCGCAAGCTGGGTCTGCAGTTGCTCGTCGTGACCCCGCTGCAGAAGGTCCACATCATCGAGCCATACGTACGGGCTGTCGGGTTCGTCGAGAACCGACAGGGCGAGCGATCCCGGCTGCAGACGCTGACGATCGAGGAGTACCGACGCGGCCGCGAGGCGCACCTGGCCTCGCTCGTGGCGAGCGCTTCGGCGGGGGCCGCCGGTGGCTGAGGGCTGGACCTCCCCGAGCGACCTGGCGACCGCGGTGCGTCGTCGCTGGCGGGACGGGAGCTTGCTGCGGGCCTACGCCGCTGGGGAGCCGTTTCCCGCGCTGTCGCTGCGGATCCGCGGCCCGGTCGTGCGCGACATCGGGTCACGGTTGCCCGAGGTGCAGGCCTGGGTGCGCCGGCTGGAGGCGGGCAGCCGCGGCGGCGCCGCGTACACGGTGGTGACCAAGGAGGTCGGTGGCCGCGCGTTCGGCCGCAACACGCTGCCCGACCGGGCCGAGCTGCATTCCTACGAGCAGGCGTGGCGGCTGCTGGGGGTCGACGGACCCGAGGGGGAGGTGGCGGCGCTCGATGCCGTACTGGCGCTCACCGGCGCCGAGGCGCCCGAGCTGGTCCCGTGGGTGGCTGGCCACCCGCTGCAGGCGATCGACGCCGCCCCGGCGTGGCCGCGGCTTCTCGCGGCGGTCGACTGGCTGCGGCGGGGTGGCGGCCTGGGGTTCTACCTGCGGCAGATCGACGCCCCGGGGGTGGACACGAAGTTCATCGCGGCCCACCAGCCGATCCTGGCGGCGTTGCTGGACGAGACCCTGCCGCCCGAGGCAATCCGGGAGGGGGCGTCGCGGGGCGTCGAGTTCGCGCGTCGGTATCGCTTCGAGGAGACGCCGAGGCTTGTACGGATCCGCTGCGACGAGGGTTTCGCCGGAGTGCCGCCCGGTGTGAGCGAGCTGGGCTGGCGCGTTGAGGAGCTGGCCCGACTCCGGGTCGGCGTACAGGCTGTGGTGATCGTCGAAAACTTGGTCACCTACCTGTCCTGGCCCGTCCCGAGCGAGGGCGTGGTGGTGTGGGGATCGGGGTACGCGGCCGGCGCCCTGCTGCGGGTCCCGTTCGTGCGCGACGCCCCGCAGGTCGTCTATTCGGGGGACTTGGACACGCACGGGTTCGCGATCCTGAGCCTGCTGCGCGGGGGCATACCTCAGGTCGAATCCGTCCTGATGGACCGGCAGACGCTGCTGGCGCACGAGGATCGCTGGGGGCAGGAGAGCGCCCCGACCCGTGGCCGGCTCGAATACCTGACGGCGCCGGAGTCCTCGCTCTATCGGGATCTCGTGGAGGACGTGTACGCCCCGTCGCTGCGACTCGAGCAGGAGCGCCTGGCCTGGCCGTGGGTGACGGCCGCCGTGGAAGGGCTGGACCTGACCTGACCTGAGTGTTGCGGCCACCGTTCACGCCACCGTGCCTCGACGGCTCCACCACCTGCCTCACGATCGTGCGTCAACGACGTGCCTCACCGTTCGCGCCACCGGGCCTCTCGATGTTGCGCCGACCACGTGGGCGGGCCACAATTGTGGCCATGCGTATCGAGTCCCTGCGCGAGGTTCGCGATCACTTCAGCGACATCATCGACCGAGT
>JBDIAS010000075.1:0-15401 GCA_039812465.1 Austwickia sp. | reverse complement strand
CGAGGTTGCTGCGCTGGCGGGCCGGGTCGGCGGACTTCGGGCAGGTCGAAAATCCCTGCTGGACCTGCCAGCGCAGCGCGATCTGCTGCGGCGTCCGCCCCAGTTGCTCGGCGAGTTCCAGGACGAGGGGGTCGGACACGATCACCCCGCCCTCGCCGAAGGGCCGCCAGCTCTCGGTATGGATCCCGTACTGCCGGTGCAGCGCCAACTCGGCGGCCCGCGGCGTGTAGGGATCGAGCTGGATCTGGTTCACCTCCGGGACGAAGCCGCGATCCAAGAGCTCCTGGAGGTGGTGCGCCTTGAAGTTCGACGTGCCGATCGCGCGCACCTTACCCTGCTCGCGCAGTGCGACGAGCCCCTCGTACGCCTCGATGAACCGGCCCTGGTCAGGGTTCGGCCAGTGGATCAGGAACAGGTCCAGGTAGTCCAGACCGAGCCGATCGAGGGCGTGGTGACACGCCTGCGCCACCCCCTGGACGCTGTGCCATTTCCGGTTGAACTTCGTGGTCACGAAGACGCGCTCGCGCGCCAGGCCGCTGCGCCGGATTCCCTCCCCGACGCCCACCTCGTTGGCGTAGTTCTCGGCCGTGTCGATCAGGCGGTAGCCCCCGGCGATGGCGGAGGCGACGGCCTCCGCCGCCTGCGCGTCGTCCATGGGCCACGTGCCGAGTCCGAGGAGCGGCATCTGCGCACCACCGGCGAGCGTGGCGGTCGGGACTGTGATTTCCATGGCACCTCCACGGCGAGGATCCGCGGGGACTGTCGCCGGAGCGGGCAGCACCGCGCACGTCGCTTTCCATGATGCCGCGTGGGCGTGCGCCGCAGTCCGCAGGCGCCTCACCGGATCGCGGAGCCGGCCCACAGGCCGAACACCACCGCGATCGTCGCCCCGGCCACGCTGGCCACGACGTACCGGGCAGCCGCCCCGACGCCATCCGCCGACCACAGCCGCATCGCCTCCACCGAGGCGGTGCTGAACGTCGTGAAACCCCCGCAGAAGCCGACGCCGAGGGCGGCCTGCAACGCCGGGGGAAAGCCGGCGTGACCGCCCGCCCACCCCGCGAGGAACCCCAGCAACAGGGAACCCGTGACGTTGATGGTCAGCGTGCCCGCGGGGAAGTCGGTGCGCACCCGGGCGTTGATCGCCGCGTCGAGAAGGAACCGGGCAAGGGCGCCGAGGCCGCCGCACAGCGAAACCAGCAGGAGCGTCATGTCGTCCCACCCTCCTCAGCGGGACGCACCGAACGGTGGGATGCGTCGCCGCGGGACGCCCCACCGTGGGATCCGGGGGCGAGCCGACCGGCCAGACGGTAGCCGGCGATCGCCGCCGCCACGCCGAGGAGAGCCGTGGCGGCCGCATACGCAGCGGCGAGGGCCGGCGCACGCTGGGCCACCTCCAACGCGAAGGTGCTGTAGGTCGTGTAACCCCCGAGGAATCCCGTCCCCGCGCCCAGCCGGACCCGACGACGCCACCCTTCGTCCCGTCCGCCGCGGCAGAGCGCCTCCAGCAGAAACCCCAGCAGGAATGCGCCGGTCACGTTGATGACGAAGGTCGCCCAGGGCCAGCCCGCCGGCATCGCGGGGAAGGCGCCCTCCGCCAGAGCCCGCGCGGCTGTGCCAGCGCTGCCCCCCAGGACGACCAGCGCCAGCAGGACCGGATCCTGCCGGGGACGCGCCGCCACGCCGGGCGCCGACGCCGTTCTCATACGCGCATCCACGTCGACAGGGACCGCACCGGCTCACACCACGCGGCCCGCGGTCGCGCGGGCGGCAAGCTGGTCCTCCCAGAGCAACGCGACCTCCTCCGGACCGTAGGTCGCCGCGATCTGCTCGTCGTTCCCGCCGCCGAGGACGTTGGCCGCTCGCAGGCCCCCCAGCCCGGCGCCCGGCACGGCCCGGTAGCTCGTCAGCCCGTCGCTGACGGGCCGCACGGTCACATCGGCCCGCAGCGCGGTGGCGTGGAGCCACACGTCGTCGGCGCGCGGCGCGCATGTCGTGAAAGCGGTCCCGGCCTCGCGCAGCGCGTTCAGCATCGCCGGGGGGTAGAGCACGCCCGCGTTTCCGGTGGCGAAGGTGCGCGGTCCGGCCTCGCCGGGATCGAGATCCTCCCAGGCGGCGTACGGGGCGATCCGCGCCTCCTCGAGCACGACCCGGTGCGCGCGGTGGGCGATGACGTCCTGCGGGTGCTGCCGGTGCCGCTCCAGCAGGAACGCCAGCCAGCGCCAGCCGTAGAGCACGTCGTCGTCGGCCGTCACCAGCGGTATGCGGTGGGAACTCGTCGAGGCGACGTAGGGGTAGTACTTCTTGTGCGGTCCCCAGTCGGTCGTGGGCAGGATCTCCAGCCCGCGCGCGACCAGGCGGGCCAGCGACGGAGGCGGGTCGGTCACCACGTCGTGGTCCTCGAGCCACAAGATGAGCCGCCGCGGGCGCACGCGACCACCGCCGATGGATTCCAGGGCGAGATGGACGGTCCGGAGGCGCCGCCCGTAGGAGGTCATCGACACGACGACGGGCGCCTCGCCGACCAGGGGCGTTCGCGACCACCGGGCGCGAGCCCGCAGCGTGGCGGCGGAGGGCGCGGCGAGCGCGCCTCGGACGCGACCGGTCATGCGGGCCGGGGCGGCCAGCCGCCCGGCGAGGCGAAGCAGGTCCCGGGTTCGCACGGCTCGACCCTACCCAGCCACGAGGGCGCCGTCGCGCCCGAGATCGGCCGGAGAGATCCGTTCGGCCCCCCGCGGCGGCAAGCGCCCGACCTCCCCGGATATGTCAGTTCGGGGGAGGCGTACAATGGAAGTGTTCGGCGGACGAAACCGGTCCAGCGTCGTACTCACCGCCCGGGAGATCCGGGGGTTCGTGATTACGCCGAGCGGTAGCGAATCCGAACAATGGGAAGGACAACAACTACATCATGTGGAAGAAGCTCTACAAGGCCTACTGCGACGTCATGGCGGAGGTCCACCACCCGGTGGTCGAGACCGTCGACGAGAAGCAGAAGCGCTGAGCGGCCGCGAAGGCCCGAATGTAACGGGGCGCCCACCAACGACGGTGGGTGCCCTTCTTGCTGTCCGGGGCCGCAGATGTCACCAGGACCTCACCTGCCCTGCGCCCACTTCATCCCGCGCGTTCACCGGGCCGTTCATCCGGACCTGGTTGAACGGGAGCGTGGCACGGTCGACGAGGCGACGCCTCGGCATCGCGGTGGGGACGGGCGTCGCGGCGGCGCTCGCCGGGAGCGGCGTGCTCGTGGCCGCGCAGGCCCTGGTGCGCCACCAGTCGGAGGTCGCCCGCGGGATCATCGGCAAGCCGTTCGGCGAGATCGCACTCGCGGCCGACCGCACCTATCGCAAGCGCCATCCCGGGCGCATCGACCTCCTGCTGCTGGGCGACTCGGTCGCGGCCGGCTTGGGCGCCGACCGGCCGGGTCGCACCCTCGGCGCACGTCTGGCCAAGGGCCTCGGCAAGCGCACCGAACGTTCCGTCCGGCTGACGACGCGCGCCCAGGTGGGCGCCGAATCACCGTGGCTGGACGCCCAGCTCGCGGCCCTTCCCCGCGGATACCGGGCCGACGTCGCGGTCGTGGTGATCGGCGGCAACGACGTCACGCATCAGGTCGCCCTCGCCGACTCCGTGCGGCACCTCGCCCACTGCATCGACACGCTGCGCGCGCAGGGCACGATCGTCGTCGTGGGCACGTGCCCGGACCTGGGCGCTCTGCTCGCCGTGCCCCAGCCCCTGCGGACGATCGCCTCGCAGGCGTCGAGGCGGCTCGCCGCCGCGCAGGCGCGTACGGCCCGTCGCCACGGCGCGTACGTCGTCCCCCTCGGTTCCGCCCTGCGACCGGCCTTCGCCGCCGAGCCGGACGTGATGTTCAGCGCCGACAGATTCCATCCCAGTTCGGCCGGCTACCGGCGGGCGGCCGCGGCGATCCTGCCGGTGCTGGTGAGCGCGGTCCAGGAGGTGGCTGCGGCTACGCCAGCAGCGAGCGCGACGACTGCTCCCACTGCGCGGGATCACCCGTCGGATCCTGGGCGATGAGGTCGATCAGCCTGGCCAGGGCGCCGGGCCTGGTGAATTGCGGCCACTGGCCCGACCGGAAGGGGACGACCCGCAGCGCCTCGTGCTGCGCCGCCAACTCCTGCTCGCGGTCGGCGAGCTGGACGTCCTGGCCGTGGCTGAGCTGGACCATCCACATCGGGACCTGGTAGCCGGCGGCGAGGTCCATGGTCGGGAAGTAAGGGCTGCTGCTCGGGAAGCGGCCCACCATCGCCACGTCCTCGGGGTCCGGCTGATGGATCCAGCGCGTCTCGTCCAGGTAGCGGATGCAGTAGGCGCGTTCCTCCCGCAGGCCGGTCAGGCCGCGCATGATCCAGTCCTCCGCGGCGCGCTCCATGACGTCGTCGATCAATGCCTCCGCCTCCAGCGGGCCATCTCCGCGGGCCCCGAACCGGAACCGCGTGCGCATCGACTCGATGAAGAACTCTGACGAGGCCACGTCGCACATCAACTGCATCTCTTCGCGCGTGCGCGCGATGCTCCCGCCGACCGCCACGCCCCCCGTGAAGAGTTCCGGCGCGGCCGTGACCGCCTCGGCCACCACAAGCGAGCCGTGGTCATGACCGACGAGGAGGGCCGGCGGCAGATCCAGGCCGCGAGCGACCGCCAGGACGCACTCGAACACCGAGTACGGGTTCCGCATGCTCGCGGTCGACTGGCCGTGCCCTGGGTAGTCGATCGCGAGTACCCGGCACGACTCGCGCAGCCGCACGGCGACACGCTGCCAGTTCATGGCGCTCATGCCGAGGGCATGCACCAGGACCACCGTCGGTCCGTCACCGCCGTGGTCGCGGACAGCGAGCGTCCCGTCGGCGAACTCCACGGAACGATTCGCCAGCGCAGACATCGCGCACAGGCTAGCGCCTTCGGCGCGGCGCGGCAGGGAACACCCCGCGCCCTCCTGACGGGAGGCATCATGGGCAGGCCCGACATTCCGCAGGAGACGCCGTGATCGCCGACCTTCGCTCGGACACCCTGACCCGCCCGACCGCCGCGATGCGTGCGGCGATGTTGGACGCGCGGGTCGGGGACGACGTCTACGGGGAGGACCCGAGCGCGGCCGCGCTGGAGGCCCGGGTGGCGGCGCTGCTCGGGCACGAGGCCGCGCTGTTCACGCCGACCGGGTCCATGGCCAACCAGGTCGGGATGCGCCTGCACGCCGGGCCCGGTCAGGAGGTCATCGCGGACCACCTGGCGCACGTCCTGCGCGCCGAACTCGGCGCGGCCGCCGCCTATTCCGGCGTCACAACCCGTAGCTGGGTGGCGCAGCGCGGGCTGCTGGACGTCGACCAGGCGCTGGAGGTGATGGTCCCCGACGGGGGCCCATACCAGGTCAGCACCGCCTGCGTCGTCGTCGAGAACACCCACAACTTCGGCGGCGGCACCGTGCAGCCGATCGAGTCGATGCGACGCCTCCGCGAGGCGACCGCCGCGGTGGGGGTGGCCGTGCACCTCGACGGCGCGCGGCTCTGGAACGCGCACGTCGCCGCCGGAGTCCCTCTCGCGGAGTATGGCGCGTGCGCCGACACGGTCTCGGTCTGCCTGAGCAAGGGGCTGGGCGCGCCCATCGGGTCGGTGCTGGCCGGGTCGGCCGAGCAGATCGCGCGGGCGCGCATTCTCCGCAAGCGGCTCGGCGGCGGGATGCGCCAGACCGGGATTCTCGCCGCAGCGGGCCTGCACGCCATCGAGCACCACGTGGCGCGGCTCGCTGACGACCACGAGCGCACCCACCGGAGCGCCCGGGCGCTGGGCGAGTCATACCCGGAGGTGGTCGACCCGGCCCACGTCCATACGAACATCCTCGTGCTCGACGTGTCCCGGCAGGGATGGGCGGCACCCGACTTCGTGGCCGCCGCCGCGCAGGCGGGTGTCCTCGGCTATCCGACGGACGCGCGCCACGCCCGGTACGTGTGGCACCTGGACATCGACGACGAGATGACCGATCACGCGGCAACCGTCCTGGGCGATCTGCTCGCTCATCCGCCGCGTCGCTGACCCCACGCTCCTGCCCACGGCGCTCGCGGCCCCTCCGCCCTGGCGCCTCAGCTATGGCTCCTCAGGCCTCGCTCTGCGCCCGCAGTTGCCTGAGCGCCTCGCGCATCCGCAGGCGGTGCTCCCGCCGGATCTGAGCCGCGGCGAACCGGCGTCGGTGCAGGTCGGTCTCGAGGCGCAACTGCGGTACGGGGCGAGGGCGACCGTCGGGGTCGACGGCGACCATGACCAGGTAGGCCGTCGCCACGTGCACCGGCTCGGCCAGCACGTCCCAGCGGGTGGTCTCGACGCGGACGCCGACCTCCATCGAGCTGCGTCCCGCCCAGTTGACCATCGCGTGCACGGTGAGGACGTCCCCCACTCGCACCGGCGAGAGGAAGATCATCTCGTCCATCGAGGCGGTCACCGCCCCACCCTTGGAGAACCGCGCGGCCACGGCTCCCGCGGTCTCGTCCACGGCCTTCATCACCAGGCCGCCGTGAACGGTGCCCAGCAGGTTCGTGTCGCCCGCCCGCATGATCCCCGACAGCGTCATGCGCGTGTCGTCCGGACGCGGCCCCCCGGCCTGGTCGCCGACAGCGTGGCCGTCAACTGCCTGGTCGCCGACGGCGTGTGCACTCGCGTCCGGCACGTGAGGTGAAGCTGGCTTCTCCGACACGGGGTGGCTCCTCTCGGACGGGCCGCGCGCAGGCGTCGTACGAACTGCGCGCCGGGGCTCGGCGGGCCCATTCTCCCACGCCTGGCCGAGCGCATCGAGGGCCCCCGCGTGGAGACGTGGGTCTCCCAGACGTCGCGTGCCCGTCACGGCACGTGCCCGTTAGGTTGTGTGTCGCCCCCTGCCGAAGGAACCGCCATGAACGCCGTCGTGCTCGCCGTCGTCGTGATGCTCGGGTTGGCTCTCGCCCGTGTGCACGTCGTCATCGCCCTCATCCTCGGAGCGCTCGTGGGAGGCCTCGCCGCAGGGATGGGACTCACCCAGACCATGGAGTCGTTCACGACGGGGATCGCGGGCGGGGCCAGCATCGCGCTGTCGTACGCGATGCTCGGCGCCTTCGCCGTGGCCATCTCGCACTCGGGTCTGCCGCAGGCCTTCGCGAATTGGATCGTCGCCCGCTCGCACGTCGGTTCGCAACAGGTTTCGCCGGAGCAGCCCGCCTCGGCACTTACGCGCAGCCCGATCAAGTGGGTGCTGCTGGGGGTCCTCCTCGCGGTGAGCATCATGAGTCAGAACGTGGTCCCGATCCACATCGCCTTCATCCCGATCCTGATCCCGCCGCTGCTGATCGCCTTCAACCGCTTCGGGGTGGACCGCCGGTTGCTGGCCTGCATCATGACGTTCGGGCTGGTCACGACATACATGTACCTGCCCTACGGGTTCGGCAACGTCTTCCTCAACCAGATCCTGCTGGCCAACATCGACAAGGCCGGCCTGGACACGTCGGGGATCAACGTCATGTCCGCGATGGGCATCCCCGCGCTCGGCATGGTGGCGGGGCTCATCATCGCCTTCTTCTCCTACCGCAGGCCGCGGGCGTACGAGAACCTCGCCATCGCCGGCGAAGAGCCCGCCCACGCCGGGGCCGCCACGGGCCCGGCGCCGGCCCGAGCGTCCTCGACCCGAGCGTCCTCGGCCGGAGCGTCCTCGGCCGGAGCGTCCTCGACCGCCGCGGCATGGGCGGACGTCGGGCCCGGACAGGTCGGAACGGACGACGCGGCCGGTGAGCCGGTGTCGCGGTTCCGCATCGTCGTCGCCCTCGCGGCCATCGCGATCTCGCTGGCCATCCAGATCTGGGCCGACTCGCTGCTGCTCGGCGCGCTCGTCGGGTTCGCCGTGTTCGTGGCAGCCCGGGTCGTGCGCTGGGGCGAGGCCGACGGCGTGTTCGACCGCGGCATGAAGATGATGGCGATGATCGGCTTCATCATGATCGCCGCGCAGGGATTCGCGCAGGTCATGAAGGACACCGGCCAGGTGGACTCGCTGGTCACCAGCAGCGCCGAGATGTTCGCGGGCAACAAGGCGATCGGGGCGATGGTGATGCTGCTCGTGGGCCTGCTGGTCACCATGGGCATCGGCAGCTCGTTCTCCACGCTGCCGATCATCACGACGATCTACGTCCCGCTGTGCCTGTCGCTCGGGTTCTCCCCCCTGGCCACCGTCTCGATCATCGGCACAGCGGGGGCACTCGGCGACGCGGGATCACCCGCCTCCGACTCCACGCTCGGCCCGACCTCCGGTTTGAACGCCGACGGGCAGCACGACCACATCCGGGACACGGTGATCCCCACGTTCCTGCACTTCAACCTGCCCCTGCTGGCGGCCGGCTGGGTCGCGGCGATGGTCCTCTGACCGAGGTCGACCACGGGAACCCCCGCGGCCTACCAGGCGACCGGGACCTCCTCCAGCCCGCCGACGATCAGGCCGTCCCGGCGCTGCAGGTCGTCCGCTTCGACCGCCAGTCGCAGCGTCGGCAGGCGGTCCAGCAGCACCTCCAGGGCGATCTGCAGCTCCGCGCGCGCCAGCGACTGGCCGAGGCAGGAGTGCGCGCCGGACCCGAAGGTGATGTGCGGGTTCGGCGAGCGCCTCGGGTCGAACCGTGCGGCGTCGGGGAACACGGTCTCGTCCCGGTTGGCCGCCGAAATGACCGACCACACGGTCGTCCCGGCAGGGATGGTCACGTCGGCAATCCCGATCTCCTCGTCGACGTGGCGCGCCATCGCGAAACCGAGGTTCGCGTCATACCGCAGGCACTCCTCGACGGCGGAGCCGACCAGCGAGCGGTCGGCGAGCAGGGCCTCCCAGCGGCTGCGATCGGCGAGCAGCATCGCCACCATCTTCCCGATCATGTTCGCGGTGGTCTCGTGCCCGGCGACGAGCAGCCCGATCCCGGTGAGGACCAGCTCCGCCTCCGACAGGCGGTCGGGATCCTCGTCGCTGATGGTCGTCAGCTCCGACAGAAGGTCCGCGCCCGGCTCCTGGCGTTTGGCCTGGACGAGACCGTGGATGTACATGTACAGCTCCATCCCCGCCTGCAAGGACTCCTCCTGACTGAAGCGCGTCAGGTTGAGGAGGCGATCCGACCACTCCGAGAAGCGGTCCCGGTCGTCCGCGGGCACGCCCAGCAGGTCGCAGATGACGAAGACCGGCAGCGGGAAGGCGTACGCGCTGCGCAGGTCCGCCGAGGCGCCGTCGGCGGTCATGTCGTCGACCAACTGGTGGGCCAGGCGCTCGATCCCGGGCTTCATCGCGGCCACCCGCTTGACTGTGAACGTCCGGCCCAGGAGGCGCCGCCACCGCATGTGGCCCTCGCCCTCCATGATCGAGCCGAGCGCGGCAAACATCGGGTCTCCACCGCTGGTGTCGCCGAATCCCCCGGCCTCACCGGCGAGCGGGCCCCGCTGGAACCGGGGATCGGCGAGCATCGTCTTGACGTCCTCGTACCGCGTGAGCAGCATCCCCTCGACGCCGTTGGCGGCCCGGACGCGCGCGACCGGGCACTCGCGCTGCAGTTGCGCCCACTCGGCCGGCGCGTCGAGGGCGCTCGGCGGTTCGAAGGGGTAGTCCAGCGGAACGTCGCCGTGGGCCGGACAGTCGGCGGCGCCAATGGCCCCTGCCGGGCTGGGGGTGGAGGTCAGGCTGGTCGAGGTCGGGTCGGTGGTCGGCATCGCGGTCCCCTCCTGCGCGTCGTCGGTGCTCATTACGCTAACGAGAGGTCGGCCCGCTGACGTTGCGACCCACCTGTGAGTCGTCCCCGGCACGGACGGGGAGCGAACCGAGGAGGAGACGGTATGCGCATCCGCATCGACGAGACGAAGTGCATCGGCGCGGGGCAGTGCGTCCTGAGTGCGCCGGACGTCTTCGACCAGCGCGAGGAGGACGCGGTGTCGTACGTCATCGCGGCGGACCCGCCGCAGGACAGGCGGGGCGCGATCCGGGCGGCCGCGGCGCTCGGCCTGACCGGGGCGATCTCGATCGACGAGGCGGACGCGTAGGGCTGTCGGACTGGGCGACCGGTCGACGGCGCCCCAGACGTCGGAAAGACGGCCCACCCGCTAGCGTCTCGAGGTGAGAGCGAACCGTCCGCGGGCGAAGGGGTCGAGTCGATGGAGCACGTCACGCTGAACAACGGGGTCGTCATGCCAATGCTGGGTTATGGCGTCTACCAGGTCGATCCGGCCGAGTGCGAGCGCTGCGTCGCGGACGCGATCGCCGTCGGCTATCGGTCGATCGACACCGCGCAGGCCTATCGCAACGAGGACGGCGTGGGCGCCGCCGTGGCGAAGTGTGGTGTCCCGCGCGAGGAGCTCTTCCTCACCACGAAGGTGTGGATCTCCAACGCAGACGAGCAGCGCGCGGCTGCCTCGATCGAGGACTCCCTGGCCAGGCTGCAGACCGACTACATCGACCTGCTCCTGATCCACCAGCCGTTCGGCGACTATTACGGCGCCTATCGGGCGATGGAGGCGGCGCTGCGCGACGGCAAGGTGCGAGCGATCGGCGTCAGCAACTTCTACCCGGACCGGCTGATCGACATCGCGCGGTTCGCCGAGGTCGTCCCCGCCGTGAACCAGGTCGAGACCCACCCGTTCTTCCAGCAGCGCGCCGCACACGACGTCATGGCCAAATACGGCGTAACCCATGAGTCCTGGGGCCCGTTCGCGGAGGGCCGCAAGGACATCTTCACCAACCCCGTCATCGCCGAGATCGGCGCGGGCCACGGCAAGTCCGTCGCCCAGGTCATCCTGCGGTTCCTGATCCAGAGCGACGTCGTCGTCATCCCCAAGTCCGTGCGGCGCGAACGAATGGAGGAGAACCTCGCCGTCTTCGATTTCACGTTGAGCGAGCACGAGATGGACGCCTTGCGCGGCCTGGACGAGGGCGAGAGCGCGTTCTTCTCGCACTACGACGCGGCGACCGCGGAAATGATGACGGGCTGGGGCAAGCCGCGCCGGTGACCCCGGGTGACGTCCGTGTGTCGACCGGTCACACTGTCGAGATGCTGTGCAGACTGCACGATCTGCCCACCTGTTCAAGCATCCACATCTGGGGATGGGCGATGTGGTCGACGCGTGGAACAGCGAACCGCTGTTCTACCCTGCCAAGCCCCCTGCCCATTGGCTGATGCTCGCCGAGGTCGACGGACGCGTTCTCGTGATCCCGCTGGCCGCATCCCGTTCGGGCGACCTCACCAGGTGTCGGCCGATCGGCTGCTACGAGGCATCTTCGGGCCTCGCCGCCACCTACCGGAGGGACCGTAATGAGCACTGACCAGACCACTCGCCAAATGACCCCCGATGAGGAGCATGCGTTCTACGCAGATCCTCGGAACCAGGACCCGCAAGGCCGGCCGCGCCGCCGTCGGCGTGCGCTGAGCGCGCCCGTGCCGGTGCGCTTCCCGGCTGACCTGCTCGAAGAGGTCAAGCGTGCCGCCGAAGCTGATGATCGGTCGGTCTCGTCTTGGATCCGTAGGGCTGTGGAACACGAGCTCTCCCGACCTGCCTGAGATGACGGCACGCTACAACTCGCGGCATGCGCGGGCGTTCTTGACGCGCTCCATGACCGGCGGAATCGCCGCCGCCATCTTGGCCGGCAATCTTCGCGGGCTTCATGCTCCGCGGCGTCTCAGCACAAGCCGACCTCGCCGAAAGAGGACACTGACCCGAACAGCCACAGGGAGGGGGGCGCCATGGACCGGACCACCGCCTTCGAGGCCGAGCGGCCGCGACTGCTGCGCATCGCATCGGGTGTCCTGGGCGACGCGCATGAGGCCCGGCGGCGGAACGCCGCCACGCGGGCCGCGCCTCCAGCATCACGTCCACGCCATCCCCACGTCGACACCACCCTCGAGGAGAGCGACCATGAAGACCATGACCTGCCGTCAGCTCGGCGGACCCTGCGACCACCCACACCGCGGCGAGAGCGCCGACGACGTGATCAAGGCACAGGATCAGCACCTGAAGGAGGCGGTGGCCGCCGGTGACGCGAGCCACGAGCAGGCCGCCAAGGAGATGAAGGGTCGCTGGTTGCGGCCCAAGAAGTCGCTGGACTGGTACCTCGGCGCCAAGAAGGCGTTCGCCGCGCTGCCCGAGGACTGAACGACCGAAGGATGAGCCACGGGAGCCACTCAAGGACGGAGGACAAGCCCATGGAGGTCGTCGCGCGCACCGAGACGGAGCTCATCCAGGCCGTCCGGGAGGCCGACGCCGCGGGCGTGCCCGTGCGGGTCATCGGTCCCGGCGACCCGGAGGAGCCGCACGCTGCCGGGGGCCGGATAGTCCGGGTGACCGCGCGCGACCTGTCCGTCAACGACGCCGACTGCGGCGAGGATGCCCTCGCGTTCTGCGGCGCGGTGCAGGTCGCGGTGGGAGCGGGCTGGCCGTGGGACGACGTCGTGGCCATGGCCGTCCAGCGGGATTGGGTCGGCATCGAGCGCCTCTCGGGCCTGCCGGGATCCGTCAGCGGCGTCACGGCCGCCAACGCCCGGTCCTGCGGTCAGGCGGTGGGCGACGCCGTCGCCGCCGTGCGCACCTTCGATCGGGAGGCGGACGGTACGCGCCGATTCGCGGCCGTGGACTGTGGCTTCGACGGCGAGGGGTCGCGCTTCTCCCGCGCACGCCTGCCGGACGGCTCGGCGCGCTACGTGATCCTCAGCGTCGAGTTCCTCTTCCGGCAGGGCGACCTGTCGGACCCCATCCGCGACGAGGGCCTGGCCCGCGCCCTCGGGTTGGAGCTCGGGGAACGAGCGCCCCTCGAGCGCGTCCGAACGATGGTGCTCGCAGCATCGGGTGATGGCTCGCCTCAGGTCCAATTCAGGCCTTCCTGAGGAGCCTCAGGACCTCCTTGGCGACGCCTCTGGCGCTGCTGGGGTTTTGGCCGGTCACAAGGCGACCGTCGACGACGACCTTCGACGCCATCGGGCGGAGCGCCTTGGAATAGGAGGCGCCTTCCTGCTCGAGGCGCTTGTCCAGCCGGAAGGGGACGGCGTCCGCGCGGCCGGCGAGCTTCTCCTCGGGCCAGCTGAAGCCGGTCACCTTCCGGCCCTTGAGGAACGCCGAGCCGTCCTCGCGCCGGACGCCGAGGAACCCGGCGGGCCCGTGGCAGACGGCGGAGACGACCCGCCCTTGCGCGTCGAGGCGCTGGATCACGCGAGCCAGATCGGGGTTGTCCGGGAAGTCGAACATCGTGCCGTGGCCGCCGGTGAGGTAGATCGCGTCGAACGGATCGTCGTCGATGTCGCGCAGGCTCGGCGTCTGCGCGAGCAGATCCATGAAGGCCCGCTCCTCGTACCGCTTGCCGGTGCCCCCGAGCTTGAGCATGAGCGTTCCCAGGCTCTCGGGATCCAACGGCACGCGGCCCCCGGCGACCGAGGCGATCACCACCTCGTGACCGGCCTTCGTCACCGCGTCATAGAAGTGCGTGAGCTCCCCCAGCCACAGCCCGGTCCGGTAACCGACCGCCTCGTACTCCGCCGCGCTCGTGACCACCGCGAGGACACGCTTGCCCTTCGCCGCGTTCTTCTTGGCCATCTCGCCTCCTCATCAGCGTGCTGACGTTGTCGTCACCGACGTCGTCACCGATGCCGTCGCCGGCGCCTTGTCGTGTCGTGTCGTGTCGTGTCGAACGGCTTCTGGCTGCCCTCGGCCACGTGGCAGATACCCGCCGCACCGGTGGCCTCAAACCTGCCCGGGTGCCGTGGACGCTGCGCGGGCGAAGACATGCCGTACATCAAGCTGCACAACCCACCGCACTTCCAGGAGAGTCGGTCCATGACAGCCGACAGGTCCGGACGCGACCCCGCACCGCCCCGCGATCCGAGGATCCGGGCGGTCGAGCTCGCCCCGGGCCGGGTCAGTCCGGGGCGCGCCACGAAGCGCCAGGCGCGCGTCCTCGGGCTCATCCCCGTCGTGGCCGCGTTCGCGGTCATGATCCTGGCCACGCACTCCCTCGACGAGATCTACGAGGGCGTCAAGTCCGGCGGCGCGGCCGACATGGTCGACCGGCCGGTGCAGTCCTGGATGGTCGCGCACCGGGAGGGCTGGCTGGACACGGCGGCGACGGCGTACACGCAACTTGGCGGCAAGATCGGGATGCCGATCCTGGCCACCACCGTGGTCGTGATCCTGGCGTGGTGGTGGCGCACTCGGACGCCGATCGTGTTGATGATCGCGGCCACCGCCGGGTCGTTGATCCTGACCACGCAAGGCAAGGAACTCACGGCGCGGGCGCGCCCGCCCTACGAGGAGGCGGTGCCCCCGCTGGAGAGCTCGGCCAGCTTCCCCAGCGGACATACCCTCAACGCCGTCGTCGTGGCCACGGTGCTGGCATACCTGGTGTTGATGTACGTGATGAGCCGGATCGGTCGCGCGCTCACCGTGGCCGCCCTCGTGTGTTTCTGCGCGCTCATGGCGCTGTCCCGCGTCTATCTCGGGCACCACTGGCTGACGGACGTGCTGGCCGGGGCGGCGGCCGGGCTGGCCTGGGCGCTGGCCGTGGCGCTGGGGCACTGGCTCTACGTGCGCCTGCGGACCAAGGATCGCGCCCCGACCGTGCGCGACGTCGCCCAGGAACACCGCCAGAGCGTCGCGGAACGCTAACCGTCGCGGGTGCCCCAAACCCGTCGATCCCTGTGTTGCCCAAGAGTTTTCCCCCTGTACGTGCCGAGCGCGCGATCGACATCGGCTGCTGGCGTGGCGTCCACGTGGGCGTCACTCGGGCTCGCCAGGTTAGGCGCTGGGCCAGAATCCTTCGGCCCCAATGGCTTTCGCCCCGCCCCTCACAGGAGAGCTCATGCGCATCGCACATCGTCGCCTCGCCGCGGCCTTCCTCCCCGTGGTCGGCCTGGCTCTTTCCCCCGCCGCCCCCTCGTACGCCGCCTCCGCCCCGCCCGTGGACCCCACGCGCGCCGCCGAGACGGTCCGCGACGACTACACCGGCCACGTGCAGGTCGTCCGAGGCCGGGCCGCCGACCCGGAGGTCCTGACCGGCACGGTCTTCGTGGACGGCAACCGCAACTCCACCCGCGACGAGAACGAGAAGGGCATCCCCGGAGTCACCGTGTCGAACGGCCGCGACGTCGTCACGACCGACGCCGACGGTGCCTACCAGCTCCCGGTGTTCGACCGGATGACGGTCTTCGTCACCCAGCCGAGCGGCTACGCCGTGCCGGTCGACGAGGACAATATCGCCCAGTTCTCCTACAACCACTTCCCCAACGGTTCGCCCGCGCTCCGTTTCGGGGGCATCAAGCCCACCGGCGCCCTGCCCCAGGCGGTCAACTTCCCCATGGTGAAGTCCCAGGCGACGGCGAAGACCTCGCAGAACTGCGCCATCGCCTCGGACACGCAGGCGTACAACCTGG
>JBDIAS010000074.1:0-15437 GCA_039812465.1 Austwickia sp. | reverse complement strand
CTTCTTGGTCCGGTACCGGCCGAGGATCTCGTCGATCGTGGCCCGCTGGGACATCGCCCGCAGGACGGAGTCACGGTACGCGCCCGAGCCGTACATCTGCGTCTGACTGATCCCGCGGACACGCACCCCGAGCTCCTCCAGCGAGGCGACCATCGCGGCCTTGAAGTGCTCGGCCCAGCTCGCGTGGGACGATCCGCGGGGGGCCGGCACCGACGAGAGCGGCTTGCCGATGTGCTGCGCCCAGGACTCGTCGATCCCCGCCACGCCCTGCGGGACCTTGCGGTAGCGGTCGTAATCGTCCCAGCTCAGCAGGTGGTCCACCGCCCGGCCGCGCCGGGCGATCTCGTCCGCGACGAGGTGCGGGGTCATGACCTCGCGCAGGTTGCCCAGGTGGATCGGACCGGACGGCGAGAGCCCGGACGCGCACACGATCGGCCGCTCGCTCGGGGTCCGCCCCGCGGCCCGGTCGCGCTCGTCGGCCGCCGCGATCACCTCGTCGGCCATCCGCGTCACCCAGTCGTGCGCCTGCGCGCCCACGGCCCGCTCCCTTCCGGTCGGTCAGTCCTCGCCCAGCATGTCCTCGCCCAGCATGTCCTCGCCCAGCATGTCGTGGCGCACGATCACCTCGTCGCGTCCGGGACCGACGCCGATCACGGAGATCCGCGCGCCCATCAGCTCCTCCAGCCGCGCGACGTAGGCCTGCGCGTTCGCCGGCAGGTCCGCGAACGAGCGCGCGCCCGTGATGTCCTCGCTCCAGCCTGGCAGCTCCTCGTAGACGGGCCTCGCGTGGTGGAAGTCCGACTGGTTCACCGGCATCTCGTCGTGCCGGGTCCCGTTGACGTCGTAAGCGACGCACACCGGGATCCGCTCGATCCCGGTCAGCACGTCCAGCTTGGTCAGCACGTAGTCCGTGACCCCGTTGACCCGGGTCGCGTAGCGGGCCACCACGGTGTCGGCCCAGCCGCAGCGACGCGGCCGCCCGGTCGTCGTACCGAACTCGAACCCGCGGTCGCGCAGCAGCTGACCCCACGAGTCATGCAGTTCGGTGGGGAACGGCCCGGACCCGACGCGGGTCGTGTACGCCTTGTGCACCGCGACCACCCGGTCCACCCGCGTGGGCGCGATCCCGGAACCCGTGCAGGCGCCGGCGGCGACGCACGAGGAGGACGTGACGTAGGGGTACGTGCCGTGGTCGACGTCCAGCATCGTCGCCTGGCCCGCCTCGAACAGCACGGTCTTGCCCGCGTCGAGGGCCCGGTCGAGCTCCAGCCCGGTGTCGACGACCATCGGGCGCAGCCGGTCCGCGTAGCTCAGGAGCTCCTCGGCGACGGCCTCGGTGTCGATGGCGCGGCGGTTGAAGATCTTGACCAGCTGGTGGTTCTTCTCGTCCAGGGCCGCCTCGACCTTCTGGCGCAGGATCGAGGGGTCGAAGAGGTCCTGGACGCGGATGCCGATGCGGTTCATCTTGTCCGCGTACGTGGGGCCGATCCCCCGGCCCGTCGTCCCGAGCTTGCGCTTGCCGAGGAAGCGCTCGCGGACTTTGTCGACCTCGATGTTGTACGAGGGGATCAGGTGCGCGTTCGCGCTGATCTTGAGGCGGCTGACGTCCACGCCGCGGGCCTGCAGCGCGGTCAGCTCGGCGAAGAGGACCTCCGGGTCGATCACCACGCCGTTGCCGATGATCGGGGTGACCCCGGGGCTGAGTATCCCGCTCGGCAGGAGATGCAACGCGTAGGTCTCGCCGCCGACCACGACGGTGTGACCGGCGTTGTTGCCGCCGTTGAACTTCACGACGTAGTCGACCCGGCTGCCCAGCAGATCCGTGGCCTTGCCCTTGCCCTCGTCGCCCCACTGGGCGCCGACCAGCACGATCGCCGGCATCGGCGACCACCTTCCCTCGCTCGTTCCTCGCTGCGCGCCGCGCGCTCGCGGCAGCCCTGCGGACATGGCTCGAGCCCACCGCGTACGTGTGGGCTCGTACCGCCCGAGTGTAGCGCCGCTCACGAGGGGCCGCCGCGAAGTCCCGGCACGGGGCGCACCGCCGCGACGCCCGCGCTGGCACGACCGTTGGGCGCGCGCCGCGCCCGTCCGCCGGAGAAGGCAGGCGAGGGGTCTGGCTTTACCTCCTATTTATCGTCGACTGTGCTGCACATCACACTATTTGTCCGAATCGCCGAACAGGTGACCCCTGTCCGACCCGCGAATGACCCACGAAAGAGGTGCCCATGACCAATTCCTCACCGCCCCCTCAAAGTTCGACGGAAGGAGGCTTGACCGACTACCAACGTGTCCAGGCGACGCCAGAGTTCGCCGACCTCCGGTCGCGATTCCGGCGCTTCGTCTTCCCGATGACGGCATTCTTCCTGGTCTGGTACTTCGCTTACGTGCTCTTGGCCGCTTACGCGCCGGGCTTCATGTCCCAGCGCGTCGTGGGGCTGATCAACGTGGGGCTCATCCTCGGGTTCCTGCAGTTCGTCACGACGTTCGGGATCACCATCGCGTACGTCCGGTGGGCCGGGCGGGTCCTCGACCCGCGGTCCACGGCCATCCGTGAGCAGATGGAGGGCGCCCGATGAGCGGCGGGATGCTGCCGGCCGCGACCGCGCTCAACGTGGGTAACCCTCTGCTCAACATCGCGATCTTCGTCGTGTTCGTGGTGGTGACCCTCACCGTCGTGATCAGGGTCGCCTCCGGCAAGAAGACGGCGGCCCAGTATTACACCGGCGGCGCGGCCTTCTCCGGCCGGCAGAACGGCCTGGCCATCGCCGGCGACTACCTGTCGGCCGCCTCGTTCCTCGGGATCGCCGGCGCGATCGCCCTGCAGGGCTACGACGGCTTCCTCTATTCGATCGGCTTCCTCGTCGCCTGGCTGGTCGCCCTCCTGCTGACCGCCGAGCTGATGCGCAACACGGGCCGCTACACGATGGCCGACGTACTGTCCTTCCGCCTCCGCCAGCGACCCGTCCGCATCGCGGCCGCCACCTCCAGCCTCGCGGTGTCGTTCTTCTACCTCCTCGCCCAGATGGCCGGCGCGGGCGGCCTGGTGTCGCTGCTGCTGGGCATCAGCTCGCAGGCCGCGCAGTACCTCGTGATCGCGATCGTGGGCGCCGTGATGGTCGGCTACGTCATGATCGGCGGCATGAAGGGCACCACCTGGGTGCAGATCATCAAGGCCGTCCTACTCATCGCGGCGACCTTCCTCATCACCGTCTGGGTGCTCGCCAAGTTCGGCTTCAACCTGTCGTCCCTGTTCCAGGGCGCCATCGACGCCAAGGGCGCGGGCGGGGAGAACCTGATCAACCCGGGCTTGAGGTACGGCCTCAGCGACGTCACGAAGCTCGATTTCGTCTCGCTCTCGATGGCCCTGGTGCTCGGCACCGCCGGCCTGCCGCACGTGCTGATCCGCTTCTACACCGTGCCGACGGCGCAGCAGGCCCGCAAGTCGGTGGAGTGGGCCATTTGGCTCATCGGCGGGTTCTACCTGCTGACGCTGGTCGTCGGCTTCGGCGCCGGCGCGCTCGTCGGCCCCGCGGCCATCTCCTCCGCGCCGGGCGCGGCCAACTCCGCGGCCCCGCTGCTCGCGTACGAGCTCGGCGGGTCGGTGCTGCTCGCGATCGTCTCCGGCATCGCGTTCGCGACGATCCTCGCGGTCGTGGCCGGCCTCACGATCGCCTCCAGCGCCACCTTCGCCCACGACCTCTACAAGGAGGTCATCAAGCGCGGTGACTGCACGCCCGAGCAGGAGGTCAAGGTGGCCCGCTACGCGGCGCTGCTGATCGGCGTCGTCGCGATCCTCGGCGGCATCCTGGCCTACGGCCAGAACATCGCCTTCCTCGTCGCGCTGGCCTTCGCCGTCGCCGCGAGCGCGAACCTGCCGACGATCCTGTACTCCCTGTTCTGGAAGGGCTTCACCACCCGCGGCGCCCTGTGGAGCATCTACGGCGGCCTGATCGCCTCGCTCGGCCTGATCATCTTCAGCCCGGTCATGTCGGGCAAGGTCGACGCGACCGGCAAGTCGCTGTCCATGATCACCAACCCGGCGATCGACTTCCACTGGTTCCCGCTGGAGAACCCGGGGATCATCTCGATCCCGCTGGCGTTCTTCCTCGGCTGGCTCGGCTCCGTCACGAGCAAGGAGCGCAACGAGGCCAAGTTCGCCGAGATGGAGGTCCGCTCCCTCACGGGCGCCGGCGCCAACATCGAGGTCGTCAGCCACTGACCGCGGCTCGCCGAGACCGCACGGCGCGTGGCGTACTCCCGCCGCGGGAGTACGCCACGCGCCGCACGAAAGGACGGGCATGCCCGAGGACGTCGAGCTGGCCGAGATCCGGGCCTTCCTGGCCGGGGTAGCGCCGTTTCGCCATCTGCCCGAGTCCGTGCTGGACGCGCTCCCGCGCACGCTGACCATGCAGTACGCGCGGCGCCGCAGCGCCGTGATGGCCGTGGGGCGGGACAACCATCACCTGTACATCGTCCGCTCCGGCGCGGTCGACGTGTTCAACGAGGCGGGCACCCTCGTCGACCGGGGCGGCGTGGGCACCTGCTTCGGGTCGACCACCCTCGTGCGCGGCAACCCGTCCCGCTTCGACGTCCGGGCCATCGAGGACTGCCTCCTGCTGGTCATGGAGGCCGACACCTTCGCCGCCCTGACCTCCGAGCACGAGGCGTTCAAGGGCTTCTTCGACACCCAGCGGGCCCACCGGATGCGCGACGCGGTCGCCGCGCTGCATCTGTCGGAGACCGGCGCCGCGGTCCTGAAGGCGCGCGCCCGGGACCTGGCGAACCGCCCGATCGTGGCGGTCCGTCGGGACACCAGCATCCGCGACACGGCCGCCACCATGACCGCCGAGCGGGTCTCCTCGGTGCTGGTGCTCGACGGCGAGCGCGTCGAGGGGATCGTCACCGACCGCGACCTGCGCACCCGCGTCGTCGCCGCCGGCCGCGACACGACGCAGCCGGTGAGCGCCATCATGACCGTCGACCCGATGACCGCCGACGCCGACGCCGCGGTGTTCGAGTTGATCATCGACATGGTCGGGGCGGGCATCCACCATCTGCCGATCCTCGAGGCCGGTCGGCCGATCGGGATGATCACCACCAACGACGCCATACGCCTGGAGCAGTCCAACCCGCTGTTCCTGACCCGCGACATCTCCCGGCAGAAGACGGTGGCGGGCGTGGCCGCCGCCGGGCGCCGACTGCCCGAGCTGGTGGCGAGCCTGGTCCGGCAGGACGGCACGGCCGACGACATCCAGCGGATCGTCACCGCGGTCGGCGATCGCGTCGACCGGCAGCTCATCGCGTTCGCCGAAGCGGAACTCGGCCCGCCCCCCATTCCGTACGCCTGGGTCGTCATGGGCTCGCGCGCGCGCCTGGAGCAGGCCCTGGCGGCCGACCAGGACAACGCGCTGATCCTTGACGACGCGTACGACGAGGCCGCCCACGGCGCGTACTTCCGCGACCTCGCCACGTTCGTCCGCGACGCGCTCGTGGAGTGCGGCTACCCCGCCTGCCCGGGGGACGTGATGGCGACCAACGACCGGTGGCGGGTGCCGGCGCGGACCTGGCGGGGCTACTTCGACGAGTGGATGCACCGCCCCACCTCCGAGGCGGTGCTGCAAGCCAGCATCTTCTTCGACATGCGGGTCGTGCACGGCGCCGCGAACCTGTACGAGGAGCTGGCTGGGTTCGTCTCGCGCGTCGCGCCGCTCTCCACGCTGTTCCTCGGCCACATGACCAAGCACGCCGTCGAGGACGGGCCGCCGATCGGGTTCTTCCGCGGCCTGGTCGTCGAGAAGCACGGCCTGCACCGGGACACGTTCGACATCAAGGCCGGCGGCGTGCGCGCGGTCGTGGAGATCGCCCGCGTCACGGCGCTGAAGAACGGCTCCCGGCAGCTGAACACCAGAGCGCGGCTCGACGAGGCCATCGCCGGGGGCACGATGGACCGGAGCCGAGGGGAAGACCTGCGCGACGCGTTCGAGTTCCTGTCCTACGTGCGGCTGCGGCACCAGGCCGCCCAGGTCCGGGCCGGACGCGAGCCCGACAACCACGTCTCCCCGCACTCGCTGAGCGACTTCGAGCAGCAGCACCTGCGCCAAGCCTTCGCGATCGTCTCCCGGGCGCAGCGCACCCTGTCCCAGCTCCACTCCGTCCCGTTCATGCGATGACGAAGCAGCGACGCGGTCGAAGCGCGGTGACGTTCCGGCGACGCGCTCGGGGCGCGCGGTGAGGTGGTGGCGGCGTGAGGGCCGCCGGGAGAGGGCGCTGCGGGACGCCCCGCCCGGCCCGCTGCGCGAGTTCCTGACACATGAGTGGCCGAGCCGCGCCACCCCGGTCGAGTCGCTGCAGCTCCTCGCCCTCGACCTGGAGACCACCGGCCTGGACCCTCAGCGCGACCGCATCCTGGCCGTCGGCTTCGTCCCCGTCGACGGCGGCGTCATCCGCCTCGCCGAGGCCGAGGAGATCATCGTGCGCCCGGACCGCGACGTCGGCGACAGCGCGGTCGTGCACGGGCTGACCGACGACGTGGTCAGCGAGGGTGAGTCGCTGGAGTACGCGCTCGAACGGGTCCTCGGAGCGCTCGCCGGCCGGCTCATGCTGGTGCACTTCGCGATGATCGAGACGCGGTTCCTGTCGGCCGCCTGCGAGCGGGTGTATGGCAGCGGGCTGCCGCTCTACGCGCTGGACACCCTGGAGCTCCACCGCAGGATCCTCGCGGCGGAGTCCCTGACCGGGGACGTCCCGCCGGGCGGCCTGCGGCTGTGGGCGGCCCGCGACCGCTACGGGTTGCCCCGCTATCCCGCGCACCACGCCGTGGTCGACGCGCTCGGCTGCGCCGAGCTGTACCTCGCGCAGACCGCCGAGCTCGGCGCCACGGCGCCGCTGCGCCTCAAGCACCTGGTCTAGCCGCGACGCCGGACGACCCCGCCCCTGCCAGCGCAGGAACGGGGCCGTGGAGAGCCGATGCGGATACGGCGTGGGCGCGCCGGGCCGCGAATCAGACGTAGGTGCCGGGCCGCGGATCAGACGTGGGTGCCGGCGGAGCGCAGGTCCTCGCAGGCCTGCACGATGCGCTTGGCCATGTGCTCCTCGGCGGCCTTGCCCCAAGCGCGGGGGTCGTACTGCTTCTTGTTGCCGACCTCGCCGTCGATCTTGAGGACGCCCTCGTATTTGGTCATCATCCAGTCGACGACCGGCCGGGTGAACGCGTACTGCGTGTCGGTGTCGACGTTCATCTTCACGACGCCGTAGTCGACCGCGTCCGAGATCTCCTGCGGCAGCGAGCCCGAGCCGCCGTGGAAGACCAGGTCCATCGGCTTGGCGCCGGCCTTGTCGCCGTACTTCGCGACGACCGCGTCCTGGCACTCCTTGAGGATCTCCGGGCGCAGCTTCACGTTGCCCGGCTTGTAGACGCCGTGCACGTTGCCGAAGGTGAGCGCCGCCATGTACCGACCGTTCTCGCCCAGGCCAAGCGCCTCGACCATCTCGAGGCAGTCCTCGGGGGTCGTGTAGAGCTTGTCGTTGATCTCGTGCGCGACGCCGTCCTCCTCGCCGCCGACGACGCCGATCTCGACCTCGAGGATGATCTTGGCTTCCTGGCACGCGGCCAGCAGCTGCCTCGCGATCTGCAGGTTCTCCTCCAGCGGCACCGCGGAGCCGTCCCACATGTGCGACTGGAAGATCGGGTTGCCGCCCGCCTTGACCTGCTCCGCGGAGGCGGCGATCAGGGGGTTCACGAAGGTGTCGAGCTTGTCCTTCGGGCAGTGGTCGGTGTGCAGCGCGATGTTGACGTCGTAGTTCTTCGCGACCTCGTGCGCGTAGCCCGCGAGCGCCAGCGCGCCGGTGACCATCTTCTTGATCGTCGGACCCGAGCCGTACTCGGCGCCGCCGGTGCTGACCTGGATGATGCCATCGGAGTTGGCCTCGGCGAAACCACGGATCGCGGAGTTGATCGTCTGGCTCGAGGTGATGTTGATGGCCGGGTAGGCGAACCCACCCTTCTTGGCCCGGTCGAGCATGTCGGCGTAGACCTCAGGGGTTGCGATAGGCACGGGGTTGCTCCTTCGTCGGCGGTACGTGTGTGCTGTCGGCGTATGCGATCGGCGTACTGCGGTCGGCATGGTGGCCACCGTGCAGGGCAGCATGGCCGACACTGGCCCCATCCTAGAACGACCCTCCGCGGCTGCGGAGGGCTGAGAAGAACCGACCTGCCGCGCGGCCCGACGCCGCAGACCAGGTCCGATGCGAAGGTGAGGACGACGACGTGGAGCCGGGGGCGGGCCCCTTGCCTGGGCCGGGGGTCGGTCCGTGGGCGGGGCCGCGACCGAGCGGCCCGGGCAGCGAACGGTACGACGCAGAGCTCCTCGCGCGCGGGGATCGCCGCAACGTCGTGGACCGCTACCGCTATTGGAGCCACGAGGCCATCGTCGCCGACCTGGACACCCGGCGTCACGAGCTGCACGTCGCCGTCGAGAACTGGCAGCACGACTTCAACGTGGGGTCGGTGATCCGTACCGCGAACGCGTTCAACGTGGCCGCCTTCCACATCGTCGGGCGGCGGCGGTGGAACCGGCGTGGCGCGATGGTGACGGACCGTTATCAGCACGAACACCATCACGCCACCGTCGCCGACCTGGTCGCCTGGGCCGCGACCCAGCCGGGCGACGAACCCGGGAGCGCCCTGCCGATCATCGCCGTGGAGAACACCCCGCAGGCCGTCCCCCTCGAGACCTATCCGTTGCCCCGGCGGTGCCTGCTGCTCTTTGGTCAGGAGGGGCCGGGTCTCACCCCGGAGGCGTTGGCCGCGGCGGACGCGACCGTCGACATCGCCCAGTTCGGTTCGACCCGTTCGATGAACGCCGGCGCGGCCGCGGCCATCGCGATGCACGCCTGGGTCCGGGCCCACGTCTTCGGACAGCGCCCGCACGGCGATTCGTCACGAATTTAACCGAGCGGGGGGTGCCTCAACGGGCGCGGCGGTCGTACAGTGCGCAGATGCTGCATTGTCCCGCCACGTTGCTGCTCACCGGGATCCCCAGGCTGCCCGAACACGGCAACGCCCCTGAGGACGTGCTGGGCGAGGTGTCTCAAGGGGCGAGGCTCCTCGTCCGGAGCCGCGTCGCGGCCCTCTATCACAGCCCGGATCACCCCTCGACCGTGTGCGCGGACGTCGCGGCCTCGGTGTTGGGCCTCCGGCCGAACCTGGTCCCGGAGCTCGACCAGCCCATGGGGGTCGACCCAGCCGCCAAGCACCGGACGTCCTGGGCGGGAGAGGCGTTGCAGAACCTCGCCGACGCGCACCGCGGGGAGAACATCCTCATCTTCGCTCCCCACGACACGTTCCAGGGGGCCCGGATCACGATGCGTCCCGCGCGGCGCGCCGGCTCGGTCCGCGCCAAAGCCGCCGCGTCATCCAGCGCCGTGGGGCTGGGTGGTCCGCCGTCGGGGGGAACCGCCGTCATCGAGGTCGCACCGCCGGATGACCTGAGCGGCCTGTTCATCGCCGCCTTGGCGATCGGCGACGACGGGTGGTTCCTCGCGCCCTGGCCGGGCACCTGACGGAGCTGGCCGGGCACCTGACGGAGCTGGCCGGGCACCTGACGGAGCCTTCGATCCGCCCGGTCTACAGTGACACCCGTGATAGAAGCGATGGCCCCTGCGCTCGACCTGTACACGGCAGCACCGGCGGTAGGCCCCGACTGGATGGATCCCCAGTACCTGCTCAACCAGTTCGGTACTCAGTTCTTCTGGGTCAGCGTCGCCATCGTCTTCATCGAGTGCGGGCTGCTCTTCCCGATCCTGCCGGGTGACTCGCTGCTGTTCTCCGTCGGCCTGTTCATCAAGCGCGGGGACGTCGACATGACGATCGGGCTGGCCTGCCTGATCCTGTCCACCTCCGCGTTCGTGGGGAACGTGGTGGGGTACGAGATCGGTCGCTTCATCGGAGAGCCGCTGTATCAACGGGACGGGCGGTTCCTGAAGAAGAAGTACTTCGACCAGACCATCGACTTCTTCGACAAGCACGGCAATAAGGCCCTGGTGATCGGGCGGTTCGTGCCGATCGTCCGGACGTTTATCACGGTGGTGGCCGGGGTCGGCCGGATGGACCGGCGACGGTTCTTCACGTGGAGCTTCGTCGGGGCGATCCTGTGGGCGACCGGGGTCACCCTGCTCGGCTACTTCCTGGGCAACATCGCGTTCGTCCACGACAACCTCGAAGGCGCGATCCTGCTGATCGTGTTCGTGTCGGTGCTGCCGATGGTGTTCGAGTACGTGATGCACAAGCGCCGGACCAAGGCGATGGTCGCCGAGACCGCCGAGGCGGTCGGCGACGCCCTGGATGCCCGCCGCGACGGCTGAGCTGCCCACCTGGCCATCCCGGCCGACGAAGCGCGGTTGAGCGTCGGCATCGCGTGTCCGCCGGGGCAGATAGCGACCCACTTCCGCGCGGTACGCCCCACAGGCGCGGATGACGGCCCGCGGATCCACGGGACCCCGTACGCGCTTCCGGGCCCCCATCCGCCCAACCGGGCCCTCATCCGCCCAACCGGGCCCCCATCCGCCCAACCGGGCCCCCATCCGCCCAATCTCAGGCCGAGCGGGCAGGCCTCAGGTCACCGCGGGCAGATCTCAGCCCAGGCCGAGGTCGCTCAGCCCGTACGCGTACCGGTAGTCGACCCCCGCCTCGGAGCGGATCCGCTCCCCGGCGCCGGAGCTGCGATCCGCGATCACGGCGACAGCGACCACCTGCGCGCCGGACTCCCGGCAGGCTTCGATCGCCGTCAGCGGCGAACCGCCTGTGGTGGAGGTGTCTTCGACGACCAGGACGCGGCGCCCGCTCACGTCGGGCCCCTCGATGCGGCGCTGCAGGCCGTGGGCCTTCTCGGCCTTGCGTACGACGAACGCGTCCAGTCGGCGCCCACGGGCGGCGGCCGCGTGCAACATCGCCGTGGCCACCGGGTCGGCGCCCATCGTCAGCCCGCCGACCGCGTCGTAGTCCAGGTCCGCGGTCAGGTCCAGCATCACCTGGCCGACGAGCGGCGCCGTCTCGCCGTCGAGGGTGACCCGCCGCAGGTCCACGTAGTAGTCCGCCTCCTTGCCGGAGGACAGCGTCACGCGGCCGTGCACGATGGCCTTGGCCTTGACGAGGTCGAGCAGCTGGCTCTTCACCTGGGTGTCGGTCACGGCGCCGAGTGTAGCCAGCACCCCCGCTCCGGCCCCCCGCGACCTGACATCACCAGAGGCTGCCACGTGCCCCGCTCAGCGGCGGTGGTTCATCGAGCGGACGATCAGGTCGCCGATGCTCTGGACGAGCTGCACGATCACGATCAGCACCGCCACGCTCAGGAAGAGCACCGGGCCGTTGAAGCGCTGGTAGCCGTACCGGATCGCGAAGTCCCCGACGCCCCCGCCGCCGATCGCGCCGGCCATCGTCGAGTATCCGATCAGCGTCACCAAGGTCAGCGTCGCGCCCGCGACCAGCCCCGGCAACGCCTCCGGGAGCAGCACCTTCGTCACCACCTGGCGCACCTTGGCGCCCACCACCAGCGCGGCCTCCACCTTGCCGTGGTCGACCTCGCGCAGGGCGTTCTCGACCACGCGGGCGTAGAACGGGATCGCCCCGACGGCCAGCGGCACGATGGCGGCCGTCGGCCCGTACGCCGTCCCGACCACCCACCGCGTGAACGGGATCAGCGCGATCAGCAGGATCAGGAACGGCAGCGACCGGGCCATGTTGATCACCGCGCCGAAGATGGCGGAGAACACCTTGTTCGGCCGCAGACCGTCCGGCGTGGTCAGCCGCAGGCCCACGCCGCACAGGATCCCGAACACCACCGTGATCAGGAACGACCACGCCACCATCCACGCGGTCTGCCCGAGCGAGGTCATCAGCTCGGGGATCGAGTCGGTCCAGGATTGGTTCACGCCGCCGCCCCCGCCTGCCGGGTCACGGTCACGTGGCGCTCCCGCAGGTAGGGCTCCACGGACTCGTACGCCTCCGCGGTCGGCATCGTCACGAGCAGGCGGCCGACCCGGCGGCCCGCGATCCGCTCCACGGTGCCGGACAGGATCGCCAACTCGATCCCGAGGTCCCGGGCGAGGCCGGCGATGATCGGGTCGATCGCGTTCTCCGCGGCGAAGCCGAGCACCAGGGACCGCTCCCAGTCCTGCGGGTCGGGCGCGCCCGTCGGCAGCAGCATCTCCGCGAGACGGGAGTCCGGCTGCGCGATCAGGTCGAGGAGGTTGCCCTGCTCGACGATCGCCCCGGCCTCCATGAACGCCGCCGCATGGCAGATCCGCCGCACGACCTCGGCCTCGTGGGTGATCGCCACGACGGTCACGCCGGTGGCCTTGTTGATCGACGCGATCAGGTCGAGGATCTGCTCGGTCGTCACGGGGTCGAGCGCCGAGGTCGCCTCGTCGCAGAGCAGGACCGACGGCCGACCCGCGAGCGCCCGCGCGATGCCGACGCGCTGCTTCTGGCCGCCCGAGAGCTGCGAGGGATAGGAGTGGCCCCGATCCGCCAGGCCGACCAGCTCCAGAAGCTCGGCCACCCGCGCCCTGCGCTGCGCCCGCGGCACCCCCGAGATCTCCAGGGGGAACGCGATGTTCTCCGCCGCGGTGCGGGCGTGCAGCAGGTTGAAGTGCTGGAAGACGGTCCCGATCCGCTGCCGGGCCGCCCGCAGCTTCGCGCTGCTCAGGCTCGTCAGGTCGAGGCCGTCGACGGTGATCGTCCCCGAGGTGGGCCGCTCCAGGAAGTTCAGGCAGCGCAGCAGCGTCGTCTTACCCGCGCCGCTGCGGCCGAGCACCCCGAACACCTCGCCCGAGTCGACCGACAGCGACACATTGTCGACGGCGGTGACCTCGCCGCCGCGCCCCGAATAGACCTTGCTGACCGAGTCGACGACGATCACGGGTCCTGCTCGCTCAGCCCTCGGCCGGCAGGACCGAGCCCTTGTAGGTGTCCTTGATGTAGTCCTGGATCTTCTGGCTGGTCAGCGCCTCACCGAGCTTCTTGACCCGCGCGTCGTCCTGCAGCTCCGGGCGGGTGACCAGCACGTTCACGTACGGGTTGCCGGCGGCCTTCTCCAGGTGCTTCGCGTCGGTCTCCGGGACCAGGCCCGCCTCCAGCGCGTAGTTGCCGTTGATGACGCTCATCGCGATCTTGGGGTCGTCGAGGGTCGCGGCCAGCTGCGGCCGGTCGATCTCGATGAACTTCACGTTCTTCGCGTTGCCGGTGACGTTGGACGTGGTCACCTTGCTGTAATCCAGGTTCGGGTCGTCGGCCTTGACGTTCATCTCGATGATGCCCGCGTCGGCCAGCAGGAACAGCCCTCGGGCCAGGTTCGTCGGGTCGGCGGGGATCGCGATCGTGGACCCCGCGGGCAGGTCGGCGACCGCGGCGACCTTCTTGCTGTAGAGCCCGAGCGGCTCGATGTGCACCGACCCGACGCTGACCAGGTTCGCGTTGTTTTCGGCGTTCCAGTTCTTCAGGTACGGGGTGTGCTGGAAGAAGTTGGCGTCGACGTCGCCGTCCTTGACCAGCTTGTTCGGGTCGACCTGACCGGAGATCTCCGTGATGTTGACCTTCACGTCGCCGAGCAGCCCGTCCTGCTCCGCCTGCCGGATGAGCTCCGCGTGCGGCTTCACATCCGCCATCACGGTCAGCGGCTTGGCCGGATCCCCCGCCCCACCCGAGGACGACGAGCCGCACGCGGTGAGCCCGAGGGCGGCGACGGCGACGGCAGCAGACAGGGATACGCGAGACCTCATCACCCGCACATCCTAGGCATAGCCACCGCGCCGCTCCCGCAGCCGTCCGCGCTGCCCGGTCAGGGCCGCCGACACGGCCCGCAGCGCGGGTCGCGGGAGGACTCCGGTCGCCGCGGCCACCGCCTTGTACGCCGGCCCGGGGACGCTGACCACCTTGCCCTTGCGGGCGTCCCGCAACGCGTCCCTGACCAAGCGCTCGGAGTCCAGCCAGAGGGGCTCGGGCACGCCGTTCATCCGCACGCCCATCCGGTCGTGGAACTGCGTGTGCACGTACCCCGGGCACAGCGCCGTCACCCCGACGCCGGTCCCCTTCAGCTCGGCCGCCAACCCCTCGCTGAAGGTCGTCACCCACGCCTTCACCGCGGAGTAGCTGCCCATCGAGACGAACGCGGCGACGCTGGACACGTTGATGATCTGGCCGCGGCCGCGGGTGCTCATCGACCGCCCGGCCGCGTGGCACAGGACGAGCACCGCTTGGCACATCACCTCGATCTGGCGCTCCTCGTCGCGCACGTCGGACCGCAGGAACGGCGTGGCCAGCCCGAAGCCGGCGTTGTTGATCAGCAGATCCACGGCCCCGGGTCCGTACGCCTGCACCCGCTTGGCCACGAGCTCCACCTGCGCTCGGTCGGCAAGGTCGGCCGGGAGCACTTCGACCGCCACGCCGTGGTCCGCCCGGAGCTCGGCCGCCAGCTCCTCCAGCGCCTCGCACGAGCGCGCCACCAGGACCAGGTCGTGCCCGGTCGAGGCCAGCTCACAGGCGAAGGCGCGGCCGATGCCCGCCGAGGCTCCGGTGATCAGCGCGGTGGTCATGGCCGTACCGTAGCGGCCCCCGGTGACACCCGCCCGCCGCGGATCGGGACCCTGCGTAGGCTGGTCGGCGTGCGTATCGCGACCTGGAACGTGAACTCCATTCGGACCCGCGTCGATCGAGTCCTGGCCTTCCTCGAGCGGCATGACGTGGACGTGCTCGCGCTGCAGGAGACCAAATGTAAAGACGAGCAGTTCCCCATGGAACGCTTCGCCGAGGCGGGGTACGAGGTGGCTCGGCACGGCCTCAACCAATGGAACGGCGTGGCGATCGCCAGCCGGGTCGGCCTGGACGCCGTCGACGTGGGCTTCCCGGGAATGCCGGAGTGGGGCGAGCCCGAGACGGCGGCCGAGGCGCGCGCGATCGGGGCCACCTGCCAGGGGGTCCGGGTCTGGTCCCTCTATGTGCCCAACGGTCGAGAGCTGGCACACCCGCATTACACGTACAAGCTCGACTGGCTCGCCGCGCTCGCCCGCACCGGCCGCGCCTGGCTGACCGACGAGCCGGCCGCCCAGACCGTCCTCATGGGTGACTGGAACGTCGCGCCCCAGGATGACGACGTGTGGGACATGGAGTTCTTCGCGGGCAAGACCCATGTGAGCGCGCCGGAGCGGGCGGCGTTCGCGGGCGTGGTGGAGGCGGGGTACGCGGACGTGGTCCGGCCGTACGCGCCGGGGCCCGGCGTCTACACGTACTGGGACTACACGCAGCTGCGGTTCCCCAAACGGCAGGGCATGCGTATCGACTTCGCCCTCGCCTCACCCGTGTTGGCCGCGCGGGTGAGCGGCGCGTTCATCGACCGCGAGGAGCGCAAGGGCAAGGGCGCCTCCGACCACGCGCCCGTCGTGGT
>JBDIAS010000073.1:0-15555 GCA_039812465.1 Austwickia sp. | reverse complement strand
GCGCACGCCGGCGTCGATGGTAGAACGGTGTACGCGTTCAAAGGTATATTTCTACCGTGGCGTTGAACATCAAGAACGAACGCGTCCATGAACTGGCCCGACGCGCCGCCGCGGCAACCGGGAAGACCCAGACCGGCGCTATCGAGGAGGCCTTGACCCGACTCCTTGCGGCGTACGGGGAGGACCCTTCCGCCGCCGAGGCGAGTGAGCGGATCGATCGCGTCCGGGCCCTGCTGGTCGAGGTGGACGCCGAGCGCGCCCGTACGACGCCCGGCGCCATCGCGAGGATCGAGGATCTGTACGACGACCGGTCCGGACTCCCCCGATGATCGTGGACTCCTCGGCGCTGATGGCCGTCCTGCTCGGCGAGCCGGAACGGAACAAGTTCGTGCAGGCGATTCTCGGCGCGCCCTGCCGGATGTCGGCGGCGACCTTCGCCGAGGTGGGCATCGTCGCCGACCAGCGTTCCCCCGAACTAGGCCGTCAGCTCGACCGGTTGGTCGACGAGCTGGCGATCGACGTCGTACCCCTGACTCCCATCCACGCCCGGCTCGCGCGTGTGGCGTACCGGCGCTACGGCCGCGGCAGCGGCTCCCCGGCGCGACTGAACTTCGGCGACTGCCTCGCTTACGCCCTCGCGTCGGAGACCGGCGAGCCGCTGCTCTTCAAGGGCGACGACTTCATCCACACGGACGTCCTGCCGGCCGAGCCGGACGCAGCGTCCGGACCGGCGGGGACGGCCGAAAAAGCGGCACCAGCTGGACGGACGGAACCGACGGAACTGGCATAGGAGAGAGCGCTGCGGGGCGCTCCCCTCGGATCACGTCTCGCGAATGAAGTCCCGCAGCAGCTCGGCGAGTCGTTCGGGTTGGTCCTCGGGGACCAGGGTGGCGCTGTCCTCGATCCACGCCAGGCGCCCCTGCGGTAGGAGGGCCGCCAGCCTCGGTCCGTGCTCGGCGGGCATCATCGCGTCCTGGCGCGCCCACACCACGAGGGCGGGCTTGTCGAACTCGGCCAGCGCCTTGTTCCAGCGCGCCAGCACCTCGCGCCGGGGTGCGCCCATGCCGAAGGCCGCGAAGTCGGCGCGGATGCGTCGGTCGCGCAACAGCGGGGTGAACCACTCGTCGAGGATCTCCTCCGGGATCGGCGACAGGCTCATCGCCCCGTACGCCTTCCTGCCCCGCCGCACCATCGGCGTACGGAAGAGCTGCGCCGCGAGCCACGGGCCGCCCGGAAGGCGTAGCCCCGCCGCGAACGGGCGCGCGGCCCGCGGCGGGAAATTGTCGAACGCTTCGCAGGCCACGAAGACCATCCGGGCGATCCGCTCGTGACGGTTGTCGGCGACGAGGAATTGGGGCCCTCCCCAGTCGTTCATGACCAGGGTGACGTCCCGCAGGTCGAGGCGGTCCAGGAGCTGGGCCACGATGCGCGCCATGCCGAGCTGGCTCAGGTCCGTGCCGCGCTCCATGGGGTGCCGGTGGGAGCCCATGGGCAGCGTCGGTAGGACGCAGCGGTGACCGGCCATCAGCGGGACGACCTTGCGCCACTGGGAGGCGCTCATCGGGAAGCCGTGGGTGAACACCACGACCGGCCCGTCGCCTCCCGTGTCGACGTAGTCGATGAGGCCGCAGTCCAGTTCGACGGTAGGCATCCAGGTGTCCTTCCGTGTCCGTGTCCGTGTCCGTGTCCGTGTCCGTGTCCGTCGGGGCTCGAGGCGTGGTCGGCGCTCGGGACGGTGCCCGGTCACGCGACGATGTCGCTGCTCGGAGTGGTCAGGACCCGGCGCGCGCCCGATCCCACAGGTCGGAGAGCGCGGCGGCGCACTCGCGCGGCGCCTCCAGCGGTAGCAGGTGACCGCGGTCGGGGACGCTGACCACCGTGACGCCGAGGGCCTGCGCCATGCGGTCCTGTTCGGGGGCGCCCATCATCGGGTCCGCGGCGCCGTGCACCACGACGGCGGGGACGCCGCGGGCGGCGAGCGCCCGCAACGCGTCAGTACGGTCCGGGCGGGCCGACATCGCCCGCTGGGCCCAGGCGATTCCAGCGGGCGGCGCGGTCGCCAGCCGCTGGTCGAGCCAGGCGACGGCTTCCGCGTCGTCGTCGCGGGTGACCGGCGAGATGAGCTTCTCGCGCATGGCGCCGACGAGCTCCTCTGACGACGCGCCGGCCTCGGCCTTCTCGGCCATGCCCAGACGCGTGGCGCGGGCCTCCTCGGTGTCGGCTGAGGACTTCGTACCGAACAGGCCGATCCCCGACAGGCGCTCCGGGTGCCGGTCGGCGAGAGCCATGGCGGCGTAGCCGCCCATCGAGTTGCCGGCCACGACGAAGCGGCCGACACCGGCGTCGTCGAGCGCCGAGAGCAGGGCGGCCACGTACGCCTCCAGCGATGGCTCGCCGTCAGCGTCCGCCCCGCCGAACCCGGGCGGGTCCACGGTGATGACGTCGCCGGTGAGCAGGGTGAGTACCCGGTCGTACACGCCGGCATCGACGGGGAAGGGCGGCAGCAGCACGAGGGGGAGGTCGGAACGCTCACGGGCGCGGTGCACGATGACGGAAGTCATGTTTCCACTGTGGCAGAGAACGGGACTCACCTCACGTCGGCTCCCTCGCCCACGCCTGTCGACGCCCGACACCTGGCCGCACTCCGGCCGACCGGCACGCCGAGCCCGTACGTTTCCCGCCCACGGGCGACAACCGCACACCACCACCAGCGCCAACGCGTACGTTTCCCGCCCACGGGCGAGAGCTGGTCACGCGGTGCTGGGCCGATGCGTACATTTCCCGCCCACGGGCGGCAACGGCACCCCGCCACCAGCGCAAACGCCGCCACATCCCGCCCACGGGCGGCGTTTGCACCGACGTCCGTCGGGGCATGCAGCGGACCGCAACCGATTCGGAGGAACCAGAGGCGATCGGCTACAGTGGGGCGTCGTCGCTGGCCGTGGACACCCGTCCGCCAGCAGTTCGGCGGCAGCCACGGGGTGTGGCGCAGCTTGGTAGCGCGCTTCGTTCGGGACGAAGAGGCCGCAGGTTCAAATCCTGTCACCCCGACCATCAAATCCACAGGTCAGAGCCCCTGACGCCCATCCGGCGCAGGGGCTCGACTCGTCCCTGTGTGACTAACAGTGTGACTATCCACCTTCGCCTGTCACACCGAACAGCGCATCCATCGCCACGGCACCGGTTTGAAGCACGGGCCGGATCTGGTGGCGGTACACCAGCTCTGTGACCGTCCTGCCGCTGTGGCCGACCAACCGCGAGATGTCATCGAGGCTCATCCCCGAATCCGACAGCAGCGAGACGAACGAGTGCCGCAACTCCCGAGGCGTCCAGGCAGCCGAGTCGAGACCCGGCACCTGATCCAGAGCGGCGCGGAAGGAACGCCGAGCGCTGTCCTTGTCCATCAGCCGGCCCGTGATCGTCGGGAACACGTAGTCGTTCTCCTGCCACCGATCGCCGGCCGTGCTCCGCTCCCCCGCCAACACGTCGCGCTGGTCGTGGAATGCGCTCACGCACCGGACGGGCAAGGCGAGAGTCGGCCGCCGCGCCACCGTCACCCGCACGTGTCGCGCGAGTTGCTGCGCCGCGTATCGCTCAGGTGGCGCGCCGAGTTCACGAGCCCGACCAGGCTGAACGCCTGCGGGGTATTGCCGAGGTGCCGTCCGGTGCGGGTGTCGTACTCCTCCGACAGAAGGCCCACGTCGTTCCGCAACGTCAGCAGGCGCTCGAATAGCTCCTCGGCCCGCCGGTTCTCCCCGATGCCGTGCAGCGCGTCCACCAGCCAAAAACTGCACACCAGGAACGCACCCTCGTCGCCCGGCAGACCGTCGGAGCCGTCATCGGCGCGGGTGTCGTACCGCAGCAGCAACCCGTCGCGGTCGAGCTCGCGCGCCACCGCCTCCACCGTGCCGATCACCCGCTCGTCCTCCCACGGCAGGAAGCCCACCCGCGGGATCAGCAGCAGCGACGCGTCCAGCCCGCGGGAACCGTAGAACTGCGTGAACGTACCCCGTCCCGCGTCGTACCCGCGATCGCACACCTGCGCGTGGATCCGATCCGCGAGGTCGCGCCATACGTCGACGTCGCCCTCGAGCCCGTGGTCGGTCACCGTACGGATCGCACGGTCGACGCCCACCCAAGCCATTACCTTGGAATGGACGAAATGACGCAGCGGACCGCGAATCTCCCAGAGCCCGTTGTCCGGCTCCTCCCAGTGCGCCGCCAGCCAATCCAGCAGTGCGCGCTGGAGATCCCACGCCGAGTCCGTGGCGCGCATCCCCGCTTCGCGGGCGAGGTACAACCCGTCGAGCGTTTCGCCCCAGACGTCGAGCTGGTGCTGGCCCGCCGCCGCATTGCCCGTCCGGACCGGCCCCGACCCCTCATACCCATCCAGCCAGTCGAGCGTTAGCTCGGGGAGCCGCTGCGTGCCGTCGAGGCCATACATGATCTGCAGCGTCCCGGGGTCCCCCGCCACGGCCCGTAGCAGCCAATCGCGCCAGGCCGTCGCCTCGTCGATGTACCCGGTGCCGAGTAACGCCTGCAGCGTGAACGTCGCGTCGCGCAGCCAGCAGTAGCGATAGTCCCAGTTGCGCACGCCGCCCATCTCCTCAGGCAGCGAGGTCGTCACCGCGGCCACGATGCCGCCCGTGGGCGCGAAGGTCAGCGCCTTGAGCAGCAGCAACGAGCGGCGCACCTCAGCCTGCCAACGCCCCTGGTCCGAACAGCTATCCACCCACTGCCTCCAGAATCGGCGGGTGTGCGCCAGCGCCCGGCCGGGGTGCGCGGCCACAGGCTCCGGCAGATGCGAGCGCCGGTAGGTGAGCACCACCGCGACCTTCTCCCCCGGCCCCACCGTGAACGCAGCGCGCAACTCCTCATCCACCACGTGCAGCGGGACGTCGGAATGCACCCACACCGCGTCGGGCCCGGCGACGGCCGACACCAACCCCGTGGGTGCGCGGTCGGTGTCGCGCCGGTACGCAGACGACGGGCCGCCCAGGCCCCTGGCTGGCGTCTCCCCGGACCGCGCAGCTGTTGAGCCGGACGGTGCATCGGACGTTGAGTCGTCGGATACGCGGCCCGGTGCGCCATCTTGTGCGCGATCCGGTGCGTCGCCAGGTGCGTTGTCGGGCGCGCGGCCCGGTGCGCCATCTTGTGCGCGATCCGGTGCGTCGCCAGGTGCGTTGTCGGGCGCGCGGCCCGGTGCGTTGTCAGGCGCGTGGCCCGGTACGGCGGCCGGCTCGTCCCACGTACGGATCCAAGGCCGTACGCGTCCGTAGTCGAACCTCAGCCGCAGTGTCATCGTCATGTCCACGCGGCCGCTCACACCCTCGACGATGCGGACGACGTCTGCCGCCTTGCCGCGGGGCGGCATGAAGTCCACGACGTCGACGCTGCCGTCCGCACATTCCCAGGAGGTCCGCAGCACGAGCGTGTCGTCCTCGTAGCACCGACTCGCTGCCCTGCGTTCCCCGACCGGCGCGAGCCTCCAATGCCCCGCCGAGTCGTCGTGCAGCAGTGCCGCGAAGCACGCGGCGTCGTCGAAGTGGGGCAGGCACAACCAGTCGATGGAGCCGTCGAGGCCCACCAGCGCGGCGGTGTGCAGGTCGCCGATCAGCGCGTAGTCCTCGATCGGCTGGGCGGCGCTCCCCGGCCCACGCGAAGCCCCGGCCTCGTGCTCACGCGACGCCCCGGCCTCGTGCGCACGCGACGCCCCGGTCTCCTGCTCAGGCGACGGCCCGCCCCCCGCAACCAGGCGCCCCACGTCAGCGCTGCCCCAGCCGCACGAGTGCGGTCGCGAACGCCGCCAGCTGCGGCGGGCTCACGAGCGACGCCAGGAGTTCGACGTCCGTCGGCAGCCCGACCCGGCGGGCACCCTCAATGGCTCGAGCGTCGAAGAACGGCCGCAGGCCGGGCCAGACGGCCTGCGCCTCCCGGCAGAACAGGTCGGCGCCGGCGGGCCCGATGACCACGTGGCCCTGGTCGAGGGTGACCGACTGACCGTCGAGGTCCACGTCCACCCACCGGTGCGGCCACTCGTCCTGACTCTCCTGGCGCACGACGATCGTGCAGTCGATGTCCTGCTGCGTGGCGGTCGAGACCGGGTCGCTCGCCGGGAACGACTCGTCGAGCGCGTCGTCCAGGCGGCTGTCGACCGCCTCCTCCTGGGTGGCGCCGGAGAGCAGCGCGGACACCGCGCGCGCGGCGACCCGCAGCGGGATGCGGTCCTGCGGGCGCCTCGGCCCGGCGATGGAGGGCTCGACGCTGCCCAAGTCGAGCTCGAGCGTCTGGGAGTACGCCGCGACGCGGTCCGGGTCGTGCCAGAGCCCCTGCTCCTTGGCGTACGCCTCCACGAGGCGGATCCGCTCGTCGGAGCGTCCGGTGAGCCGGAGGTAGTCGATCGTGACCTGATCGATCGGGAAGATCGCGCAGGTCGCCCCGTACTCCGGGCTCATGTTGCCGATCGTGGCACGGTCCGCCAGCGGCACCCGCCCGACGCCCGGGCCGTAGAACTCCACGAACGTGCCGACGACGCCCGCGCAGCGCAGCAACCCGGTGACCGTCAGCACGAGGTCCGTCGCCGTGGCGCCCGGCGGAAGCTCGCCGGTGAGCCGCAGCCCGAGCACCGGCGGGATCAACATGCCGAGAGGCTGCCCCAGCATCGCCGCCTCGGCCTCGATGCCTCCGACTCCCCAGCCCAGCACCCCGAGCCCGTTGACCATCGTCGTGTGCGAATCGGTGCCGACGAGCGTGTCCGGGTAGGCCTCCATGCCGTCGGGCCCTTCGCGGGTGAAGACGACCCGCGCGAGGTACTCCAGGTTGACCTGGTGACAGATCCCCGTGCCCGGCGGCACGACCCGGAGGTCGTCGAACGCCTGCTGTCCCCAGCGGAGCAGGTGATAGCGCTCCTTGTTGCGCGAGAACTCCAGCTCCGTGTTGATGGCGAAGGCGTCCGGGCGCGCGAACACGTCCGCGATCACCGAGTGGTCGATGACCAGTTCCGTCGGAATCATCGGGTTGATCAACGAGGCGTCACCGCCGAGCGCGGCCATCGCGTCGCGCATGGCGACCAGGTCGACGATGCACGGCACCCCGGTGAAGTCCTGCATGAGCACCCGCGCCGGCGTGAACTCCACCTCCTGCGCGGCGGCGGCCCCCGCGCCGTCCCAGGCGCTCAGGGCCCTGATCTGCTTCTGGGTCACGAGGCGGCCGTCCTCGTTGCGCAGCAGGTTCTCCAGCAGGATTTTCAGGCTGTACGGCAGTGCCTCCACGCCCGCGATCCGCTCGAGCCGGTGAATCACGTACGTACTGTCCCCGACGCTCAGCCGGTCGCGCGTCCCGAAGCTGTCCAGGCTCATGACGTACCTCGCAGGATGCCGTCCCGCACCTGTTCCTCGACGCCGTCGTACGCGGCCGACACCTCCTCCAGATCGAGTTGAGGAGGCAGTTCGTCGATCGCCTGGTGTTTCAGCAGGAACCCCAGGACCTGGGCCACGACGTCGGTCTCCGTGCCGCGTCGGACTCCGAGGCGCTCCATGAACTCCGGGCTCGCGTAGATGTCGATCTGCACGGTGTCGTCCTGGTGATGACCCGTGACCAGGTAGTGGTGATCTCCGGTGGCTTCTATCTGCGGACGATCGGTCATGGATCTCCCTCGCCTTTCCCAGCCGTAACCCGCCGGCCCAGACCGGGCCGGCGGCCCCTGCACACCCGTGGGCGGCCCCTGCACACCCGTGGACCGCGCGCCCGCCGCCCTCGGCGACGGGCGGCGGCGTGGCATCAGGCGCTGCTGCGCTGGAACCCGCGCGGGACGGCGGTGAGGAGGACGGACGACTCCTCCAGCGCGTGCAGCGCGTGGCGCTCGTCGGGGATCTCGATCAGGTCGCCGGGCGACGCCTCCCAGGAGTCGTCGCCGGCGGTGACCTCGACGCGACCCGCGATCACGTAGACGGTCGCCTCGCCCGGGCTCTCGTGCTCCGCCAGCGTGGCGCCCCCGGCCAGGCTGACGACCGTCTGGCGCATCGTGCGCTCATGCCCCCCGATGACGGTGCGCGAGGCGCGTCGCGCCTGGTTTCGGCCAGCCTCCTCCAGCAGCTCGTGACTGATGGCGACCAGCGAACTCTTGCGACTCATAGCTCCTCCTTGGTAGGACCGAGGGACACCCGGGCGGCTCCTCCTTGGCAGGACCGAGGGATACCCGGGCGCCAGATCGGCAAACCTGCGGAGGCGGAAATCCCCGGGGAACGGGCCGACCTGGCGGATGGGCCGACCCCAGGGAACGGGCCGACCTGACGGATCCGCGGGCTCGCGAGGCGCGTGAGCCCCCGGACCAGCACATCGTGCGGACCAGCACATCTTGTATTTATCCAACAAGAGACGTATAAAATAGCAGGGACGCGCCCGTCAGGGAACCCGTCCACCGCAGTGCCGGGACGCCGCGGCGGAGCGCACTACGCCAGACCCGAGAGGAAACCGTCATGACCACGTCAGATCGCGAGCTCGACGTCCGCAACGAGATCCCGCGGCGGCGCCATGAGCTGATCATCGACACCTTCGTCGGCCTACCGGTCGGAGGCGCGTTCGTCCTCGTGAACGACCACGACCCCAAGCCGCTCTGGTATCAGTTCGCCGCCGAGTACCCCGAGCAGTTCAGCTGGGATTACCTCGAGGAGGGCCCGGAGGACTGGCGGGTGCGCATCGGCCGCACCGCCGCCGCGCCGGCCGCCTGACCGCGCCGGCCGCCTGACCGCGCCGGCCGCCTGACCGCGTCGGTCGCCTGACGCCCGCCCGCGCTGGTCGTTTCACGCGGTCTGCGCTGGCCGATCATGCATTCCCACAGGGGATCTATGGTCGGGGTCAGTTCTTGCCAAGCACCCTTGCATTCCACGGCCCCGGGGTGCATGGTGGAGTTTCTACCAGGGCGTTGGTTTAACCTCTTTTGCCTAGCACTGTTGAGAAGGGTCGACGGATGTCCCCTCGCGATGGACTCCATGCTTCCGACAACCTGAACCGGGCCGAGTCCCTCTTGGCTCAGCTCTGCACCACTACCTCACCGCATGACCGCGATGTGCTCTCCGAGCAGATCGTTGCCCTCACCATGCACCTAGCCGACGCGGCGGCACGCGTCTACCGGTTTCGCGGCATCGTCGCGGAGGACCTGACCCAGGTCGCCCGCCTGGGGCTGATGAAGGCGATCCGCGGCTACCGCCCGGAACGCGGCCACGGGTTCGTCGCCTACGCGGTCCCGACGATCTCGGGGGAGCTCAAGCGGCACTTCCGGGATCAGGGCTGGCTGGTGCGCCCGCCGCGGCGGCTCCAGGAGCTGAGAGCGCGGCTCTCCGTCGAGGAGGAGAAGGCGCGCCGCGACCTGCGCCGTGACCCCACCGAAGCGGAGTTGGCGCAACGGCTCGACGTCGACGTCAAGACGGTCTCGGAGGTGCGCCTCGCCTCGCGCGGGTTCTCGGCCGAGCCGCTGATCCCCGTGAGCGAGCGCCACCGCCCCGTCGAGCCACCCTCACCTCGGGACCCGTACCAGGAGTTTGCCGACTGGGACGCCGTCCGGCAGGGCCTTAAGAAGCTCACCCCCCGGCAGCGCCGGGTCCTGCGGCTACGGTTCGTGGACGACCTCACGCAGGCGGAGATCGGCCAGGAGATCGGGGTGAGCCAGATGCAGGTGTCCCGGATCCTCAATCAATCGCTGGGCCGCTTACGGGATCTCGCCGACGCGGCCTGACCGTACGTCTCACGCCCCACCGCACGTCTCACCCCCAGGAGAACTCACACCCATGATCCACCAGACCGAACCGGAAGACGCGGACGAGCCAGGAGATACCTTGGCGCTCGCGATCGCCGAGCAGCACCAGCGAATCCGCGAGCTGCTGGCCGAAGTCTCGGCCGCGACAGCCATGCACCGCGAGCGGGCCTTCCACGCGCTGCGTCGATACCTCGCCGCGCACGAGGCGACGGAGCAGGTGCTCCTGCACCGACGGCTGGCACAGGACGACGAGGCCTACGCCCGAGGCCGCGCGGACGAGAAGGAGATCGTCGGTGTGCAGCGTGATCTCGAGCGGAGCGGGGTGATGCACGCGGTGTTCCCCGAGCGGTTCGAGGCATTCGCGCAGCTGGTGCACCGGCACGTGGACGCCGAGGAACGCTACGAGCTTCCCCGCTGCCTGGCGGGCCTTCCTCAGCTCGTGGCCGACCAGATGGCGACCGCGCTCGAGCGCGTCGGCGAGTGCGCCGCCGAGCTGGCCCGCGAGGACTACGACCGCAGCTGGTCCTTCTCGGGGATACTGCAGCTGACCCGGTACCGGTTGCGCACCGAACTCGGCGTCCTCGTCCGCCAGCGCTGAACCCCCATCTGCCAGGGCTGAACCCCTCAACTGCCAGGGCTGACCCCTTATCCGCCCCGGCCGAGCAGCCCGCATCCGTCAGGGCTGAACGGCCTTCATCCGCCACGGCCGAACAGGTCTCGCAGTGTGCAGGTCAGGTCCTCGGGCACGGTCTCCCGCCAGAACTCCGCGGTCTGCAGCACCCAGAACGCGGCGAACGCCGCCAGCAGGGCCACCTCCACCCAGAGCAGCCACCGCCCGTCCAGCACGGGCCCGCCGCCGAACAATCCCACCGCCCCCAGCACGCCGGCCACGATCAGCACGGCCAGCATGCCGAGCGCGATCGGGTAGTACAGCCGGGCGTAGGCGAACGTACGCTCCCCCAGCCGGATCCGGTGCCGCGAGTACCGCCCGTTCACCACGACCACCGCGACCATCGCCACGAACAGCGGCACCGCAGTCACGTAGTGCGCGGCCGTCAGGAACCGCTCCCGGTCCAGCTGCAGCCCGATGAGCAGCACCACGACCACGGCGCACTGGATCGCCAGGGCCGTGCGCACCGAGCCGCGCCACCGGCCTTCCCGCGCGGCGACCCAGGCGGCGACGCCGATGGCCGCCAAGGCCCCCAGCGAGTACGCCCACACGTTGTTGACCACGCCGGGCACCAGGTCGTCGGGCACGCAGGTCGCCGCGGGCGCGCAACGCGCGTCCGCGAACGGGATCGGTACGAGGGCGACGTACGGCATCAGCAACCCCGCCAGGTTCAGCAGGCCGTCCTCCACCGCGATCCGGCCCTGCAGCGCGACGAGGCAGATCCCGATCGCCATCAGCGCCCCCACGAACACGCTGCGGGCCGGTGAGTAGAAGTACGCGCTGATCGAGTCCCGCCAGGACCACCCCTCGGCCCCGGCGGCCAACACGACCGACACCGCGAGCACGAACGTCATGACGACGATGCCCACCCGCAGGTAGCGATAGGTCTGGCGCGCGGCCAGCGCCAGGCTCGAGCCCTCCATGGACCACTCCCTGAGTCGATTTCGTGAGGAGACCGTGCGCCGATCATGCCCGGGGGCACCGACACGATCGTGCATGATGACGGTCGGGGCGGCCCGGGGAACCCTGGGCGAGCAGCGGGATTGCGAGCGTCTGCCACGCTCATCGACCAGAGGGGTTCACAGCATGCGCGCACGCGTCGCGTCCGCCCGTCCACGCCGTCGCGTCGGGCGGGCACCACGGCGCGCACCCGGGCGCAGGGCCGCGTCGGTCGCTGCCGTCGCCACGTGTCTGGCGGCGCTCCTCGGCGCCGGGCCGGCCATTACCGGTGTCGCCGACGCCCCCATCGACTCCGGCGCCGTGTCGCCGGTCGACGCGCCCGGGGGCGCAGGTGGCCCCGGACAGCCCGGGATGGCCGCCCAGGCCGCGGGCTGCCCGGCCCCACCGGCCGGGTTCGTGCTCTTCGCCCCCGGGGAGGGCAAGACCGTGGCGCTCACGTTCGACGACGGGCCCGGCGCCGCGGACCTGCAGATCGCCAGCGTCCTACGGGCCGAGAAGATCCCCGGAACGTTCTTCTTCACCGGGGCGGGCGTCGCCGAGCAACCCGACATCGCGCGCCAGATCGCCGCCGCCGGACTGGCCGTCGGCAACCATTCGTACGATCACCGCTATCCCCGTCAGGTCCCCGGCGGCTGGACCGAGCGCTACCTGGCCGACCAGGGCCGCCGCACCAACGCGGCGCTGATCCGGGCCACCGGCAGACCGGTCTGCCTCTTCCGCCCGCCGGGCGGTTTCCAGGATGGAGTCCTCGCGACAACCAGCGCACTGCGCATGACCCCGGTGCTGTGGAGCGTCGACCCGCGCGACTGGGCCCAGCCCGCCCGACCCAGCGCGGAGGCTACGGCCGAGATCGTGAAGGGCGCCACGACCATCGGGACGCAGCGCCACCCGATCGTGCTCCTGCACTCCTCCGCCGCCCCGGCGTCGGTGCAGCACTCCGGCGGGCCCGGCTACCGCGGCAACACGGTCGCGGCGCTGCCGGAGATCATCGCCTGGTACCGGGCCCACGGCTTCACCTTCGTCGACCTGGCCGGCCGCTCTGCGCCCTGACCAGCCCTGCTCTTCTAGCAGGTTGGGCTAGCGCGGCCCGCCGCAGACGTACAGCACCTGCCCGGACACGTACGACGAGTCCGGTCCGCACAGGAACGACACGACGTTCGCGATGTCCTCCGGCGTGCCCACCCGCTGCAGCGGCACGCTGGCCGCGATCTCGGCCTTCCACTGCTCGTAATCCGCGCCCAACCGCTCCGCGAGCTGCACGGTCATGGCGGTCTCGATGAACCCGGGCGCGACCGCGTTCGCCGTGATGTTGAACCGCCCCAGCTCGATCGCGCAGGTCTTGACGAACCCCTGCAGGCCCATCTTCGCCGTCGAGTAGTTCAGCTGACCCCGAGCGCCCTCCGCGTTGATGCTGGACAGGCACACGATCCGCCCGCCGCCGCGCTTGACCATGTGCGACTGCGCCGCCCGGGTGCACACGAACGCCCCCCGCAGGTGGACGTTCATGATGAGGTCCCAGTCGTCGTCGCTCATCTTGAAGATGAGGTTGTCCCTGGTCAGCCCGGCGTTGTTGATCAGGGCGTCGATGCCGCCGAGGTCGTCCGCGATGCGGGCCATGACCCGCGTGACCTGCTCGGTGGAGGAGACGTCACAGCCGTACGCGAACGCCGTGCCGCCCGCCTCCCTGATGAGCGCCGCCTGCTCCGCGGCGCCCTCCTCGTTGAGGTCCAACAGCGCGATCGAGTAGCCGTCGCGCGACAACCTCTTCCCGATCGCCGCACCGATGCCTCGCGCGCCGCCGGTGATGACGGCTACCTTCGGACCCTGCGGGGCATCATCGGGTGCTGTGACGTCGCTCATACTTCGTGAATGTACGTCACGGCCACCCGGCGGAAGCGGGTTTCGCGCACCGCGATCGGTGGGCTGCGTCGGTGGGCAGGGTCGGCGGGCTCGTTCGGTGGCAGGGTCGGCGGGCACTCGTTCGGTGGCAGGGTCGGCGGGCTAGTCCGGTGGAAGGAGGGGTACGGGTGGCCACGGGGCACGTCCTCGTCCTCGGGGGCACCGGCGAGGCGCGCCGACTCGCCGATCTGCTGGCCGGGGCAGGCGTCTCGGTGACGACCTCCTTCGCCGGGGCGACGACAGCCCCGGCGCGCCCGGCCGGGGAGGTACGCAGCGGCGGCTTCGGGGGCGCCGACGGCCTGGCCGACTGGCTGCGCCGCGAGCGCCCCGCGTGCGTGGTGGACGCCACCCACCCGTTCGCGGCGCGGATGTCCGGTCACGCGGCCGCCGCCTGCGCGATGGTCGGCACGCCGCTGCTGCGCCTGGCCCGGCCCGGCTGGTCCGAGCATCCCGACGCCGCCTCGTGGACCTGGGTCGACACCCACGAGCAGGCCGCGCGGGCAGTAGTGGCAGGCGAGGACGCGGCTGCCCTCCGCGCGAGAGCTGCGCGGGCGGCGGCCCCACACGTCGAGGTCACCCGCGCCGGATCCCCAGACGACGAGGCCGCAAGCGTCGAATCCCCACGCGACGAGACCGCACGCCACCCAGCGACGTCGGAGCCGTCATCGGGCGACCGGATGGCGGTCCTGCTGACGGTGGGGCGGCAGCCGACTCCCCGGTACGTGCCCGCCCTGGCCGCTCACCGTGTGGTCGTCCGGGTCGCGGAGGCTCGCGACCTCGAGGTGCCCGGCGGCTGGCTGCTCCTCAGCGATGTGGGCCCGTTCACCCGTGAGAGCGAGGACCGGCTCTTCGCGCGGCACCGGGTGGGGACGCTGGTCACGAAGGACTCGGGCGGCGCGGCCACCTCGGCCAAGCTCGACGCGGCGCGGCAGACGGGCGCGCGCGTCATCGTCGTACGACGCCCTCCCCCACCCCCCGGAGTGGCATCGGTGCCGGACGCGGAGTCGGCCGCGCGCTGGGTGCACGCGGCGCGAATGCCGTCCCACAACCGCGCAGCGGCACCCTAAACCGCGCTTGACGCCCCGCGGACGCACGGGCCCTCAACCGCGCTTTCGGGGCCCCTTCCGCGATTCCGGCGGCTCATCCGTACGCAAAACCCCAGGTCCCCCCGCACACTTCCCGCCCACGGGTAGGAAACGCCCGCAGCCACCCGCGCATTCACGTACCGATCCCGCCCACGGGCACCATCCGTACGCCAAACCCCAGGTCCCCCCGCACACTTCCCGCCCACGGGCAGAAAACGCCCGCAGCCACCAGCGCGTTCACGTACCGATCCCGCCCACGGGCAGGAAACGCTCCGCGGGCAGCACCGCAGGCCTCCTGGTCACGGCGAATGGAACTCTGCGGTGTCGGGTGACGTCGTGCCCAGCTGCCCGGCGCCCAGATCCAGGCCCGCGACCTGGCCGATCACCGTGATCGCAGGGGGTCGGACCCCTGCGCCGATCGCGAGCGCCGCGATGTCCGCCACGGTGCCGGGGATCGAGCGGGCGTCCGCCGAGCAGCCGTCCTCCACCACCGCGGCTGGGGTTGCGGGGTCCAGGCCCGCCGAGATCAGCCGCGCGGTGATCTCCGGCAGGTACTTCACGCCCATCAGGATCACCAGCGTCGTGTTCGCGCGAGCGAGGGCGTCCCAGTCCAACGAGGAACGGGAGTCGCCCGGCGGCACGTGGCCGGACACCACCGTGAACCCCTGCGTCAGGTGCCGATGAGTCACGGGGATGCCCGCCAGCTCGGGGACGGCGACGGACGATGTGACGCCTGGGATGACCCGTACCGGGATTCCCGCCGCCGCGCAGGCCTGCCACTCCTCCCCGCCGCGCCCGAACACGAACGAGTCGCCGCCCTTGAGCCGTACGACCCGTCGGCCGGCGAGCGCCTGCTCCACGAGGATCTCGTTGATGCGCTCCTGCGGCGTGAACGGCCCGCGCGGGATCTTGCCGACCTGGATCAGCTCCGCGCCCCGCGGGGCCTCGGCCAGGCTCGCCAGGGGCGCGAGCCGGTCGTAGACGACCACGTCGGCCTCCCGGATCGCCGCCAGTCCGGCGACGGTGAGGAGCCCCGGGTCGCCGGGGCCGCCCCCGACCAGAATGACCTCGCCCACCGAGGACTGGCCCACCCCCATCTCGCCCGGGACCGCGCCCGCCGAGGACTGGCCCACCGGGGCCACGCCCACCGGGCCCGGACCCACCGGCGCCGCGCCAGCAACCGGCGC
>JBDIAS010000072.1:0-15639 GCA_039812465.1 Austwickia sp. | reverse complement strand
GCACGACCCCACCGAGCGGGCCGATCTCTGCAATGTACGCCGCACGACATCGTGCAGTCTTGGCTGCATCTCGACAGTGGTCGCTGCGCAGGGCCGCAACGTTCAGCACCCCGTCGCTTCCCCCCACGGGGTCCTTCGAATGCCATGCGACCCGCTGACTCGACCCCTGCGTCAGCGCAGCAATCGCCGCCGGCCCGTCCTTCGGTCCACAGGATCCTTGCTGTGGTGAGTCGCACACCGGGGCGCCGGTGAGGGGTCGCAGGGCGACCGTGTCCTCCGAGGAGAGCACCTGGCGCACCGTGAGCGTGGCGCCGTCGTACTCAGCGAGGAACCGGTACCGGGCCGCACGACACTCGCCGCTCGTCGTGGGCCGCAGCCCCGCCCAATCCCACCCAGCCAAGGGAATCGACGCGGCGCACTCGTCACCCATGTCCTGGGGATCTCCTTGACACAGCCGGATCGGCGCTCCCGGCCGTTCGACGGCCCGCCCCTCGATCAGGTACGTCGGTGCGCCTGGCGTGACCCCGACCGTGGCGGACGTGGGGAGAGGCGAGGGGCTGATCCTGTCCACAGCACGCAGCCATTGATGCAACGCACATGTCAAGGGACACCCGAACCAGGCCTTGTCGAGCCGCACACCCACGATCCGACATCGACAGCCCCCAGTCATCGACGGGATGAGACTGACCATCCCGCCCCAAAGTGGTTACGTCAAGCGATCTCGTCACGCGACATCAACTGTCCACGATGTGTAGTCGAGCGCCCTTCGTCGTGCTCGTGACCAGCGATTCGACGTCCAAGGCGTCGAGGCGCTCGCAGTCCAGGGCGTGCGCGCTAACCACGATGAAGTCCTTGCGCGGCGCCACCTCGCTGCCCATCAAGGCGCCACCTCGCTACCCATCAACAGGTCGAACACCCGATCCGAGGCCGCGGCGGCATCCAGCGGACGCATGTAACGGAAAAACAGCGTCAAAAGCAACGTACGAATGTGGGCGCCGTCCACGTCCGCGTCCGTCATCAGAATCACCTTGCCGTAGCGGGCCGCGTCCACATCGAACGAGCGACCCACACCTGGATGATCGCGGCGGCGCGCGACGTGACGTCTCGGCGGGGCCCCGCACAATCCCGGACGCTGCTAGCATTGGAGGAGGAGGTGCTAGCAGTGGCGACGATTACGGTGCGAGGACTCGACGAGGGGGTGCGCCGCGCCTTGGGCCGGCGCGCGCGGAACAATGGCCGCTCGATGGAGGCCGAGGTCCGGCAGATCCTCGGCGACGCTGTCCGAGTGGATCTTGACGTCCCCAATGTCCTGGTGGAGTTCCACGGTGCGTGTCGAGAGGACGGCCTCGAGCTCCCCTCGCCCGTCCGTACGCACGACGCTCCCCGGGAGCTCTTCACGTGAGAGTCGCCCTCGACACCAACGTCATCTCCGAACTCACGAAGCCCCATGCCTGCCCCGAGGTCTTGCGTTGGGTGCGGGATCACGATTCGCGAGATCTGTTCCTGCCCGCCCCCTGCTGGGCAGAGCTGACCCGCGGCGTCCGCCTCCTCCCGGAGGGCCGTCGCCGCGACGCCTTGCGGCGGCACCTGGAGGCCCTCGCCGAGGGGTTGGGCGGCATCGTGCCCTTCGATCGCGCGGCGGCGGACGTCTACGGGGAGCTGTCGTCCGAGCCGGGCCGGCCGCGCCCGACGATGGACGCCATGATCGCGGCCGTGTGCCGTGTCCACGAGCTGCCGCTCGCCACCCGCAACGTCGCGGACTTCGACGGCTGCGGACTCGTCGTCATCGACCCCTGGAAGGCATGACCCTGCCTGGTCTGCGCCGAAGGGCCTCGGTGATGAAGAAATCGATCGAGGATGGCGGTGCCCTCGCGCTACCCGTTCGCCGCCATCGCGGCACGTGGCTGAGCGCTCAACGATAGGCGCGGGGTCAGGGTCGCCCCACCGACAACACCGCCTCCGTCATAGCTGAGCGCTCAGCGTTCTGACGCTTGGGCTGCCGATCGCCACCAGCCGGCTAGCGACGGTGCCGTACGAGCCGGCGTCCTACCAGTCCGGTGTCGTACCACACAGCCGTCGTGCGCTTCAGGCGTCGATGCGCTCCCGGTCAAGGGTGTGGGCGCGCTCGACGATGAAGTCCTTGCGCGGCGCCACCTCGCTGCCCATCAACAGGTCGAACACCCGATCCGCAGCCGCGGCGGCGTCCTCGGCGTCGGACAACCGCACCCGGCGCAACGTTCGGTGCCGGATGTCCATCGTCGTCTCGGCCAGCTGGTGCGCGTCCATCTCCCCCAGACCCTTGTAGCGCTGCGGCTCCTTCACGCTGCGACCGTTCTTGCGCAGCCGCGCCATCGTCGCCCGCATCTGCGCCTCGTTGTACGTATAAATCAACTCGTTCTTCTTGGACCCCGGGTTCACGACCTCGATCCGGTGCAACGGCGGCACCGCCGCAAACACCCGACCAGCCTCCACCAGCGGACGCATATAACGGAAAAAAAGCGTCAGAAGCAGCGTACGGATATGCGCCCCGTCCACATCCGCATCCGTCATCAGAATCACCTTGCCGTAACGGGCCGCGTCCACATCGAAGGAACGCCCCACGCCGGCGCCGACCACCTGGATGATGGCGGCGCACTCCGCGTTGCGCAGCATGTCCCCCACCGACGCCTTCTGCACGTTGAGGATCTTGCCGCGGATCGGCAGCAACGCCTGGAAGTCGGAGTCGCGGGCGAGCTTGGCCGTGCCCAGCGCGCTATCGCCCTCCACGATGAACAGCTCGCTGCGTTCCACGTCCGTGCTGCGGCAGTCGGCCAGCTTCGGCGGCAACGTGGAGGATTCGAGGGCGTTCTTGCGCCGCTGATTCTCCTTGTGGGTCCGCGCGCTGATCCGCGACTTCATCTCCGCGACGACCTTCTCCAGCAGCGCCGACGCCTGCGCCTTGTCGTCGCGCCGGGTCGCGGTCAGCCGGGCCGTCAGCTCCTGCTCGACAACCCGCGCCACGATCCCCCGTACGGCGTGAGTGCCCAGCACCTCCTTGGTCTGGCCCTCGAACTGCGGCTCGGCCAGACGGACCGTGACGACGGCGGTCATCCCCGCCAGCACGTCGTCCTTGTCCACCTTGTCGCCCCCCACCTTCAGCCGGCGCGCGTTGGCCTCCAGCTGCTTTCGGAAGACCTTCAGCAGCGCCTGCTCGAAGCCCGAGACGTGGGTTCCGCCTTTGTGCGTGTGGATGATGTTCACGAACGCCTCGGCCCGCGTCTCGTACCCGGTTCCCCACCGCACGGCAACGTCCACCTCGCAGGTCCGCTCGACGTCCGTGGGCGTCATGTGACCGTGGGCGTCCAGGACCGGCACCCGCTCGGTGAACTCCCCGGCGCCCTGCAGCCGCCACACGTCGGTGACGGCCGGGTCGTCGGCCAGGTACTCCGTGAACTCGCTGATCCCCCCGGAGTGCTTGAAGACCTCCTCGTGCGGGCCGTCCTCACCCGGCGTGCCGGGCAAACCCCGCTCGTCACGGATCCGGATCTCCAACCCGGGGACGAGGAAGCTCGTCTGGCGCGCCCGGTCGACCAGCTCGGGATAGGAGAACCGCGCGCTGGGCAGGAAGATCTGCCGGTCCGCCCAGTAGCGGATCCGGGTACCGGTGACCCCGCGTTTCGCCTTGCCGACCACGCGCAGCTCGCTGCGCTCGGTGTACGGGGTGAACGGGGCGTCGGCGCTCGGGGCGCCACCGGAGTCCGTGAAGACGCCCGGTTCGCCCCGGTGGAAGCTCATCGCGTGGACCTTGCCGCCCCGGTCCACCTCCACGTCGAGGCGCTCGGACAGGGCGTTGACCACTGAGGCGCCGACGCCGTGCAGGCCCCCCGAGGCGGCGTACGTCCCTCCGCCGAACTTGCCGCCCGCGTGCAGCTTGGTGAAGACCACCTCGACCCCGGACAGTCCGGTGCGCGGCTCCGCGTCGACGGGGATCCCCCGGCCGTCGTCGCGCACCTCGACCGAGGAGTCCGCGTGCAGCGTCACCTCGATGTGTGAGCAGTGCCCGCCCAGCGCCTCGTCCACGGCGTTGTCGATGATCTCCCACAGGCAATGCATCAGGCCCCGCTCGTCGGTCGACCCGACGTACATACCGGGGCGCTTGCGCACCGCCTCCAAACCCTCCAGCACCTGCAGGTGCCGCGCGCTGTACGCGCCCGCGTCGCTCGCGCTCACGCCGTTCCCTCCCTCGCCGAGCCGGCCACCGGCGAGTATTCGCCGGCCCGACCGGGCCGGGCCAGCGTATCCGTCCCGCGTCGACCTGCATGGCCCGGCGCGCCCGCCGGACCCCGCGCGCCGGGTCCTGGCAGCCGCTGTTACCCTGACCGCGGGCCGTGACTGGCGCGTTCGAGATGGATCACCATCGGGGAGCGGCTCCGCGGGAAGCCGCTGCGGTGCTGCTTCCCGCCACCGGATGTCACTGCCGATATCCCCTGTTCACCGGTCGCGCGCCTGGGCCGTTCCCCGCGCGATGAGGAGGCCCCATGAGCACCGTTTCCACCCCGTCCGACGCCGCAGCCACGGCGTCCGCCCCCAACGCCGAGTCGCTGGCGTTCCGCAGCAGCATCGAGCTCGTCCGGGACGTCGAGCCGCGGATCGCCGACGCGATCGTCGGCGAGCTGGCCGACCAGCGCGCCTCGCTGAAGCTGATCGCCTCGGAAAACTACGCCTCCCCGACCGTGCTGCTCGCGATGGGCAACTGGCTGAGCGACAAGTACGCGGAGGGCACCTCCGGGCACCGCTTCTACGCCGGCTGCCGCAACGTCGACACCGTCGAGGACGTCGCGTCGGAGCACGCCCGCGAACTCTTCGGCGCCCCGCACGCCTACGTGCAGCCGCACTCCGGGATCGACGCCAACCTGGTGGCCTACTGGGCGATCCTCGCCCAGCGCGTTCAGTCCCCGGCCCTGGAGAAGGCCGGCGTGAAGAACGTCAACGACCTCTCCGACGCCGACTGGGCCCAGCTGCGCGGCGAGCTCGGCAATCAGCGCCTCATGGGTATGTCCTTGGACGCCGGTGGACACCTGACGCACGGCTACCGGCCCAACATCTCGGGCAAGATGTTCGACCAGAGCTCGTACGGGACCGACCCGCAGACCGGGCTGCTGGACTACGCCCAGGTGCGCGAGCAGGTCCGCGCCGTCAAGCCGCTGATCATCGTGGCCGGCTACTCGGCCTACCCCCGCCTCATCGACTTCGCCGCCATGCGCGAGATCGCCGACGAGGTCGGCGCGACCCTGATGGTCGACATGGCGCACTTCGCCGGGCTCGTGGCCGGCAAGGTCATGACCGGCAACTACGACCCGATCCCGCACGCCCAGATCGTCACCTCGACGACGCACAAGTCCCTGCGCGGCCCGCGCGGCGGGATCGTGCTGTGTCAGCCCGAGCTCGCTGAGCACGTGGACCGCGGGTGCCCGATGGTCCTCGGCGGCCCGCTGTCCCACATCATGGCGGCCAAGGCGGTGGCGCTGGCCGAGGCCCGCCGCCCCGACTTCGCGGACTACGCGCAGCGGATCGTGGACAACTCCCGCGCGCTCGCCGAGGGGCTGCTGCGGCGCGGGGCCCGCCTCGTCACCGGCGGCACCGACAACCACATCGTGCTGATCGACGTCACCACGTTCGGGCTCACCGGCCGGCAGGCCGAGGGCGCGCTCCTGGACTCCGGGATCGTCACGAACCGCAACTCGATCCCGTCGGACCCCAACGGCGCCTGGTTCACCTCGGGCATCCGCGTCGGCACGCCCGCGCTGACGACCCGCGGGCTTGGGACCGACGAGATGGGCCGCATCGCGGACCTCATGGTGCAGGTGTTCACCTCGACCACGCCGGGGAGTGCCCCGAACGGCGGCCCGTCCAAGGCGCGCTTCGTCATGGAGGACGGCGTGGCGCAGCGGGTCTCTTCGGCGGCGGCGGAGCTGCTGGCCCCGTTCCCGCTCTACCCGACGGTCGATCTGGGCTGATCAAACCGGCGCTCCCGCGAGGCGCGGCGGGCCACGCGACCAGCGACTCGGGCAGGCCACGCGACCAGCGACTCGGGAAGGCAACGCGGCGGCGACACCGCGGGGCGCATCACCGCTGGTTGACGTCACCGTGGGGTGACGCACGTCGGGGGGGATGGCTCACCTCGTACGGGTGGGTCGGCCCTCCTCGACGTGCGTCACCCCACGGATATGTCGGGCAACGGCGGTACGGATCGCTCCGGTGCCCGCGGCACTGGCCGATGGGGAGATGGCAGCCGAGCGCCTCGAGCGCCCGGAAGAACGGCGTGCCGTCGCCAGGGAACACCCCTGCGTGCTTGACTGTTGTCAGGAGAGCACGGACCAGACGTCCCACTCGGGGGCGTCGTCCCGTTGTGGTGAGAGGAAGGATGACGTGGCTTCTGCACTCGCGACGACTTTGAGCGCGGCGGACCGCTGTGACCGTTGCGGCGCCCAAGCCTACGTGCGTGCCCGCCTGGCTTCGGGGGGTGAGCTTCTCTTCTGCGCTCACCATGCGCGGCAACACATGCCCCGGCTCAGCGACGTGGCCGTGGACATCCAGGACGAGACCGAACGGCTGATCGAAACCAGCGACACGCGGGCCTGATCCTCCCGTGAGCGTGGAGCTCGCGAGCCTTCTGGCGGGCGCCGCGATCCTTGTCGGCTTAGTCGGCATCATCGTGCCGGTCCTGCCAGGCCTGATCCTGATCGTCGCCGCCATCGCAGCGTGGGCGTTCGTTGCCCAGGACCCGGTGGGCTGGTCGGTGCTGGGCGTCAGCGTCGTTCTCGCGGGCGTGGGGTGGACGACGCAGTACCTCATCCCCGGCCGCCATCTCGAGCGGGCCGGTGTCCCCCGCCGCACCATGATCCTCGGAGCGGCCGGCGCAGTCGTCGGATTCTTCGCGATCCCCGTCGCCGGGCTGCTGCTCGGTTTCGCCCTCGGGGTGGTCCTCGCCGAGGTGCTGCGGTTGCGCGACGTGCGCGCGGCCTGGCCCTCGGCGGTCTCGGTGCTCAAGGCCGCCGCGATGAGTTTCGGCATCGAGCTGACCACTGCCACCGTGATCGCCGCTGTGTGGGCGGCCGGAGTTTGGCGGCTCCTGACCTGACGACGGAAACGGCAGACGTACGGAGTTGCAGACGTGCGGAACCCCCCTTCGCCCCTTCTCGACGACCCACAGGGTCGGGCAGGGGCGTGACAGACCGGAAGGCCTCGCGTGGATTGATCCGCGGGGCCTTTCGTAGTCCGTTGGCGTGCCCGCGATGCGCCTGCCGGAGCGTAGACCGACGGTCGGCTGCGGTCGGCTCCAAGACCGAGGTGGGTCAGAGCCGAGGTGAGTCAGAAGTGGGTGGAGTCAGAGGCCTTGGTGGCGGCGCTTCTCCCAGCGCTGTTCCATCCGCTGCATGAACGAGCCGGAGTTCTGGCGGTTCCTCGAACGCTTGGCACCCTTGCCAGGCTTGGACGACTTGGCGGGCCCGCCCGTCGCGGAGCCCTCCTGACGCTTCCCGCGCGTCGGGGAGAGCGCCCAGACGACGCCGCCGAGCATGACCAGGAAGCCGACCACTCCGACCGGGATGCTCGCCAGGTTGACACCGAGAAGCACGACGACGAGCCCCACGATGACGGCGAGCACGCCCAGCGCCAGGTGTCCGCGCGACGCTCGGCTCGCGGCCCCCTTCATCTGGGTGGCGAACCCAGGATCCTCCGCGTAGAGGGCGCGCTCCATCTGGTCGAGCAGCTTCTGCTCGTGCTCCGACAGCGGCATGATCTCCTCCTACGCACATCAGGCGGCCCCGTGGACGTTATTTCCCCTGCAACACCAGGATAAACAGGCTTGGCCGTGGTCCGGACCCCGAGCCGGTCCACGAGGAAGACCCGATCAGAGAAGATAACGTCCGAGAATCGCGCGCAGTGCCCGCACCGTCCAATCGGCAACGGTTGCCTCAAGGATAGGTCCGCAATGCCTGGTCAGGCCAGCGGGAGTGGCATCCTACTTCAACCTGTGGACGCGCTGAACGAAACGAGCCCGCCCGCGGACCGTCCACGCGCATCGCGGGGTGCCCCTGAGGACTCGTATCGCGGGTCGGCGCGCCGGGCCGCCGGACGGCCCGGGGTCGCGCTCAGGGGTCGTGACCAGCGCTTCCGGGGCGGACCAGCGCGGCCCGCCGAACGGCGCCAGGTCCGAACCGCGCGCTGGCGCGGTCCACGGCCCGGTCGGCGTCCCGCCAGCCGTGCTCGGGCTCGTCCAGGCGCCCCTGCAGCGGCGCGGACGCGGCGTCCACGAGGCCCTCGAGCCGGACCCCGACAAGCCGGATCCGGACCCGACGCAGTCCGAGCTGGTCGAACAGCCCGCGCGCCGTCGCGTAGATCTGCCCGCTGACGTCGGTGGGGTCAGGCAGCGTGCGGCTGCGGGTGATGGTGGTGAAGTCGGAGAAGCGCACCCGGATCGACACCGTGCGGCCCATCATCCTCGCCGCCCGGGCTCGCGCTGCGACCTTGTCGGACAAGTGCAGGAACCGTCGGTGGAGCTCCTGGGGGTCGTCGATGTCGGCGCCGAACGTCTGGTCGGCGCCGATGCTCTTCTCCCGGCGCACGGGCGTCACGGGACGAGGGTCGCGCGCCCAGGCGAGGTCGTGCAGGTGGGCGCCCTGCTCGCCGAGGGCGCGGCGCAGCGTGTGCGCCGGGGTGTGCGCGATGTCGGCCACGGTGTGCAGCCCCAGCCGCAGCAGCTGTTCCTCGGTGCGCTCCCCCACCCCCCACAGCGCGGCGACCGGCAGCTGCTGCACGAACGACGTCGCCTCCGCGGTGGGCACGACCACCAGGCCGTCGGGCTTGGCCAGGCCGGAGGCGAGCTTGGCGACGAACTTGTTGGCGGCCACCCCCACCGAGCAGGTGATCCCCTGCTCGTCGGCGATCGTGTCCCGAATCCGCTGCCCGATCAGCGCCGGGCTGCCCAGTCGACGAACCGCCCCGGAGACGTCGAGGAAGGCCTCATCCAGGGACAGGGGTTCCACCAGCGGGGTCACCTCCTCGAAGACGGCGGCGACGGCGCGGGAGATGCGGTGGTACAGGGCGTGGTCCGGTGAGACGATCACGGCCTGCGGGCACAGTCGGCGGGCCCGGGCCATCGGCATGGCGGCCGTGACCCCGAACGCGCGGGCCTCGTAGGTAGCGGACAGGACGACCCCCCGGCTGCCGCCCCCGACGATCACCGGGGCGCCCCGCAGTTCGGGGCGGGTGAGGAGGGACGCCGAGGCGTAGAACGCGTCCATGTCGACGTGCAGGATCGTGCACCCGGTGTCGTCGACCGGGTCGGCGCCGCGCTCGGGCAGCGCGAATTGGCGTCGGCTCACCGTCGTCCCTCCCCCGGGCGCCTCCCGGAGGCGCCGGTGTGGTCTTGGGTGCGGGCCCTCGCCGCCGAGAAAGGCCCGGTCCGGGTGGGCGCCGTGGCGTTAGGCGGGTCGGCGGGCCAGCACGTGCAGGGCGCTGCCGAGGCGCCCCAGGATCTCCTGGTCGGGGTGCTCGGTGAGGGCGCGCTCCAACGCGAGCAGGGCGTCGCGATCGGCCTCGGTGTCGACGAACGCCGACGGCACCAGGTCCGTGAAGACGCGCAGCCCTCGGGAGTCCTCGACCCGCAGCCCGGCCCCGTGAAGGAGCCGCTCCACCGCGTCCGCGTCGTAGCGGCGCGGCAACGGGTCGTGCTCGCCCCACCGGCCGTCCTCGCTGTCGAGGGCGAGCCTGGCCTGCGCGAACCGCCCGGACAGGGCGCGGGCCAGCACCACCGCGAACCGCTGGGCGACCAGGAGGCTGAGCAGCCCGTCGGGGGCGAGGACCGCCGCGATGTCGGAGACGGTGCGCGCGGGATCATCGTCGAGTTCCAGGACGCCGTGGCAAGTAACGAGGTCGACGTCGCCCGCGAGGTCCAGGCCGGCGAGGGTGGCCGAGTCGCCTTGGACGGCCCGCAGTCGCTGCCCGGCCTCGTCCAGGTCCGTCTCCTCCAATCCCACCTCGCGGGCCCGCCTCTGGAGCGAGGCCAACGCGTCCGGGCTGGGATCCACGACGAGGACCTCGTGCCCGAGCTCGGCGAGCGGAACGGCCAGCCCGCCGCTCCCGCCGCCGAGGTCGACGATCCGCAGGGGGCGACCCACGTCCTTCGCGCGCTGGTCGACCGCGGCGGTGACGCGCTCCCACAGCTGGGCTGTGCGGGGCGCAGAGTCCAACGTGCCACGGTGTCCATGGCGCGGCTCCTGCTGCATCGACGCGCTCTCCTCCCCGCCCGGGGGCAGGGCCCCTTGGGCGATCGGCTGCTGCTGGCCACCCTAGTGCCCCGCGCTGCCGGGGCTGGAGTGCCACAGCTTGCGTGGCGCCGCGCCGTCGCCCGGGGCGCCCCCCGCGGCGGCGAGCCCGCGGCCCGAGCGTGGGTCCGTCCCCGGGGGCAGCACGTCCGCGTAAGGGGATTGCCGGAACCCCGACGGGTGGACCAGGACCCGCCGGGTCCGCGCGCCGGCCCCAGCGCCCGGACCGCCCCCGGTCCCCGTACCGGCGCTCCCACCGGCGCTCCCATCGGCAGCCTCGTCCGGGCGATCGCGGTTCCCCTGCGGGCGGGGGGAGGCGGCCAGGATCTCCTCCACCGCCTGGATGCCGCTCACCCGCCACACCTCGGCGAGCGCGGACAGCTCCCAGGCCCCCGTGGCCCGCAGCGACACCCCCCGCGGGCCGGTGCGACGCACCACCCCGCGGACCAGAAGCAGCCACGAGTGGAAGACCGTCCCGGCGTACGGGCCCTGCACGTCCTCGAAGAACGTCGCGTCGACCGGACCCGTGGCGTCGTCGAGGGTGAGGAACACGACCCGCCGCCCCGAGCGGATCGGCGGCGTCTGGGTGGCCACCTTGACCCCGGCGACGAGGATCTCGCTGCGGTTGCGCACCCCCGTCGCGTCGGAGCGCAGCTGCCGGGAGGAGACCGCGCCGAGTTCGGCCAGCAGGGCGGCGTAGGAGTCCACGACGTGGGTGGAGACGTCCAGCCCGAGGATGTCCAGCTCGGCCCGCACGCGTTCGACCCGGGTCAGCTCGGGCAGGCCCGTCGCGACGGTGAGAGGCGGCGGCCCCCCGAGATCCAACGTCAGCTGGGTGGTCCGCTCCGCCGCGGGGGTCACGGGCGCCGCCGCGCACGATTGGGCGGCCGCGGCCAGACGTACGTCGTCCCCGCCGCCGGCCGACTCGCGCGGGCGCGCCCCGGTCCCGCGCGCCCCGGTCCCGCGCGCCCCGGTCCCGCGCGCTCCGGGTCGGCTTCCTGCGCGCGTCCACCGGTCCAGCTCCGCGACGTGCAGCAGCAGGTCCCGACGGGAGATCCGGCCGCGCCGCCCCAGGCCGCCGGTCCGACCGGGATCCAGGCCGTGCAAGGCGTCGAACGCGCCCGTGAGGACGAGGCGCTCGACGACGGGGCGGCTGGCGGACGCGCGTCGCCAGAAGTCGTCCAGGTCGTCGTACGGGGCTCCGGCCACGATCCGCTCCACCTCCTCGGCGTGGATCCCCTTCACGTCGGCGAGCGACATCCGGATCCCGAGCGTCCCGTCCGGGCAGCGCTCCACCCGGTAGCTGCCAGTGGAGGCGTTGACGTCGAGTCCGAGGATCGGCACGCCCGCGTTGCGGGCGTCGTCGAGGATGAGCCGCTTGGGGTACATCCCGGGGTCGTGGGTGAGCACCCCCGCGAGGAACGCCGCCGGGTGGTGGGTCTTCAGCCAGGCCGACTGGAAGGTGGGCAGCGCGAACGCCGCCGCGTGCGCCTTGCAGAACCCGAAGCTGGCGAACGCGGCCAGCACCGCCCAGATCCGGTCGGCGTCGGCCGGGGAGTATCCGCGGCGCCGGGCCAGGGGGCGCCACCAGGCCTCCACCCGCTCCTGCCCGTCGCGGCTGCCGAGGGCGCGGCGGACCTCGTCGGCCTCGGCGAGGCAGACGCCTGTGGTAATCGAGAGGATCTGCAGCACCTGCTCGTGGAAGACGACCACCCCGCAGGTGGGAAGGAGGGCCGGGGCCAGGCTCGGATGCAGCAGGTCCGGATCGCTCCAGCCCTGCCGGGCGCGCAGGAAGGGGGTGACCATGTCGGACTTCACCGGGCCGGGGCGGAACAGCGAGATGTCGATGATCAGGTCCTCGAACGTCTCGGGCGCGAACTTGCCGATTAGCTCCCGCTGGCCCGGGGACTCGATCTGGAAACAGCCGAGGGTCCGCGCGGCGCGGATCAGCTCGAATGTGGCGGGGTCGTCCAAGGGCACCTGGGCGGGGTCGTCGAGGTCGATCCGCCGCTTCTCGACCCGCTCGATCTCGTCGAGGGCGTGCGCCATCGACGACTGCATCCGGATACCGAGGACGTCCAGCTTGAGCAGTCCGATCGCCTCGACGTCGTCCTTGTCGAACTGGCTCATCGGGAAGCCGAGCCAGCTCGCCTCGACCGGGGTCCGGTCGAGCAGCCCGGCGTCGGAGAGCAGCACCCCGCACGGATGCACCGCGATGTGCCGGGGCAGCCCGTCCAGCGCCTCGACGAGCTCCCACAGCCGGGAGAGCCGCGGCGAGTCGAAGCCGCTCGCGGCGAGCTCGGGCAACTCGCCGATCGCGGCCCGGGCGTCGCGGGCGCGGATGTGGGGGAAGGCCTTGGCCATCGCGTCGATCTCGACCGGCGGCAGCCCGAGGGCGGCCCCGACGTCGCGGATGGCGTGCCGGACCCGGTAGGTCTCCATCATCGACACGCAGCTGACCCGGTGCCCGCCGAAGCGTTCCAGGATCGCCTCGTAGATCTCCGTGCGCCGGGCCGACTCGGTGTCGATGTCGATGTCGGGCAGCTGCGCGCGCAGCGTGGTGCAGAACCGTTCCATCAGCAGACCGTGCCGCAGCGGCTCGACCCCGCTGATGCCGAGCAGGTAGTTCACCAGGCTGCCCGCGCCCGAGCCGCGGGCAGCGACCCGGACCCCGCGCCCCGAGATGAGGTCGACCACCGCGGCGACGGTGAGGAAGTACGTGGGGTAGCCGAGCGTGTCGATCACCGCCAGCTCCTCGCGGAGCCGGTCGGCCACGGCGGTCAGCGTCGCGGCGGACGCGCCCGCGTACCGCCCCGACACCGCGGCCCGGCACCGCTCGGCGAGCACCCGCTGCGCGTCGGCGCCGGGTGGCAGCCCGATCGCCTCCGGCTCGGGCAGGTGCACCGCCCCGATCCCGAGGTCCTCGCGGGGCCGCTGCACGCACTCCAGCCCCAGCCGCAGAGTGCGCCGCAGCAGTTCCCGCCCCTCCCCCGGTCCGAACAGATCGACCGCGAGCGTCTCCATCCGCGCCGCGGCGGCCAGGTGCCCCGCCGTGGTGATCCGGTCCAGGTGACGCGCGGCGAGCGGAACCAGGCGCTGGGCAGCGTCGAGCAGGTCGGCCACGACGGCCTGCTCCGGCGCGGCGTGGCGGACGGCGGCGGTCAACACGGTGGGCAGCCCGGCGCGGGTGGCCAGCCGCGCCAGCGCGCCGCAGTGGGCGGCGCTGCCGAGCGTCCCCGGCGGTCCGCCGTGGCAGGTCAGCTCGATCACCAGCGCGCTGGCGGGGAGGGCCGCGCGCCACCGCCCCAGCAGGTCCTCGGCGTGGGCGGCGCGGCCGGCCGCCACGGCCCGCCCGACGTCGGAGTCGGGGCCGAGCATCACCACGAGCGCCGCCGGACCGCGACCGCTCTCATCCGAGCCGGGGGGCGCCCCGAGGCCCCCTCCCGCGGCGTGCTCCGCGATCGCGGCCCGCGTGGCCACCGGTCGGCCGCGGGTTCCGCGCAGGTGGGTCGCGGTGATCAAGCGGCACAGCCGCGCCCACCCCGCCCCCGACGGCAGACCGACCGCGCCGCCGCGGGCGAGCACGGTCACCCGTGGACGCTGGTCGTCGACCGGCAGGCCGCCGCGCGCCGGGGAGCGCCGCGCGGTCGTCGCGACCGGTCGTCCCGGCCCTCCTCCGCCGTGACGCCCAGGGGCCACGCCCGGGGGGAGGTCTTCTTCGATCGCGAGGTCCACCCCGAGGACGGGGGCCACGCCGGCCTTCTCGCAGGCCTGCGCGAAGCGCACCATCCCGTAGACCCCGTCCCGGTCGGTGAGCGCGAGGATCCGCTGCCCGTCCGCGGCGGCCGCCGCGACGAGCTCGGCGGGTTCGCTCGCCCCGTACTGCATCGAGTACGAGGAGGCGACGTGCAGGTGGGCGAACTCGGCCTTCACGGGCCCCCCACCGCCGCCAAGGCTCCCTCGCGGAAGCGGACCGGCAGGCCGAGCGCCCCCGCCACCAGCATCAGGAAGGTCTCCGCGGCCCGCAGCAGGTCGTCGGCCTCGCGCCGGGTCGGGACCGTCCCCGCTTCCACCGCCGCCCGCCGGACCCCCGCTGCGGCGAAATAGTCGGCCCACTCGGCAAGCTCGGGAGCGAGCGCCACCAGGTGCGCCCACACGCTGCGGTGCGGCAGCGTCGCCCGCCCCCCGTCGGGCCGGGCCGCGAGGACGGCCGCGGCGGCTCGCAGCGCCCCCAGATGGGCCGCGAGGTACCGGTCCGTCGTGCTCCCGGCCTGGCAGGCCTGCAACAGGCTCGCACGGGCCCGGTCCAGCAGATCCAGCGCGGCCGCGACCCCTCCAGGTCGGGCTCCACCCACTCGTCCCACACCGCCAGCCATGTCCCACTCCTTGTCGTCGTTGTCCTGCCCCGTCGTCGTTGTCCTGCCCCGCCCCGACCGACCGGCGCCGAGATCCAGCGCCGGGATCCAGCGCCGGGGTCAATCGCCATCAATCGCCATCAATCGCCGCGGTCAATCGCTGATCCGCAGGAGGCGCCAGGTGCGGGCGTGACCTAGCTCGTAGACCCCCACCTGCCCCACCACTCCCCCGGACCGACCCGGGCTGGCGCTCACGCGCCACACCCGCTCCTCCAGATCCGCCGCCGAGAAGCCGGCCGGCCCCGGCCCGGTCCCGGCCGCACGGTCGGCGGTGGTCAGCAGGTCGCGCCACCAGTTCGTGCGCGCCCGCCAGAAATCAAGGACCTCGTGCACCACGTACGGTCTTCCTCGCCAGACGAAGACCGTCGGCGCGGGCGGGTCCGACCCCGATGACGTCGTCACTCGGATCTCCTCCCCGGACCACCTCATCGCCCCCACCCCCTCGCTCGTCACTCCACCCGCAGCGCACGCCTGCGCCAGCAGGCTTAGATCGAACACATGAATCAAACACCTGTTCGATAGATCGCAGTCTAACCGGAGCCTCCGACAACGCTCAAGGCGATCGCCCGCGCCGCGCGTTCGCCGGCTCCCACCACCACACCTCCCGGCACCGCGCCATCCGCCACCGCGCCATCCGCCACGCGCCCGCCCGGCTCCCCCTGTCGCGCGGAATGCTCCGAGCTCTCCGGGCGTTCTCGCCCGGGCGCCACCGACGTCACGCCGACCACAGGCGCCCCGCGCCACCTGGCCGCGCCCATGTGCGGGTCCCACCCGCCCACAACGCCGTCAGCGCGCCCACAACGCCGTCAGCGCGCCCACAACGCCGTCAGGGCGCCCCTGCGCCACCCGGCCGCGCCCCAACCGGCCGCCCCAACCGGCCGCCCCAACCGGCCGCACCAACCGGCCGCACCAACCGG
>JBDIAS010000071.1:0-15726 GCA_039812465.1 Austwickia sp. | reverse complement strand
CACCCGCCGTTGCGCCTCTGACGGTCTCCCGTCACACGTGTCAGCTGGTGATCAGCCGCAAAGGGGTCAGAGCTTGCCCACGAGGTCGATCGAGGGCTTGAGGACCTCTTCGCCCTCGTGCCACTTGGCCGGGCAGACCTCGCCCGGGTGGGCGGCGACGTACTGCGCGGCCTTCACCTTGCGCATGAGCTCGCTCGCGTCGCGGCCGATGCCCTCGGCGGTGGACTCGATGTACTGGATCGTGCCCTCCGGGTCCACCAGGAAGGTGGCGCGGTCGGCGAGGCCGACGCCCGGGCGCATGTTCTGGAAGTTGTTGGTGATCTCGCCGCTGGCGTCACCGAGCATGAAGTACTTGATCTTGCCGATCGTGGGCGTGGTGTCCGCCCACGCCTTGTGCACGAAGTGGGTGTCGGTCGAGACCGAGTAGACCTCGACGCCCAGCTTCTGCAGCTCGTCGTAGTAGTCGGCCAGGTCGCCCAGCTCGGTCGGGCAGACGAACGTGAAGTCGGCGGGGTAGAAGAAGAAGATGCCCCACTTGCCCTTCACGTCCTCGTCGGAGACCTCGACGAACTCGCCCTGACGGTAAGCGGTCGTCTGGAAGGGGAGGATCTTCGTGTTCATCAGCGACATGCGCTTGCTCCTTCGTCCTGAACTGGCAGGAATTGTGGGGGGTCCGGACCCGACGGCCCGGTGCCCCCGGAGGGGGACTTCGATAAGAAGCTTATATGAAAACGAGCCTTAGTGCTAGGCGCCATTGATCGAAATTCTTCATCCGTGCCATAGAAACTGGCTATCACGAAGGGGTAACGGGGCTCGAAACAGAGTGGGAACAGAAGGATTTGACCCGCCCCCCTTCGCCCGGGTCCCGTCAGGCGAGCTGCCTCTCCCACCCCGTCAGGCGAGCCACCGCAGGAGGGCGTCCTCCACGTCACGCAGCTGAGCCACGGGGACCTGCTCGTCGTCCTTGTGCGCCAGCAACGGGTCGCCTGGACCGAAGTTCACGGCCGGGATCCCCAGCGAGGCGAACCGGGCGACGTCCGTCCACCCCTGCTTCGCGTCGACGGGCACCCCCAACGCGGCGACGAACTCCTGCGCGAGCGGGGAGTCGAGACCCGGCCTCGCCCCGGCCGCGAGATCCTCCACTTCCAGGTCATATCCCGCGAACCACATCCGTACCTGCTCCAGAGCCTGGTCGGCGCTGAGGTCCGGCGCGAACCGGTAGTTGACCGCGAGGTACGCCGCGTCGGGGATCACGTTGTTGCCGGCGCCGCCGCCGATCCCCACTGCGGACAAGCCCTCCCGGTAGGTCAGCCCGTCGACCTCCACCGAGCGCGCCTCGTGGTCGGCGAGCAGATCCAGCGCCGGACGCAGCCGGTGCACGGCGTTGTCGCCCATCCAGGGCCGCCCCGAGTGGGCCGCGACGCCGCGCGTCGTCAGCCGCACGCGCAACGTCCCCTTGCAGCCTCCTTCCACCTGGGCGTTGGTGGGCTCCAGCAGGACCGCGAAGTCGGCGGCGACCAGGTCCGGGCGCGCGTCGACGAGGTGCTGCAGCCCGTTGCGGGCCGCCTGCACCTCCTCGCAGTCGTAAAAGATGTACGTCACGTCGCGGCGAGGATCCGCGAGGTGGGCCGCCAGGCGCAACTGAACCGCCACCCCGCCCTTCATGTCGACGGTCCCCCGGCCCCACAGCACGTCGCGCTCCCGTCGCGTCGGCAGGTTCGGGGTGGCGGCGAGCGGGACCGTGTCCAGGTGCCCCGCCAGCACGATCCTCTCCGAACGGCCCAGGTCGGTCCGGGCGACCACGACGTTGCCGCGACGGGTCACGTCCAGGTGCGAAGCCTCGCGCAGGGCGCGCTCCACCGCGTCCGCGAGCGGTCCCTCGTCGCCGCTGACGGACTCGACGTCGCAGAGGGTCGCCGTGAGGTCGACGACGTCGGCCGACAGGTCCAACTCCAGAGCGCTCATGGCAGCACCCTAGTGAGCCACGAGTCGACAACGCCCGGAGACGAAGACACCCGGAGACGACAACGCCCGGGGGTATCCCCGGGCGTCAGGCACGGATCACACGGTGGCGTAGATCCGGGCGGCCTCGGCGTCGTAGCGGGCCAGCTCCCCGCGGGCGTCCTGCAGGGCGAGGAAGGCGGCGCGCATCTTGTGCGCCTTGGCGGCCGGCTGGTGCAGCCGCAGGTCGTCGTACTCGGCCGAGAGGCGCCGCCTACGGGCCTCCAGCTCGGCGCGGGTGATCGGCACCGTCGGCTCGGGCTTCGGTGAATGAGACACGAAAGAGGTGAACGCCTTCTGGGCGGCGAGGAAGGCGGCGGCCGGTGCAGCGGCCAGCAACGCGTACTCGACGTAAATCCGCATGTTCCATAGTCCCCCGGTACCGGATTTCAGACAACCCTTCCGGGGTGTTGATGTTCTCTATCGCCCCAGGTCAGACATCCGACGAGCGACCCCGGGGCGGCTCCCAGCCCGCGCCTCGAGGCGTGCCACGCGCGGTCTGTCCTCGGCCCGTCGGTCGGCTCGCCTACGCTGGGGGGCCATGAGCACGCAGCGCACCGCGTGGGGCTGGGGCCTCGCGACGATCACCGAGTCCGGCACCGTCCTCGACACCTGGTACCCCTCCCCCGCCCTCGGCGCGGCGCCGCCCGACAGCCCCCACGCGATGCCCGTGGAGCTCTCGGCGTTGGAGAAGACCGACCCCCGGCGCGGCGTACGGACCACGGCGCTGCAGACGGTGATCGACCTCGACGCGGCGCCGACAGACGCCCCGGACGCCTACCTCCGCCTTCACCTGCTCAGCCACCGCCTCGTGGAGCCGAACAGCATCAACCTGGACGGGATCTTCGGCGCGCTGCCGAACGTCGTCTGGACCAGCGCCGGCCCCTGCTCGCCGGAGGACTTCGAGACCACGCGGGCCAGGCTGCGGGCGGACGGCCCGGTCGCGGTCTACGGCGTCGACAAGTTCCCCCGGATGGTGGATTACGTCGTGCCCTCCGGCGTGCGGATCGCGGACGCGGACCGGGTCCGGCTCGGCGCGCACCTGGCCGAGGGCACGACCGTGATGCACGAGGGCTTCGTGAACTTCAACGCGGGCACGCTCGGTTCCTCGATGGTGGAGGGCCGCATCAGCCAGGGCGTGATCGTGGGCGACGGCTCGGACATCGGCGGCGGGGCCTCCACGATGGGGACCCTGTCGGGCGGGGGCTCCGAGCGCGTCCGCGTGGGGCGGCGCTGCCTGGTCGGCGCCGAGGCCGGCATCGGGATCGCGCTCGGCGACGACTGCGTGGTCGAGGCGGGCCTGTACGTGACCGCCGGGACGAAGGTGACCCTCGCCGACGGCCGGGTGGTCAAGGCGCGGGAGCTCTCCGGGCAGGACAACCTGCTGTTCATCCGCAACTCTGTGACCGGCGCCGTCGAGGCGCGGGCTCGCGACGGTCACGGCATCACGTTGAACTCCGCGCTGCACGCTAACGACTAGGGCGCTGCACGCCAAGGGTCAGATGTCGCCGAGTCCAGGAGCCGAGTTCAGGATCCGACGGGGGGCAGCCCGGGGAGGCGGGCCGCAGCCGTCGCGATCCGCTCGTCCGTCGCGGTGAGCGCGACGCGCACGTGTCGGCCCGACCGGGTGCCGTAGAAGGAACCCGGCGCCGCCAGGAGGCCGAGCGAGGCGAGGGCGTCGATCGTCGCCCAGCAGTCCTCGTCGCGGGTGCACCACAGGTAGAGGCCCGCCTCCGAGTCCTCGATCCGCAGCCCGGCGTCGACCAGCGCCGGCGCGAGCACGGCTCGGCGGGCGGCGTACCGCTCGCGCTGCTGCGCGACGTGGGCGTCGTCGAGCAGGGCCGCGCGCATCGCCTCCTGCACCGGCGTCGGCATCATCATCCCGGCGTGCTTACGGACTTCCAGGATGTCCTTGACCAGACGTACGTCGCCCGCGAGGAACGCCGCGCGATAGCCGGCCATGTTGCTCTGCTTGCTCAGCGAATAGCAGACGAGCAGCCCGGTGTGGTCGCCCCCGCACACGTCGGGGTGGAGCAGGGACGGGACGCTCCCGGCGCGGCCGCCACCGAGGGGTCGGCCGTCAGCGTCGGAGCCCTCGCGCCAGTCCAGCTCGGCGTAACACTCGTCGCTGACCACGACGGCGCCGCGCTGCCGGGCCCAGGCCACCACCTTCGCTAGGTGCGCAGCGCCGAGGACCCGCCCCGTCGGGTTCCCTGGTGTGTTGACCCAGATCAGCCGGGGCGCGCTCGCGCCGGCGACCGGGCCCAGCTCGGTCAAGCCCTCGAACGGCACCGGCGTGGCGCCCGCGAGGCGGGCGCCCACGTCGTAGGTCGGGTACGCGACCGCGGGGAACGCGACGCGATCCCCCGGCCCGAGGCCGAGCAGCGTCGGCAGCCAGGCGACCAGCTCCTTGCTCCCGATGGTCGGCAGCACCCCGTCCGGGTCGACGCCCGGCACGAGCCGACGCCGGGCGAACCAGGCGGCCACGGCTTCCCGCAGCGCGGCCGTCCCGTAGGTGGCCGGGTACCCGTGGGCATCGGAAGCCCCCGCGAGGGCGTCGCGCACCACCTGCGGTGTGGGGTCGATCGGCGTCCCCACGGACAGGTCGACGATCCCGTCGGGGTGCGCCTGCGCCCGCGCCCGCGCCGCGGCGAGGGTGTCCCACGGGAACGCGGGCAGCGACACGCCCGGGACCTCGACCGGATGCGCAAGCGGGCCCTCCGTCAGGGAAGGCCCGCCCGCGCACGCTCCGTCGGTCACTCCTTCGGCGGCAGACCCGCGATAAACGGGACGTCCTTGCCCGTCGCGCCGAGCTTGGCGGCGCCGCCGGGGCTGCCGAGCTCCTCGAAGAAGTCAGCGTTCGCCTGGGTGAACTCGGCCCACTCCTCGGGCACGTCGTCCTCGTAGAAGATGGCCTCGACCGGGCACGCCGGCTCGCACGCGCCGCAGTCGACGCACTCGTCAGGGTGGATGTAGAGGGTCCGGTCGCCCTCGTAGATGCAGTCGACGGGGCACTCCTCGACGCAAGCCCTGTCCTTGGTGTCAACGCAAGGCTGGGCGATGACGTACGTCATAAGATCGGTCCTCCTGGACGTGCGGGTAGCTGTAGGCCCCAGTATGCCCCCCTCGCACCGGTTCACGCGCGCGGCTTAGGGGAATGTTCTGGGGTCAATCACCGTGGAAACGCGCCGATTTACGAACGCGGATGCGTCGGAAATGCGCCGTCACACCCGCAATTGCCGCACCTGCGCCTCTTTCGCGAAGGAGAGGCCGGACGAGCGTCACCGCGTGCACGTTTGCGCGGGGATGGGGGCGTACCGCGTCCGGACCGATTCCCGGCCGACCTCGCGCCCCTCGCGGGTCATCACGCGCGTGACCGTGATGTCGAACCCGGGCTGGGCCGCCGCGCGCGCCACGCACCGTGACGTGCGTTCGACGGCGGGACCGGGTCGGACGAGGGACGTCGGCCCCGCCGCGGACACCTGCGTCTGCGTTCCCGGCGCCCCCCAGAGCCGGACCTCGATCGTGTCCCCGCGCGCGGCCGCGCTCACCCACACGCCGCTGTCGTCGGGGGCGGTGAAGGTGACGTTCGCGCTCCCGAACGGCGCGCGGGCGTCGAGTCCTGCGGTCAGACCGGTCAGGTAGACGGAGTGCGGCGAGCGCGGCCCGAGCGCGAGCCCCGCCCGGAAGGCCGCCTCGTACACCGCCGAGGACAGGTGCGAGACGCCGGCGTCGTCCTCCCCGTCCTCCCCCGGGAAGGGCGTGGTGGCCGCGACGAAACCGCGCGAGGAGGCCCGGAGCCCGACCCGACCGTTGAAGTCGAAGACCGTCCCCGGGGCGATGACCGCGCCGTCCAGCAGCGTCGCGGCCCGCGCGGCGTTGGCGACCCGCTCGGGCGTCGCCGACGGATCGGCGAACCGGACGGAGGCCCGGCCGATCTGGCCGCTGATCGCCCAGCCTTGCAGTCGGTCTTCCGTGATCTGGGGCGCCGCGTCCTGCAGGACCAGCTCCGCCTCCCGCGGCCCGGCGGTCAGCGCGCGGGTGACCGCCTCCACGCTGCGGGGTCCGTCCAGCACGCGGCCCATCACGGAGGGGACCACCCGAGGGCGTTCGCCGTCCGCCCGGAGCGAGGCATCCACCGCGGGCTGCTCGAGCCCCGGCGCCACCTGACGGATCGCCGTGAGGAGCGGCGCTTCGAGCACGCGCAGGTGAAGCGTTCCCGCGTCCTCGACCATCGACAGCGCCGGCGCGAAGGCCGCTGCGGTCAGCGACGCGGTCCGTCCGTCGGCGCGCAGCGGCAGGGGCCCGGCCACCGCGGGTCGCGCCACCTCTTCCAACGCCTGCTCGTAGGCCGTCGCGCTCACCCGGGGCGCGACCGTGTCCGTGACCCCCTGGACGATGACCCGCCCGGGCCAGTGCCGGGCCACCTCCTGCGCGGTCGCCGGCAGGTCCACCCGCGTCCCCGCCTCGGGTCGGGTCCCGGCCAGGACCCCGCCGGTGAACGAGAAGGAGGCTTCCCGGACGGGTCGCTCCGCCCGTTCCACGGTGGGGCGCAGCGCGTCCTCGAAAAGCGGGGCGTCCACGCGGGTGACGATCGGCACTTCTCCCCCTCCGGCCAACCGCCAGACCACCGTCCGCGGGTCCAGGGATAGGCGCGTGAGCGGCGCGATCGTCGCGGCGGCGTCGACGCCCACGCCCGCGTCGACGGGCAGGATGCGAGCGGTCTGCCCACCCAGGCGGACCTCCAGCGGGTCCGCCGCCCAACCCTGCGCTCGCTCGGCCAGCGCGCGCTGCGCCTCCTCGCCCGACATCCCACCGATAGCCAGACCCGCCACGCTCGCCCCGGACGGCACGCTGCGCGCCGCCCACCAGGCCACGCCGAGATAGCAGACCCCAACCACCGCGGCGCCGAGCGCCACCCGCGTGACCACCCGTCGCCGACCGGTGGGACGCGACCGGGGCCCCGGCGCGGCCACGGGGCGGGTGGCGGCCCCAGGCCGGGAGCCGGGCCCGGGACGGGATGTGGCCGCAGGACGGGACGCGGCCCCAGCGCGGGACGCGGCCTCGGGAGGGGATGCGGCCTCGCCCCGAGGCGTGGATTCGGGGGGCGTGCCGGGTTCGTCGGGCCCTGCGGGGTCGGTCACGACAGACTTCCGTACTGTCCGCGATAGAAGACCAACGCGTCGCCGGCGACCGCCGGGAGCTGGAGGTCCACGACCTCCCCCAGCACGATGGCGTGATCGCCGCCGGGGTGGACGGCGACGGTCGTGCACTCCATCGTGGCCAGGGCGCCCTCCAGCAGCGGGACGTCGTGCACTCGCCCCCGGCCGTGGGGCACCTGATCGAGCTGGCCCCGCACGGGACGGGCCGGCGTGGCGAGCCACGACGCCGTGGCCCGCGCGGTGGCCGGCAAGATGCTCAGTGCCCAGACGCCGCTCGCCCGCACGGCTTCGCCGAAGCGCGAGTCGTCGTGCACGCAGAAGAGCATGAGCGGGGGGTCCAGCGAGACGGACGTGAGCGAGTTCGCGGTCATGGCGTAGTCCAGGTCCTGCCACCGGGTCGTCAGCACGCTGACCCCCGTCGCGAACCGGCCGAACGCCTGCCGGAACTCGTGCTCGTCGACCCGCGGTCCGGGCGCGCCTGATCTCACGGCGCCGTGCGCGGGTCGACCTCGTCCGGCGACATCTTCACCAGGCGGCCCGTCTCGGGGTCCAGGGGCGCGAACCACTCCGCGAGGACCAGCCGCGAGACGATCCGGTTCGACAGGGCGAACCAGCCGTCGCCGACGATCGCCTGGGTCGCGTGCTCCCGCAGGGCGGCGTCCCGGCGGTCCCAGGCCGCCGGCGGGCCGGCCACCCGCCACGGCGCCGCGTCGTCGGGGACGACCCCCGCCGCGAGCGGCGCGTCCTCCAGCAGGAACGTCAATCCTCGGTCCCGCGGCGTGTGCGCGGCGGCCCAGGCGCGGTCGTTCACCGCCTCGCTGTACGGCGTGACCACGGCCCACAGGGGCGGCCGCTCGTCCTCCGGCAGGGAGTAGACCGCAGCGCACACCGCGTGGTGCACCCGGACGTGGTCCGGGTGCCCGTAGCCGCCGCGCTCGTCGTAGGTCACGATGACGTCGGGGCGGAGGGATCGGATGTGGTCGAGGATGTCGCCGGCGATCTGCTTGAGCGGCGCCTGGGCGAGCACCCCGGGGTCCTTCACCGACGCGGTGCCGGCCATCCCCGAGTCCCGATAGCGGGACGCGCCCACCCCGAGCTCGTCCTCGCCGAGCACGTGCACCTGCGCGCCGAGGGCGGCGACCGCCCGGGCCAGCTCGCCGCGGCGGTACGCGCCCAGCGTGTTGTCCCGGTTCGCCGCCAGGTGCGCCAACTCGGGCGGGATGATCTCGCCCTCGTCGCCGAGCGTGCAGGTCAGCACGTGCACCTCCTGCCCTTCCAGCACGCGGCGCGCGATCACCACGCCCGTCGCAAGGGTCTCGTCGTCCGGATGGGCGTGCACCACCAGCATCCGACGCGGCCGCTCGTTCGTCCCAGTCCCCATAGTCCGTCCCTGGCCCTCCGGCGCGTTCACGCCTTCTGCGGTCGGGTCCGCCGTGCGCAGCGGCTCCCCGCGCGGCCCCCGGTCCGTGCCGCGTCGCACCCACCGTATCGGCGTCGCCGGGGGCCCTTGGCCCGGCCGCAGGCCCCTCCTCGCGCGCCCTCCCGGCCCGGCGAGCTCGTACCGGCCCGTGGGTGACCGCGAGGGCGCGGGACCACTAGGCTCGCACCGACTCGTCTTCCCCTGGCCACCCGACGTACGGAGCCCCCATGCCACCCAACTTCCGGGAGTATCTCGACGCCCTTCTCGCGCAGGGATACACCGTCAGCCACGACGACCACGGCTCGGATCCCGACCTGATCGACCCGGGCGGCTCGGCGGTCGAGACCTGGCGCGAGGACTACCCGTACGACGAGCGCATGACCCGCGCGGAGTACGAGAGGCTGAAGTACGCGCTGCAAGTGGAGCTCCTGAAGTTCCAGTACTGGACCCAGGACACGGGGCAGCGGCACATCATCGTCTTCGAGGGTCGGGACGCCGCCGGCAAGGGCGGCACGATCAAACGGTTCATGGAGCACCTGAACCCCCGGGCGGCCCGCGTGGTCGCCCTCACCAAGCCCACCACGACCGAGGCGGGCCAGTGGTACTTCCAGCGGTACGTGGAGCACTTCCCCACGGCCGGGGAGATCGTGCTGTTCGACCGGTCCTGGTACAACCGCGCTGGCGTGGAGCGGGTCATGGGCTTCTGTACGGATGAGGAGTACGGGCAGTTCATGCGCACCGCGCCCCTCTTCGAGCAGATGCTCGTGGACTCCGGGTCGACGCTCACGAAGTTCTGGTTCTCGGTCACCCAGTCAGAGCAGCGGACCCGGTTCGCGATCCGCCAGATCGACCCGGTGCGCCGCTGGAAGCTCTCCCCGATGGACGTGGAGTCGCTCGACAAGTGGGATGCCTACACCTCCGCCAAGGAGGCGATGTTCGCGATCACCGACACCGACCACTCCCCGTGGACGACGGTGAAGAGCAACGACAAGAAGCGGGCCCGGATCAACGCGATGCGCTACTACCTGTCCCTCTTCGACTACGAGGACAAGGACACCGAGGTGGTGGGCACACCCGATCCGAACATCGTGCGACGCGGCCGGGATGCCGTCGGCGACTGACGGCGGCTGATGGCAACTGACGGCGACTGATCGCCGCCTTGTCACGAGGCGCCGTCAGACGCGGCGCATCCTGACCAGACCCCTTCGGACCAAACGAAAGGCGCCCCCGCCGGAATGATCCGGCGGGGGCGCCTCTCTGATCGCTGGGCTCCGTTCGCGCCCCGCAGGGGTACTACTTCTCCTGCCGTCCCTTGCCGGGAATCCGCGGCTGCAGCGCCGGGTGATCCGCCGGTGGGTGCGCGAACGGGACATTAGGGCCCACTGGTTCGACCACCGTCTCCACCTCCGGCAGCTGCCGGGTCGCGCGGAACCGCGAGCGGTCCACGGCCAGGACCACGATGAAGGCCGCGAACGCCGCGATCCCGTAGCGGATCCAGGGGTTCGCGGTGTCGCCGGTGGACAGCGTCACGACCGCCGGCGCGATCAGCAGGGCCACGAGGTTCATGACCTTGATGAGGGGGTTGATCGCCGGGCCGGCCGTGTCCTTGAACGGGTCGCCGACCGTGTCGCCGATGACCGTGGCCGCGTGGGCGTCGGACCCCTTGCCGCCGTGGGCGCCGTCCTCGACGATCTTCTTCGCGTTGTCCCACGCGCCGCCGGAGTTGGCCAGGAACACCGCCATGAGCACGCCGGCGCCGATCGCGCCCGCGAGGAAGCCGGCGAGCGCACCGTAGCCGAGCGCGAACCCGATCACGATCGGCGACAGCACGGCCAGGAGGCCGGGGGTCACCAGCTCGCGCAGCGAGTCCCGGGTGCAGATGTCGACCACGCGACCGTACTCGGGCCGCACGGTGCCCTCCATGATCCCGGGGTTCTCGCGGAACTGCCGACGAACCTCCATGACGATCGCGCCCGCGGCGCGCGTCACGGCGTCGATCGCCAGGCCGGAGAACAGGAAGACCACCGCGGCGCCGGCCATCAGACCCACCAGGGTGGGCGGCGCGACGATCGCGTACATGGCGTCGAGGCCCGCGAGATCCCCGCCGGCCTCCGTGAGCGCGGCGATGACCGCGTCGTTGTACGAGCCGAAGAGCGCCGTCGCCGCGAGCACCGCCGTGGCGATGGCGATGCCCTTGGTGATGGCCTTCGTCGTGTTGCCGACGGCGTCCAGCTCGGTGAGGACCTGGGCGCCCCTCTCTTCCACGTCGCCCGACATCTCGGCGATGCCCTGCGCGTTGTCGCTGACCGGGCCGAAGGTGTCCATCGCGACGATCACGCCGACCGTGGTGAGCAGTCCGCAACCGGCCAGGGCGATGAGGAAGAGCGACAGGAGGATCGAACCGCCGCCGAGCAGGTAGGCCAGGTAGACCGCGATGCCGATGATGGCGGAGGTGTAGACGGCGGACTCCAGGCCGACCCCGATGCCGGAGAGGATCACCGTGGCGGGGCCGGTCACCGACGTGCGCGCCACGTTGCGGGTGGGCTCGGCGTCGGTGCCGGTGAAGTGCCCCGTGATCGCGAGGATGACGCCGGCCAGGACGATGCCCAGGAGCACCGCGAGGAAGGCGACGATCCGCGGATCGCGATCAACGTCCATCACCTGCGGGTTCGCGCCGACCATGGCGGCGAAGCTGCTCGGCAGGTACACGAACGCGGCGATGCCGCAGGCCACGGCCGAGACCACGGCGGCGATGACGAAACCGCGGTTGATGGCGGTCAGGCCGTTCTCGCCGGGGCGGACCCGGGTGACCATGATGCCGATGACGGCGGTGAGCGCGCCGATCGCGGGGACGATGAGCGGGAAGATGAGCCCGACCTCGCCGAAGGCGGCCCGGCCGAGGATCAGCGCGGCCACGAGCGTCACCGCGTAGGACTCGAACAGGTCCGCGGCCATTCCCGCGCAGTCGCCGACGTTGTCGCCGACGTTGTCGGCGATGGTCGCCGCGTTGCGGGGGTCGTCCTCGGGGATGCCCTGCTCGACCTTGCCGACCAGGTCAGCGCCCACGTCGGCCGCTTTCGTGAAGATGCCGCCGCCGACCCGCATGAACATCGCGAGCAGCGCGGCGCCGAAGCCGAAGCCCTCCAGCACGATCGGGGCGTTGGCGCGGTAGATGAGCACCACGGAGGCGGCGCCCAGCAGGCCGAGGCCGACCGTGGCCATGCCGACGGCTCCACCGGTGCGGACCGCGATGCGGAAACCGGGTGAGCGCTTCCCCTCCCGCGACGCGGCCGCGACGCGGACGTTGGCCTGCACGGCGAGGTTCATGCCGAGGTAGCCGATCGCCGCCGAGAACCCGGCGCCCAACACGAAGAAGATGCTGCGGCCGAGTCGCACGGCCAGGTCCGGAGCGGGCAGGATGAGCAGGAGCAGGAACGCCGCGACCACGAAGCCGGCCAGCGTACGCATCTGCCGGTTCAGGTAGGCCGCTGCGCCTTCCTGCACGGCCTGAGCGATCTCCTGCATTTTCGGTGTCCCCTGGTCGCAGGCCAACACCTGCGTCCGGAACGCGGCGCCGGCGGCGAGCGACAGCAGCGCTACCACCCCGACGATGACGACGATCGTGACACTTCCGGACCCCAAGGTGAGGTCACCTGATTGCGCGGCAGCTAACCGCATCCGTCCTCCTCGACGTTGGACGCGGTGCGTGGATCGGCGGGGGTGAGCCGCTCGTGGGAAGAGGGGCGTCCCTGCACGTCATCCGCGTCGTAAGGGATAGACGGGCAGTCTAGGCCCCTTACCGTCCGGTACGGCATATTCCCCGGGACCGGTGTCGCACACCACAGCCGCGTGCAGACCCCCGCCGGTACGGCGCCCGACGCTACGGTGACGGCATGAGCGAGGCCCTTCGCGCTGCACCTGCCCGGTTCAATATGGCCCGCTACTGCCTCGGCCCCGCCGCCCACCGACCCGTCGACAAGGTCGGACTCATCGTCGTCAGCGACCACCTCGACCCCACCCGAGCCGCCGAGCGCTGGACCTACGGCGCGCTCGCCGCGACCGTCGCGGGCTACGCCCGAGGGCTGGCCGATGCGGGACTACGGCCGGGCGATCGGCTCATGCTGCGGATGGGAAACGTGAGCGATTTCCCGCTCCTGTTCTTCGCGGCGATCAGCGCGGGCATCGTCGCGGTGCCGACATCCTCGCAGCTCACGCACGACGAGGCCGCGTTCGTCCTGGACGACAGCGGGGCCGCGGCTATCGCGGTCAGCCCGGACCTGGCCCCGGTGACGAGCGTGCCCGACTCCGTGCTGACGATCGATAGCGCGCGCGTGGCCACGTGGCGGTCCCGGCCGCCAGCGGTGTCGCCCGGTGGTGGGGCGTCGTCCGACGCCTCGGCTCACGGGGGACGGCGGACCTCGTACGAAAATCCCGCGGACGAGAATCCCGCGGACGGAACGTTCGCGGACACGCCGTTCGCGGACACGCCGTTCGCGGACACGGCGGCCGACGACCCGGCGTTCCTCGTCTACACCTCGGGGACGACCGGCGTGCCCAAGGGGGTGCTGCACGCACACCGCTCCGCGTGGGGGCGGCGGCCGATGTACGACGGCTGGTACGGGATCGGCCCGGACGACGTCATGCTGCACGCGGGCGCGCTGAACTGGACCTACACGCTCGGCGTCGGGCTGACGGATCCCTGGGCGCTCGGCGCGACGGCCGTGGTCTACCACGGGCCTCGTGACCCGGGGGTCTGGCCGCGGATCATGGCGGCGACCGGGGCGACCTTGTTCGCCGCCGTCCCGGGCGTCTATCGCCAGCTGCTGGCCACCGGCGAGCTTGACCGCACCCAGCTGGCGACCCTACGGCACGGCCTGACCGCCGGAGAGGCGCTCCAACCGGAGTTGTGGGAACGCTGGCGCGCCGCCACCGGCCTGGAGCTCTACGAGGCGCTCGGGATGAGCGAGGTGTCGACGTTCATCTCCTCCGGGCCGCAGGCCCCGACCCGGCCGGGCAGCCCGGGTCGGCCCCAGCCAGGTCGCCGGGTGGCTGTGCTCCCGGTGCCCGATGACGACGGGTCCACGCCGTCGACGGCGGAGTCCAAGGCCCGCCTCGCGGCCGGCGCGCCGCTGCCGGACGGGGAGCCGCCGCGGGACTGGACGCCGCTGCCGGACCAGGAGCCGCTGCCGGACGGGGAGCCGGCGCGGGACAGGACGCCGCTGCCGGACGGGGAGAGCGGGCTGCTGGCCGTCCACCGCAGTGACCCGGGTCTCATGCTCGGGTACTGGAACCGGGATGGCCACGAGGACCCTTGTCAAGGCGAATGGTTCGTCAGCAGCGACGTGGTCCACATAGAGCCGGACGGGTACGTGATCCACCACGGGCGGGCCGACGACGTGATGAACGCCGGTGGCTACCGGGTCTCCCCGCTGGAGGTCGAGCGGGCGCTGGCCTCGTTCCCGGGCGCGGCCGACGTAGCCGTCACCGACGTGCCCGTCCGTCCCGGCGTCACCGTGATCACGGCCTTCGTGATCGAGACGCCCGAGTGCGCGGCGGCCGGCGGCCTGGACGTGGGGGCGCTGCTGGACCACGCGCACCGCCGCCTCGCTGGCTACAAGTGCCCGCGCAAGGTGGTGGTGCTCGACGCGTTCCCACGCACGGGCAACGGCAAGGTCATCCGCTCGGCGCTCAAGGCGTCGATCTGACGTCGCGAACACATCCCGCCCACGGGCGGAAAACGACCCACCCCACCTGCAGTTTCACGAACACTTCCCGCCCACGGGCGGGAGGGAGCGCCGCCGCTACCAGTCCTCCAGCGGGCCCAGTCCCAGCGTGCTCAGCGTCAGGTCCGCCATCCGCCGGTGGCCTGCCGCTCCCGGGTGGACCGGCTCGTCCAGCCACCGGTAGGGCGGCTTGCCCCCGAATTCCTGCTCCCAGTACGCGTGGTGATCGATCAGCGTCACCTCGCGCGCCGCCGCCACATCCCGTACGAGCTGGGCGTACGCACCCACCTCCGCCGGGTCCAGGAACGAGCCGGGCGCGATCGCGTTCGGCGTGTGGAGCACGACGAACGCGCCCCGCTCCGCCGCCCGCGCGGTCAGCGCGTCCATGGCGTCGCGGAAGTCCTCCCGCCCGCTCGGGCCGATGCCGACGTCGTTCATGCCGAGCGCGATGCTCACCACGTGGGCGTCGAACCGGCCGATCAGGTGGTCGAACTCGCTGAGCACCAGCGGCGCGGTCCAGCCCGAGATCCCGGTGTTCACGAGCACATCCATCGGCCGACCCAGCTGGAAGCGCACGCGCTCGTGCACGTGCTCGAACCAGGATCGCCGCCCGTGCGTGTGCTGGACCCCCTGGGTGATCGAGTCTCCCGCGAACACCCAGGTCAGCGGGACCCCGGAGCGCAACAGGTCGTGCAGCGGCGTCGCCTGGTCCGCCACGTCCGCGTCCTCAGCCGAGCTTCTCGGCGGCGGCCAGGATCACGCAGGTGGCGAGGACGGCCATGGCCGGCTCCAGCTCCTCCATGGTCGGGAAGCTGGGAGCGATCCGGATGTTCTCGTCGCGAGGGTCGTTCCCGCCGGGGAAGGTCGCCCCCGCCGGGGTCAGCGCCACGCCCGCGGCCTTCGCCAGCTCGACCACCCGCTGCGCGGTGCCGGGCACGACGTCGAGGCTCACGAAGTAGCCGCCGCGCGGCTCGCTCCAGGTGGCGATCCCGAGGGCGCCCAGGTCGTTGGCCAGCGCCTTGCCGACGGCCTCGAACTTGGGGGCGAGGATCTCGCGGTGCTTGTCCATGTGGGCGAGCACCCCGTCGCTGTCACCGAAGAACGCCACGTGGCGTAGCTGGTTGATCTTGTCGGGGCCGATCGAGCGCATCCCGTCGCGGGCGATGAACCACGCGACGTTCGCCGGGGAGGAGCCGAAGAAAGACACTCCCGCGCCTGCGAACGTCACCTTGGAGGTGGAGGCGAAGACGAAGGCGCGGTCCGGGTTCCCGGCCTCCTCGCAAGCGGCGAGGATCGAGGCCAGCTCGTCGTGCTCGCCGCTCAGGTGATGGATGGCGTACGCGTTGTCCCAGTAGATGCGGAAGTCGGGCGCCGCGGTCGGCATGGCGGCGAGGCGTCGTACGGTCCCCGCCGAATATGT
>JBDIAS010000070.1:0-15796 GCA_039812465.1 Austwickia sp. | reverse complement strand
GAGGATCCCTGGCCGAGGATCCGCGGCGCGGTCGTTTGCCGCCCACGGGCGGGATGTGTCCGCGTTTGCCCTGGTGGCGGGTGTCGTTTCCCGTCCGTGGGCGGGAAGTGGCGCCGGGGTGCTGGGCGGATGCGTACATTAACCGCCCATGGGCGGGATGTGTCCGCGTTTGCCCTGGTGGCGGATGTCATTTACCGCCCGTGGGCGGGATGTGTCCGCGTTTGCCCTGGTGGGGGGTGTCGTTTGCCGCCCGTGGGCGGGAAATGTACGGGGAGAGGCGGGACGCGTAGCCGAGAGGGCGGGACACGTAGCCGAGAGGGCGGGACGCGTACGGGGAGGGGTACCGTCTCGCGCCGCGTCAGCGGGACCGGCGAAGCAGGCGGTCCAGGTCGATCAGGACCACCGCGCGGGCCTCCAGCTTGAGCCACCCGCGCGAGGCGAAGTCGGCCAGCGCCTTGTTGACCGTCTCACGGGACGCGCCGACCAGCTGGGCCAGCTCCTCCTGGGTCAGATCGTGGGCGACCAGGACGCCGTCGTCGGCGGGGCGGCCGAAGCGGTTGGCCAGGTCGAGCAGGGCCTTCGCCACGCGGCCGGGGACGTCGGTGAAGACCAGGTCCGCCACGGAATCGTTCGTGCGGCGCAGGCGGCGGGCGAGCGAGGCCAACAGGGCCAGCGCCACCACGGGGCGGTCGTTCAGGAACTCCTGGAGCGTCTCGTTGCCCATGCCGATCAGCTCGGTGTCGGCGACGGCGGTCGCGGTCAGGGTCCGCGGGCCGGGGTCGAACAGGCTCAGCTCTCCGAACATCTCGCCGGGGCCCAGGACCGCCATGAGGTTCTCGCGGCCGTCGGAGCTCGTGCGCCCGAGCTTGATCTTGCCGAAGGTGATGACGTACAGGCGGTCGCCCCGCTGCCCCTCGCGGAACAGGATCTCTCCGCGCTCGAGGTGCGTCGTCGACATGGTGGAGCGCAGCGCCTCGACGTCCGTGTCGTCAAGGGTCGCGAAGAGGGGGGCTTGGCGCACCACATCGTTGTCCACACGCCTACTGTGCCACAGATCACCTCCCGGTCCTGGGGTCCTCAGCCGTCTCCGGGGGATAGATATCGCGCCCTGGTGGGGGCGCCCTGCGTGGCCGCCTACGCTGACCCCGTGGCCGAGCTCGCAGCACCCCCCGGGGAGACCCCGCTGGCCCGCACGCGGCGGGCGCGGCGCATGTATCGGACCTTACGGGCGTATTACCCGGACGCCCGGTGCGAACTTGACTTCGAGACCCCGTACGAGCTCCTGGTGGCCACCGTCCTCTCCGCCCAGACGACCGACGCGTCGGTCAACCGGGTCACCCCGGCGCTCTTCGCCCGCTACCCGGACGCCGTCGCGCTCGCGGGGGCCGACCTGGCGCAGGTGGAGGCGATCGTGCAGCCGACCGGCTTCTTCCGGACCAAGGCCGCCAACATCGTGGCGCTGGCGGCGGTGCTGGTGGATCGGTACGCCGGTGAGGTGCCGGGCCGTATGCGGGACCTGGTGACGTTGCCGGGGGTAGGCCGCAAGACGGCCAACGTGGTGCTGGGCGACGCGTTCGGCGTCCCGGGCATCACGGTCGACACCCACCTCGGGCGGCTCGCGCGGCGGTTCGGCTGGACCGAGCACGACGACCCGGTCAAGGTCGAGGCCGACGTGGCCCGGCTCATCGAACGGCGGGACTGGACGACGATGTCGCACGTGCTCATCTGGCACGGCCGCCGGATCTGTCACGCGCGGCGGCCCGCCTGCGGGGCCTGCCCGGTGGCGCGGTGGTGTCCCTCGTACGGCATCGGGGTGACCGACCCAGCGCAGGCCGCGCGCCTGGTGAAGACCGGCGCCGTCACCCCGGCTCAGGCCGGCGCCGCCACTGCAGCTCAGGCCAGCGCCGGCACCCCCGACCCAGCGCAGGCCGCGCGCCTGGTGAAGACCGGCGCCGTCACCCCGGCCCAGGCCAGCGACGGCACCCCGGCCCAGGCCAGCGACGCCGCCTCGACGCCATGACCGCACCCGAGCCGGTCGGGCCGCCCGCCTGGATGGCGCGGCTCCTGCACGCCGTCGCCGAGCGGGGCGATCCCGCGTACTTCGGTCGCAACGCCCCCACGCCCGCGCAGCAGGGGCGGCGATCGGCGGTGCTCATGCTGTACGGTCCCTCGGCCGACGGCGGCCAGGACGTGGTGCTCACCCAGCGCACCCCGCACCTGCGCTCGCACGCGGGCCAGGTGTCGTTCCCGGGGGGCCGCATCGACCCGACCGACACCGGGCCCGTGGCGGCCGCCCTGCGGGAGGCGTCGGAGGAGATCGCCCTGTCGCCGACGGGGGTGGACGTGCTGGGGGCGATGCCCGAGCTGTTCCTCGCGGCCTCCACGTCGGCCGTCACCCCGGTCCTGGCCTGGTGGGAGCGCCCCACCCCGATCCGCGTCCACTCCCCGTCCGAGGTGGCGCGCGTCGCCCGCATCCCGGTCGCGGCGCTCCTGGACCCCGCCCATCGGTTCACCGCGGTGCACCCCAGCGGCTACAAGGGACCGGCCTTCGAGGTCGACGGGCTGTTTGTGTGGGGGTTCACCGCGGCGCTCCTGGCCGCCACATTCGACCTGGCGGGGCTCGACCACGGAGACTGGGACGTGACCGACGAACGGGACGTGCCGTTCCAGGCGCCGCGACCGTTCGCCTGGCAGCCAGGCAGGGGGGAGAACACGTGACCGGGGGGCTCGTCCTCGACCTCGTCCTCGTGCTGGTGCTGGCCACGTACGCGGCGACCGGCTACCGGCGGGGGCTGCTGCTCACGGTCGTCGGGGCGATCGGGTTCCTCGCCGGGGCCGGGATCGGCCTGTGGGTGCTACCGGGGCTCGTCGCCAGCTGGCTCGGCCCGGCGTCCGCGATGTGGCGCCCGTTCCTGCTGGTGCTGCTGCTCCTACTCGCCGCCTCCATCACCCAGGGGGTCCTCACCCGACTGGTCAGCGGCGCGGCCCGCTCGCTCGGGCGGTCGCCGCTGGGCGGGCTGGACGCCCTGCTGGGGGCCGTCGTGACGGTAGTCGTGGCGGCGATCACGATCTGGTTCTGCGCCGGCGTGCTGCGCGTCCTCGTGCCGAGCGACCTGGCCCGCACGATCGGCCAGTCCCGCGTCGTGGCGACCGTCGGGCAGCTCATGCCGGCGACGAGCGACCAGGTGGTCGGCTCGGTGAAGGCGGCGCTGGACCAGTACGGCTTCCCCCGCGTGTTCTCCACGATCGGCGCGGAGCCGATCCGTCCGGTCGGGCCCGCGGATCCCGGCGCGGCGGACTCCGGCGCGGTCAGCGCGGCCTCGGCGTCGGTGTTGCGCATCGACGCCGACGCGGCCTCCTGCGGGCGCACCCAGGAGGGCACCGGCTGGGTCGCGGAACCCGGCCTGGTCGTCACCAACGCCCACGTGGTCGCCGGATCCCGGTCGGTGTCCGTGCGCGCCGCGGGGTCCCGCTACCCGGCCCGCGTGGTCGCCTTCGACGACGCGCGGGACCTGGCCGTGCTCGCCGTCCCCGGGCTGCCGACCGCGCCTCTCCCGCTCGGCCGGACCCTGGAGCACGGGGACTCCGCGGCCGTCGCCGGGTACCCCCTCGGCGGGCCCCTGCGCGTCGACTCCGCGCGGGTGCGCGAGGTCCTGACGGCCCGCGGCGACGACATCTACGGGCGCACCCAGGTGGACCGCGAGGTCTACTCGCTGCTCGCCACCGTGCAACCGGGCAACTCCGGCGGGCCGCTGCTCGACCTCGACGGGACGGTGTCCGGGGTCGTCTTCGCGCGGTCGCTGGACGACCCGCGGACCGGGTACGCGCTCACGCTGACCGAGCTGCGCCCCGTCCTGAGGTCGGCCTCGCCCGACGCGGCCAGCGTTCCGACCGGCGCCTGCGCCCGCTCGTAACGGTCAGGGGAGGGCCGCCAGCCAGTGCAGCAGCGCCTCGGTGACCGGCTGCGGGCACTGCTCGTGGGGCGCGTGGCCGGCGCCCGGGATGGACGCGACGGTCCAGGGGCCGAGCACCCACGCGGCGCTCCGCGCTCGCAGCGACGGCGCCACCACCGGGTCGTCCTGCCCCTCGACGTAGAGGACGGGCACGGCCACCGGTCGGCGCAGCCCCTTCAGGTAGGCGCGCCCCGCGGGGTGCAGCCGGGCGTAGAACAGCCACCGGTACGCCTCCGCGGCGGAGTGCGCCGCGAAGGGGATCGCCATCGCCTCGGCGTAGCGCGCGGCGTCCGGGCCCGGCGGCCAGGACATCTCGCCCGGCACCCAGGTGCGCAGCACGCGGTGCACGTACGAGGGCCCGCGCGCCATCTCCCGTTCGGGATGGAACGGGCGGGCGAGATCCAGGACGGCGAGGGTGGCCCGCATCCGGTCCGGGCGCCACGCGGTGGGTCCGAGGACGGCCGGGTGCGGGGCGGCGACCAGACCGATCGCCCGGACCACGTCGGGGTGCCAGCGCGGGAGGGACCAGGCGAGCCAGCCGCCGATGCCGTGCCCGACCACCACCGCGTGGGTCTCGCCGAGGGAGCGGACCACGCCGGCCACGTCGGCGGCGAGCGTCGGCGCGTCGTAACCGATCGGCGGCTTGTCCGACGCGCCGTAGCCGCGCAGGTCCATGGCTACCGCGCGGTACCCGGCCGCGGCCAGGCCCTCGAGCTGGTGCCGCCAGGTCCACCAGAACTGCGGGAACGTGTGCAGGAACAGCACCAGGGGGCCGTCCCCGGCCGACGCGACGTGGAAGCGCGCGCCGTTCGCGGAGACGTACCGGTGTTCCCAGGGGCCCGCGACCAGCACGGACGAGGCGTCGCTCGGCATCAGGGGCGCGGTGCGGCGGGGCGAGGTGCGGTCGGGCTCAGTTCGCGGCTGCCGACTTCACGGCCTCGATCGTCTCCCTGGAGGTGGCGATGGTGCGCTCCGGCTTGCCCTTGACGGCCTGCAGGGCGTTCTTGCCCACGAGGGCCAGGATGCCCGCGACGAGGAGCAGGACGCCGGTGACGATCAAGTAGCCCGCCCACAGGGGCAAGAACTCGGCGATGGCGATCGCGATCGTGTGCAGGAGGAAGGTGACGCCGAAGAGGGCCATGACCGCGGCCGCGGCCAGCATCGCTCCGCCCCGGCCGGCCTTCTTGACGTCCATGGAGACCTCGGCCTTGGCCAGCGCGATCTCGTTGCGGACGAGCGAGGAGACGTCGCCCAGCGCGTCGTGGACGAGACGCCCGATCGTCGGCTCCTCGGCTGCGGCGGGCCGGGTCGCCCCGGCGCCCAGCTCCCGGGCGGCTGCCTCCGGCGTGACGGTCGACATAGGCTGTTCCCTCCTCGTGGCACCCACCTCGGGGGCCCCGACCGGCGGTCGTCGGGCCCCGCCCGGTCCGGCGCGGCGGCTTGTCTGAGACGACCTTAGCGAGTCGCGGGCTCGACGGCGCGACGTCGCGGTCCGTTCAGCTCGGGGGCGGCGCGCTCCGGCATCATGGGACGCGGCGTTCCCGCGCACCACGGAGATCGGCAACGACCGTGCGGGGCAGCGCGGCCCGCCAGAACCCGAACGGGTACGGCATACCCGTACGATCGCGGCGCGCCGCGAGACCAGGAGGAACACGCGATGTCCGACGCCCCGGTCCGAATCGGAGTGTTGACCAGCGGCGGCGACGCCCAAGGCATGAACGCCGCGGTCCGCGCGGTCGTCCGGACGGGGATCCACCTCGGCGCGGAGGTCTACGCGGTGACGGAGGGCTGGCAGGGGGCCGTCGACGGCGGCGCCGGGATCCGCCGCATGGCGTGGGACGACGTCGGCAACATCCTGCACCGCGGGGGGACGGCTATCGGGACCGCCCGCAGCGTGGCCTTCCGGGAGCGGGAGGGGCAGCTCCAGGCGGCCGCGCACCTGCTGGAGCACGACATCGACCGGCTCATCGTGATCGGGGGCGACGGCTCGCTCACCGGCGCGGACGCCTTCAAGGCCCACTGGCCGGGGCTGCTCGCGGAGCTGGTCAGCCGGGGCGAGATCACGCAGGAGACGGCCGACGCACACCCCGCGCTCGTCGTGGTGGGGCTGGTCGGGTCGATCGACAACGACCTGGTCGGCACGGACATGACGATCGGCGCGGACTCGGCGCTGCACCGGATCGTGGACGCGATCGACACCATCTCCTCCACGGCGGCGAGCCACCAGCGCAGCTTCGTCGTGGAGGTGATGGGCCGGCACTGCGGCTACCTGCCGCTGATGGCCGCGATCGCCGGCGGCTGCGACTACGTGTTCATCCCCGAGTTCCCCCCGGAGGACGGGTGGGAGGACGACCTGTGCGCCAAGCTGCGCGCCGGACGCAGCGCCGGGCGCCGGGACTCGATCGTGCTCGTCGCGGAGGGGGCTCGCGACCGGCACGGCAACCCGATCCGCGCGGAGCAGGTCAAGAACCTGCTGGCGGAGCGTCTCGGGGAGGACACGCGGGTCACGATCCTGGGGCACGTGCAGCGCGGTGGATCGCCGAGCGCGTACGACCGGTGGATGTCGACGCTGCTCGGGTACGCGGCCGTCCAGGAGGCGATCTCCGCCTCGCCCGACTCGGTGCCGCACGTCCTCGGCGTCCGCCACAACCGCATCGCGCAGATCCCGCTGATCGAGTCCGTGGCCGCGACCAAGGAGGTCGGCGCGCTGATCGAGCGGGGCGAGTACGAGGCGGCGATGGCCGCGCGGGGCGGCAGCTTCCGGCAGATGTACGAGATCTTCCAGCAGCTGTCGCGTCCGCCGGCCAAGGGCGCGGGGCCCGCGCCGGACGCCCCCCGGGTGGGGATCATGCACGCGGGCGGGCTGGCCCCCGGGATGAACACGGCGACCCGGACGGCCGCGCGGGTCGGGCTCGACGCGGGCCTGCGCATGATGGGGATCCACGGCTCCTTCGCCGGACTGCTGGACGACAGGGTGCAGGAGCTGACCTGGGCCGACGTCGAGGGGTACGCAGCCGACGGGGGCGCGGAGCTCGGCACCCGGCGCACCGTGCCGGGCACCGAGCAGCTCTACGCGATCGGGCGCGCGCTGGAAAAGAACGAGATCGACGCCCTGCTCATCATCGGCGGCTACGACGCGTACGACGCCGCGCGCCTCCTGGTCGGGGAACGCGAGCGGTACCCGGCGTTCAACCTGCCGATCGTGTGCATCCCCGCGACGATCGACAACAACTGCCCCGGCTCCGAGCTGTCGATCGGCGCCGACACCGCGCTGAACAACATCGTGTGGGCCCTGGACCGGATCAAGCAGTCCGCCTCGGCGGCCCAGCGCTGTTTCGTGGCGGAGACCATGGGCCGCCGCTGCGGTTACCTCGCGCTCATGGCGGGGCTGGCGGCGGGCGCGGAGAAGGTCTACCTGCACGAGGAGGGGATCACGCTCGCCGAGCTGCAGCGCGACGTGCAGCGGATGACGGAGGCGTTCCGCAACGGGCGGCGGCTGTTCCTGGCCGTGCGCAACGAGGACGCCTCGCAGATGTACACCACCGACTTCCTGGCCCGGCTCTTCGAGGAAGAGGGCGAGTGTCTGTTCGACGTCCGACAGGCGATCCTCGGCCACATCCAGCAGGGCGGCAGCCCCACGGCCTTCGACCGGCTCCTCGCCACGCGGCTCGTGCACGCCGCGATCCTGCACCTGGCCGAGCAGCTGCGCTCGGGCAACCGGGACGGCAGCTACCTGGGGCTGGTGGCCGGGGGCCTGGAGTTCCGGCCGATCGCCCACATGCTCGACGACCTCGACACGGCCAACCGGCGCCCGAAGGACCAGTGGTGGCTGGCCCTGCGACCGGCCATCTCGGCCGTCGCGATGGCGATCCCGGACGGATCCGAGGACATGCTGCCGGTGCTGCGCGCGCAGTGACGCGACGACCCGCGGCTCCCTTCTACAGGGCGGCGGCCTCCCGCCGATGGGTCAGGGGAGGCGCCTGAGCAGCACGGCGTCGCAGCGCGCCGCCGGGAGCCGCAGATGCCGCAGCAGCAGGGGTTGCCGTCCGAGGGGTCGCAGCCTGGGGGATCGCAGCCCGGGGGATCGCAGCCCGGGGGATCGCCGACGGGCCCGTTCGAGCCTGGCGACGCCGGTTTCGGGGACCTGGGCGCGTACGACGTGTGGGGCGGCGACGCCTCGTCCCCGTGGGGATCGGCCGGCGACGGCAGCCCGTCGGCGTCAGGTGAGCGGGGGATGTCCTCGGAGCGCGAAAAGATCGATGCCGCCGACGAGTCTGGGACCGGCGCGGGCGTGTCCCCGACCACCGCCGCGCTCGTGGCGGCCGTCCTGCTCGCGGTCATCGCCGGTTCGCTATGGGCGACGTCGCGCCGGGACGCCGACGCGTCGCCCGGGCCGGTCGTGGCGGTCGTCGCGCCGGACACGGAGCCCTATGCGACCCCGGACTTCCCGGTCGCCATCCGCCAGCAGCCCCCGGCGGGCCCGAGCCTGCCGCCGCCCCCGGCGGAGGTGCCCGCGGCGTCGCCTGGCAGCGGGGTCGATGACGGCGCGCGCCCCGTCACGTCCCCCACGCCCGACGACGCGGTGCCGACCCCCTCCGCGACGACCCCCTCCGCGATGAGCCCCAGCGCCACGACTGCCGCCACGACCACGGCAGACCCGGCGGCGCAGGCGGGGACGGACCTCGCCCGGCAGCACGAGCTGGATCGCGCCGCGACGGTCTTCGACGGCCGATGGGTCGCCGAGCTGGCCTCGCGCGCCACCGGCGCGGCCACCTCCCCGGCGGACCCCGACACCCCGGCGGCGATCCTGGCCGAGCACCGCGCGCTGCGGGACCGATTCGGCGATCCCGTCCGGCTGCTCACCGAGGCCGACCTCTCCGGCGACGGACAGGCCACGCGCTGGGTCACCGTGTTCGCCCCGGCGACGTTCGCCTCCCACGACGCCGCCGCCGCCTGGTGCGGACACCAGGCGGCGGCGGAGTCACGGTGCGTGCCGCGGCGGCTGCCTACGACTTCTTGATGTTCTTGGCGATGAAGTCCATCACCGACGAGTCGGCGAGGGTCGTCACGTCTCCCACGTCACGGTTCTCGGCCACGTCACGCAGCAGACGCCGCATGATCTTGCCGGAGCGCGTCTTGGGCAACTCGGAGACGATCATGACCGACTTCGGCTTCGCGATCGCGCCGATCTCGTGGCCCACGTGGTTCCGGAGCTCCTGCTGGAGGGCCTCCTGGTCTTCACCCTGTTCGCCGCCGCCGCGCAGGATCACGAACGCGACCGGGGCCTGGCCCGTCATGTCGTCCGTCGCGCCCACGACCGCCGCCTCCGCGACGCGCTCGTGGCTGACCAGGGCAGACTCGATCTCCGAGGTGGACAGGCGGTGGCCGGAGACGTTCATGACGTCGTCCACGCGGCCGAGCACCCAGATGTTGCCGTCCTCGTCCTTCTTCGCGCCGTCACCGGCGAAGTAGAGGTCCGGCCAGCGCGCCCAGTAGGTGTCCTTGTAGCGCTCCGGGTCGCCCCAGATGCCGCGCAGCATCGCCGGCCACGGCTTGGTCAGGACCAGGTAGCCGCCCTGTCCCTTGTCGACCGGGCGGGCGTTGTCGTCGACGACATCGGCCACGACGCCCGGGATCGCGTACTGCGCCGACCCGGGGCACAGCGAGGTGACGCCGGGCAGCGGGGAGATCATGATCGCCCCGGTCTCCGTCTGCCACCAGGTGTCGACGATGGGCGCCTGGCCGCCGCCGATGTTGTCGCGGTACCACATCCACGCCTCGGGGTTGATGGGCTCGCCCACGGAACCGAGGAGTCGGATGCTGGACAGGTCGAACTTGGCGGGGATCTCGCTGCCCCACTTCATGAACGTACGGATGGCCGTGGGCGCCGTGTAGAGGATCGTGACCTTGTAGTCCTGGGCGATCTCCCACCAGCGGCCCTGGTGCGGCGTGTCCGGCGTGCCCTCGTACATGACCTGCGTGGCGCCGAGCGCCAGCGGGCCGTAGACGATGTAGCTGTGGCCGGTGACCCAGCCCACGTCGGCGGTGCACCAGTAGATGTCGGTGTCGGGGTGCACGTCGTGGACGACGTGGTTGGTGTAGGCGCACTGCATCAGGTAGCCGCCGGTCGTGTGCAGGATGCCCTTGGGCTTCCCGGTGGTCCCGGAGGTGTAGAGGATGAACAGCGGGTGCTCGGAGTCCACGGGCTCCGGCGGGCAGTGGGCGGAGGCCTTCTCCAGCGCCTCGTGCCACCACACGTCCCGGGAGTCGTCCCAGGCCACGTCGGTGTCGCACCGGTTGACGACCAGCACCTTCTGGATCGGGGACCCCTGGGCCGAGACCGCCTCGTCGACGGCCGCTTTCAGAGGGAAGGCGGACCCGCGACGGTATCCCGCGTCGGAGGTGATGACGACCTTGGCGTCCGCGTCGTCGATGCGGGAGCGCAGCGCGTCCGCGGAGAACCCGCCGAAGACGACCGAGTGCGGCGCCCCGAGACGGGCGCACGCCAGCATCGCGATCGCGGCCTCCGGGATCATCGGGAGGTAGATCATGACCCGGTCGCCCTTGCCGACGCCGAGGTCCTTGAGCGCGTTCGCGGCCTTCGCGACCTGCGTCTGCAGCTCACCGTACGTGATGTCACGGGTGTCGCCCGGCTCACCCACGAAGTGGATGGCGACCTTGTCGCCCTTGCCGGCCTCCACGTGGCGGTCCACGCAGTTGTAGGCGGCGTTGAGCTCGCCGCCCACGAACCACTTCGCAAAGGGGGCGTCCGACCAGTCGAGGACCTGGGTGAAGTCCTTGCTCCAGGTCACGTACTCGCGGGCCTGGGCGGCCCAGAAGCCCTCGAAGTCGGCCTCGGCCTGCTCGTACAGCTCAGCCTTGCCGTTGGCGTGCGCGGTCACCGACTCGGGCGGAGGGAACCGACGGTCTTCTTGCAGCAGGTTCGCGATGGTCTCATCAGACACGGGTCCTCCTGGGGTACGTCGCGGACATTCGCTCAGGAGAAAACCTTAGGACCAAGCGGGTGTATGAATGTGATGTAGGCGACATCGAATGTGATCTGGGCGACAGATGGCGGAAAGGAATCGCCGAGTGGAGTCGTTGGCGTCCCGTACGTCTCCGCGCGCGAGACAGGGCGCGAGGCTGGGCCCGAGACGCGCGAAGGCCCTGCGGCTTGTGGCCGCAGGGCCTTCGTCAGAGGGCGGCGGGTGTGCCGCCGGTGGTGGCGCGGGTTCGGTGTAGGGGGCCGCTCCGCGCGTATGGGGGGCGAGACCGGCCGGGTCAGCCGAGCAGGCCCAGTTCCACCAGCGCCTCGACGTCGAGGGGCTGGGCGGCGTCGGTGCTGATCACGCCGGTGCGCTTCACGCTCGCGGCATCGCCGGTGCGCTTCACCCTCGCCACGTCGCCGGTGCGCTTCACGCTCGCGACGTCGCCCGTACGCTTCACGCTCGCGGCATCGCCGGTGCGCTTCACGCTCGCCACGTCGCCGGTGCGCTTCACGCTCGCGACGTCGCCGGTGCGCTTCACGCTCGCCACGTCGCCGGTGCGCTTCACGCTCGCGACGTCACCGGTGCGCTTGACGGAGGCCACGTCGTTCGTGCGCTTCACGGAACCCAGGTCACCCGTACGCTTCACGGCCCCCACGTCGGCGGTGCGCTTGACCGTGGGCAGGGCGTCGGCGGGGGTGGCGGCGTGCGCGGCCAGGCCGGGGCCGAACAGCATGGCGAGGGACAGCGACATCGAGGCGATCGCGATGCGAGGGCGTGTTGACATAACATCTCCTTGAGGCGCAGGGGAGCCCGGGTGGCGTTGGCGGGAGGTTCTGGGGCGGTCGGTGGTGGCAGGGGACCGCGGGCGCAGCGTGTCGATGGGCGATAGGTTCTCGGCGCCGGGGAGTCGGCGCCGCTGCCGGCATCTTCGACAGCTCGTCTGACGCCCATCCCATCGGCGCCGGAGCGAATCTCCGAACCCGCCAGACATTAAAGAATTGGTAAAGTCCGTTACTGAGTTGCGTAAGAGTCCTCACGTTGGGCATAGGCATTGGCGGCGCCTCTCGGTCGTCTGACCGTCAAAGTCGCGTCCGGGGCAGGCCGATCGACTCGGGGGTGTGCAGCCGCGTCATGGTCCGGAGCGTGTCCCGGGGGACCCGGTCCGGCGTGAGGAGGGAGACCCCCATCGTCACCGCGAACGCGAGCGGCACGGTCCACGCCGCCGGCGCCGCGAGCAGGGTCGTTGCCCAGCCGGAGGATGGGATGCCGGCCACCGTCGCCACGATGGCCGCGAGCGCCAGCACGGCGCCCGTGGTCATCCCCAGCGCAATCCCCGGGGAGGTGAGCCGGCGCCACCACACGCCGAGCACGAGCAGCGGGCAGAACGTCGACGCGGTGAGCGCGAAGGCCAGCCCCACGGTCGTGGCCAGGCTGAGCTGCTGGACCGACACGAACAGCAGGAACGGCACGCCGGTGGCGAGCACCGTCGCGATCCGGAAGCTCCCCACGCCGTCCGGGTCACCACCGGTCAGGCTCGCCACCGCGGGCCGTACGACGTCCTGCCCCAGCGCTCCCGCCACCGCCACCGTCAACCCGGAGGCCGTGGAGAGGAACGCCGCGAAAGCCCCGGCCGCGACGACCGCCGTGAGGACCTCGCCGAGCGTCCCCGGCGCGAGGAGGCCCGGCAGCCGGAGCACCACCGAGTCCGGGCTGGCGTCGAGCGGGAGCCGGTCGTGATAGGCCCGGGCGAGGCCGCCGTAGACGGGCGGGAAGACGTAGAAGAGGCCGAGGAGGCCGACCACGACCGTCGTGGTGCGCCGCGCGGTGCGCCCGTCGGGGTTCGTGTAATAGCGCACCACCACGTGCGGCAGGCCCATCGTGCCGAGGCACAGAGCGAGCAGGATGCTGTACGAGCTGTAGATCGCCCGCGCGGGGGACGCGTCCCCCGCGCCGCCGGTCAGGCCGGGCACGGCGCCGGTGGGCGGGAGCTCGCTCGGGGGCGGCAGCGGCTGACCGTCCCGCAGCCACAGCGCCACCAGGATCACCGCCGGGACGGCGATGGCGAACAGCTTGACCCAGTACTGCACTCCCTGGACGAACGTGAGCGAGCGCATGCCGCCGGCCAAGACGTTGACGGTGACCACGGCCGTGACCAGCGCGCCGCCGACCCAGACGGGCGCGCCCGTGAGGGCGAAGAGGGCGAGCCCCGCGCCCTGCAGCTGGGGCAGGAGGTAGAGCCAGCCGATGAGGCACACCAGCGCCGTGCACAGCGCACGCACCCGCCGGCTGCCCAGCCGGATGTCCGCGAAGTCGGGCAGCGTGTAGGCGCCGGAGCGGCGCAGCGGCGCCGCCACCAGCACGAGCAGCACGACGAACCCGATCGTGTAGCCGACGGGGAACCAGAGCATGTCCAGGCCGAGGGCGAACACCAGCCCGGCGATGCCGAGGAAAGACGCGGCGCTCAGATACTCCCCGCCGATCGCGGCGCCGTTCCACCACGGCGTGACCCCGCGGCTCGCGACGTAGAAGTCGCTCGTCGTCCGCGACAGGCGCAGCCCCAGCCCGCCGACCAGGATGGTGAGCGCGCAGACCGCGACGACCGCGCCGAGCGCGACGGTGCTGTTCACGCCGGCGCGCGAGCGGGGCTCACCGCGGCCCCACGATCAGGTCGAAGTCACGCTCGACCCGCTCGGCGGCCTGCGTGTAGGAACGCGCTACGAGCAGCAGGAACGGGTAGAGCATCGCCCCGACGAGCACCCACGGGAGCGGCAGCGGCCCGACGTGCAGCTCCGCCGCGACGGGCAGGAGCGTCAGCGTCACGGGCAGGAACCCGACCGCGAGCAGCACGCCGCCGAGCACCACCAGCGACAGACGCAGCTGGGCGCGCATGAGCGAGTTCAGATAGACCTCGCCGAGCTGCGTCTGCTCGTCGATCTCCCGGGCCAACGGCCGGACCGGGTCGCGCTGGCGGGCCTGGCTGCGCGGGGAGGTGACCCGTACGCGTCGTGCGGCGGGCTCGCCGCGCCGCAGGCCGGCGTCCCCGCGACGTGAGGGGCCGCCGTCCGCGCCGCGGTTCGGGCCCGGGGTCATCGCGCCAGGCTATCCGCGGTCCGCGCCCGGGAGCCTCAGCAGCCGCTCCCGCAATTCACGGGTGTGCCGGCGGCTCACCTGGAGCTCGATGTCGTCGAGCACGACGACGCAGCGCCCCCTCTCGGTGCGCACCTGGGTCACGGCGGGCAGGGAGACCAGCGTGCTGCGGTGGATGCGTACGAATCCGTACGGGGCCCACCGCTCCTCCAGCGTGGTCAGCGACACCCGGATCAGGTGGCTGGCGGCCCGGGTGTGGAGGCGGGCGTAATCGCCTTGCGCCTGCACGTAGATGATGCCGCTGCGCTGCACGAAGGTGGTCACGCCGCCGAGCTCGACCGGGATGGTCTCGTCCTCGGTCCCGACCGGCAGGGGCGGGGACCCGGCGGTCGACCGGGCCGCCGCGACCCTGCGTACCGCTTCTGCCAGCCGGTCCTCGCGGATCGGCTTCACCAGGTAGTCCGTGGCCGAGACCTCGAAGGCGTCGACGGCGTGCTTCTCGTGGGCGGTGACGAACACCACTTGGGGACGCTCGGCGAAGCGGCCCAGCACGCGGGCCAGCTCGAGGCCGTCCAGCCCGGGCATGCTGATGTCGCAAAAGACGACGTCAGCGGGTGCTGCGTCGAGAGCCCGCAGGGCGTCGGCGCCGCTGGTGGCGGTCCGGACGTCCGAGACCCGGCTGTCCTGGCTGAGCAGCCACGCGAGTTCGTTGAGGGCGGGGACCTCGTCGTCCACCACGAGGACCGCAAGGCCGTCCCCGAGGTTGGGGGGTTGCGCATCCACAGTCATGCGACGAGCGTACCCTCCGGTGCGCCAGGCGGTCCTAGGCCCGGCGCGCGTACTTGGGGACGCGGAAGGAGACCCGCATCCCCGCGCCCACGGCCGTCTCCACGACCAGCCCGTAGTCGTCCCCGAAGGTCTGCCGCAGCCGCGCGTCCACGTTGGCCAGCCCCACGTGGTCGCCGCGCTCCCCGGCGAGCATCGCCCGGATCTCCTCGGGGTCGGCGCCCACGCCGTCGTCGTCGATGAGGATCTCGGCGTCGGGGCCGCGGTCGCGCGCGGTGATCGAGATGTGGCCGACGCCGGGCGCGGACTCGATGCCGTGTTTGACGGCGTTCTCCACCAGCGGCTGGATCGCCAGGGTCGGCACCTGGACCGAGAGCACCTCGGGGGCGATCACGAGGCTGACGGCCATCCGGTCACCGAAGCGGGCCTCCTCCAGGGCGAGGTACCGCTCGATGTTGCCCAGCTCCTCGGCGATCGTGGCCAGCGGCCCGCTGGCGCGCAGGGCGTAGCGCGTGAAGTCCGCGAACTCCAGCAGCAGCTCCCGGGCGCGGTCCGGGTCGGTCCGCACGAAGCTCGCGATGGCGGCCAGCGAGTTGTAGATGAAGTGCGGGCTGATCTGCGCCCGCAGCGCTCGCAGCTCGGCCTCCATGACCCGCTCCCGCTCGACGGCCAGCTCGGCGAGGTCGAGCTGGGTGGAGATCCAGTCCGCCACGGCCTCGGTCGCGCGGACCAGGTCGGCCGAGACGGTGGGGGAGTACGACGCCAGCACGGCCACCGTCCGGTCGTCGCTGACCACCGGGGCGAGGATGGCGTTGCGGATGGGGCAGTCCAACTTCGGGCAGGCGAGGTCGGCCTCCCCGAGCCGCACCGTAGAGCCCCGGTCCAGGACGGCCTTGGCCTGGGCGAGCACGTTCTCCTTGTGGTGCTCCCCGGCGCCCTCCCACGCCAGGACCTGGCGCGTGTCGCACAGGGACACCGCCG
>JBDIAS010000069.1:0-16190 GCA_039812465.1 Austwickia sp. | reverse complement strand
CGCCGGCGCCTCGTCCTTGGGCGCCTCGTCCTTGGGTGCCTCGTCCTTGGGTGCCTCGTCCTTGGCGGTCTCGGGCTTGGCCGCCGCCTTCTTCCGCGGCGTCGGGCCACCCTTGGCGTAGTCGTCGTCGGCCTTGCCGGCGGCGGCCATCGCGGCCTCGTACAGGTCCTTCTTCGACGGCTTGCTCGGCTGCGGCTTGAGGGTCCCCTCGGCACCCTCGACGCCCTTGAACTTCTGCCAGTCGCCCGTCACCTTCAGCAGGGCCTCGACCTGCTCGGTCGGCTGCGCGCCGACGCCCAGCCAGTAGCGGGCGCGGTCCCCGTCGATCTCGATGACCGAGGGCTCGTGCGTCGGGTGGTACTTGCCGATCTCCTCGATCGCCCGACCGTCGCGCTTGGTGCGGGAGTCCATGACGACGACGCGGTAATACGGAGCGCGGATCTTGCCCATGCGCTTGAGGCGAATCTTGACGGCCACGAGTGTGGTCTCTCCTTCGGTGGATCTGGTCACGGGCGAGCCCGATCAGTACGGGTGAGCCCGGACCTGACCCGCGTGGGGACCGCCGGTGGACGGGCTGCGAAGGCCGCGCGCGCAGGGTGAGAGGGTCCCGCGGGCACGGATACGCGTGCCATTGTGCCAGACGCGGGCCGCTGTCCCACCCTCGGCCAGTTCGGCGCGCGGGCGCGCTCGCTGGTCGCTGCGTGGGTGCGGGCGGGGTCGACCTTCCTTTGAACCTTCCTTCGCCCTTTGAGCCCTCCTGCCCCTACACGCGTCAGGTCGAGCCCGCGCGACGCTGGCTCACGCGCGTCACGTCGGGACCGAGCTGACCGTGCGCCAGGGCCCGCGCCTGCAGCGCCAGGTCGCAGGCTCGGGCGCGATCCTGCGGGTCGTCCTCAGCGCCGCCCTCCTCCGGCGCGGCATGACGGGCGTCGACCGCGGCGTCCGGGGAGTAGCCCGCCTGGCGCAGCACGGCGCGAAGATCCCAGTCGCCGGGCGCCAACAGCACCGCCCCCGAAGAGTCGGCCAGCAGGGTCGCCGTACCCGAAGGACCCAACGCTTCTAAAGCCGCGGCGCGAAGGAGGGGCACCGACAGCTCGGCCGCCACTCGGGCGCCGAGCGCTTCCTCCCGCGGATCCAGCGCCACGACGGGGCGGGAGCCACGGGGCAGGTGGTAGGGCGGCGGGGGCCACTCCGACGCGATCGCGCCGAAGACGACGTGATCGCGCCAGTCGGTGTGGCCGTTCTCGTCGGGGAGCCACAGGTACGCGGGCCAGTCGCCGCGCGCCGCGAAGCCCAGGGACCGCAGCAGGCCCGCCGAGATGACGTTGCCCGGCTGGACCGCGGCCTCGAGCCGATGCATCCCCATCCCCTGCGGTTCCGGGGCGAAGGCCAGGCCCACCACGAGGCGCAGACCCTCCGCGAAGAGCCCCTGTCCGACGTAAGGGTCGTACGCGTCGTACCCCAGCTGGGCACTGAAGGCGCGGCCGCGCACCACCCCGGTCACGTTGACCCGCCCGACGATGCCGTGCCCACCGGCACGATGGCGGGCGCGCACGATGAAGGTGCGGTGCCCGCTGGACTGGAACCGAAGGTGCCGCTCCAGGTCGTCGGGGTCGACGGGGTTCCATCGGGCGAGGCGGGCCCGGGAGGCTTCGACGGCCTGCCGATAGGGCTCGAGGTCGCCGCGCATGACCGGGGCGACCCGCACCCGCGTCCCCTCGGCGCGCAGCGGCTCCGGGGCGGCCACGCCGGCCATCAGCGCACCGGACGGCCGCGCAAGATCATGCGATGCGGGCGCGCGAGGACGCGCAGGTCGTCCAGCGGGTCGTCGAGGTACACGACGAGGTCCGCTTCGGCCCCTTCCTCCAGCCCCGGCCGACCGAGCCAGCGCCGGGCCGCCCAGGACGCGGCGCCCAGCGCCTCGACGTCGCTCATCCGGGTCTTGGCCAGCTCTAGGACCTCGTACGCGATCAGCCCGTGCTTCTGCTGGCCTCCCGCGTCCGTGCCCGCGTACACCGGCACCCCGGCCTCGTGGGCGGCGCTGACCGTGTCGTAGCGCCGCTCGTGCAGGTCGAGCATGTGGGCGGCATAGGACGGGAAGCGAGGCCGACCGGCCTTCGCGAAGGAGGGGAAGTTCAACGTGTTGATCAGCGTCGGGACGATCGCGGTGCCGGCGGCGGCGAAGGCCTCGATGGTGTCCGGCACCAGCCCGGTCGCGTGCTCGGCGCAGTCGGCCCCCGCGGCGGCGAGGTCGGCGAGGGACTCCTCGGCGAAGCAGTGCGCGGTGAGCCGCGCGCCTTCCTCGTGGGCGGCCGCGACCGCCGCCGTCAGCACCTCGCGGGGCCACAGGGGCCCCAGGTCGCCGCGGTCCCGGTCGATCCAGTCCCCCACCAGCTTCACCCAGCCGTCCCCGGCGCGGGCCTGCTCGCGCACCCGGGCCACCAGATCGTCGGGCTCGACCTCATGGGCGACGCCCGGCACGTACCGCTTGGGCCTCGCGATGTGCCGACCCGCGCGGATCAGCCGCGGCAGATCCTCCCGTTGGTGAATCCACGCTGTGTCGGCGCACGACCCGGCGTCGCGGATCAGCAGCACCCCGGCGTCCCGCTCCGCCAGCGCGTGCGCCTCCGTTCGCTCAGGCCCCACGGCTCCGGTCTGTTCCAGGCCGACGTGCGCGTGCGCGTCGACGAGGCCGGGGATCGCGAACCCGCGCACGGTCTCGACCTCACCGGAGGAGGGTGGGCTGTACGAGATGCGCCCGTCGAGGATCCACAGGCGATCGAGGATCCGCTCGCCATCCACCCGGATCCGTCCGGTGACCTGCAGGGCCGGGGCGCTCATGAGGGCAACCTACCCTCGCCTCCGGCCGCCGGGGCGGCTGCGGACGATCCCTCCTCCCCGCGGCCCTCCCGTGACGCTCGCGCGCTTCCTCGCGCAAAGGTCCGGCGTCGAGTTCCCGCGAGCCGCGACCCTGGCGGGCGCCCACCCCCTTTAGGGTTGGTCCCGGCCGCGCGGCGGGCCCGCCGGCCCGCCCCGGCCGTTCCGGCCCGGGCGGTGGTTCGTTCGGCACGACGAAGAGGCGGCGAAGAAGGCGTCATGGCACAGGTCAAGTTCTCCAGCGGCGAGCAGATCCCCCTCGAGATGCACAAGGTGCGGATCGTGCAGAAGTTGCACCTGCCCCCGATCGAGCGACGCGCGCAGGCCATCGCCGAGGCGGGCAACAACACCTTCCTGCTGCGCAACGCCGACGTCTTCATGGACATGCTCACGGACTCGGGTGTGAACGCGATGAGCGACCGGCAGCAGGCCGCGATGCTCACCGCCGACGACAGCTACGCCGGGTCGGCCACCTTCGAACGGCTGTACGACAAGCTGGTCGAGGTCTTCGGCATGCCGTACTTCCTTCCGGCTCACCAGGGCCGCGCCGCCGAGCACATCCTCTGCCGGTCGCTGGTGACCCCTGGGTCCGTCGTCCCGATGAACTACCACTTCACCACCACCAAGGCGCACATCGTGCTCGCCGGCGGCCGGGTCGAGGAGCTCTACACGGACGAGGGGCTGAAGGTCGACTCGCAGTTCCCGTTCAAGGGCAACTTGGACATCGGTAAGCTGCGGGCCCTGATCGAGCAGGTGGGCGTCGACAACATCCCGTTCGTCCGCCTGGAGACCGGCACGAACCTCATCGGCGGCCAGCCGCACAGCCTAGCCAACCTGCGCGAGCTCCGGCAGGTGTGCGACGAGTTCGGCCTGCTGCTGGTGATGGACGGCAGCTTGCTGAGCGACAACCTCTGGTTCATCGCCAGCCGCGAGGAGTCCGAGCAGGGCAAGTCCATCGCGCAGATCGCCCGGGAGATCGCCGACCTGTGCGACGTCTTCTACTTCTCGGCCCGCAAGATCACCTGCGCCCGGGGCGGCGGCATCCTCGTGCGCGACGAGGCTCTCTACCGCAAGATGCGCGGCCTGGTGCCTCTGTTCGAGGGCTTCCTCACGTACGGCGGTATGTCGGTGCGTGAGATGGAGGCCATGACGATCGGCCTCGACGAGCTCCTCGACGAGGACAACATCTGCCAGGGCCCGCAGTTCATCGAGCACATGGTGGCCGAACTGGCCAAGCGGGACGTGCCGGTCATCACGCCCGCGGGCGGTCTCGGGTGTCACGTCAACGCGATGCGCTTCCTCGACCACGTGCCCCAGAACGAGTACCCGGGTGGGGCCCTCGCGGCCGCGATCTACCTTGCCTCCGGGGTGCGCGGCATGGAGCGCGGCACCCTCTCGGAGCAGCGCGACGAGGACGGCACCGAGCCGATGGCGGAGATGGAGCTGGTGCGGCTCGCCATGCCGCGGCGGGTCTTCACGCTCTCCCAGGTGTCCTACGCCGTCGACCGGATCGCCTGGCTGTACACCAAGCGTCACCTGATCGGAGGCCTGAGGTGGGTGGAGGAGCCCGAGGTGCTGCGGTTCTTCTACGGGCGGTTGGAGCCGATCGGGGGCTGGCAGGAGCGCCTGCTGGCGGAGTTCCGCAAGGACTTCGGCGACAGCTTGTGACCGGCCGGACGTAGCACTGCGCATTCGTCGTGAAACCGCCGCGATGGGGGTGCGCGTGAGCCGGAGGATGGCCTGGACCCGGATGCTGATCGGCGCCATCGTCCACGCCGCGGGAGGCGCTGACCACGCCCCGGAGCAGCTGGCCGCGGCGCTGGATCCGAACCGCCGCGAGGCGATCCCCCACCGGGGTCTGCGCTCGCGCGCCGCGATCTCCCGGTGGGACGTGGCCGGCCGCCCGGTCCTGTGGATGGCGCCCGTGTCAGGGGCGACGCGTACCGTCTTCGTCTACTGGCACGGAGGCGGCTTCATCGATCCGCTGAACCCCGCGCAGTGGCTCTTGCTGGACCGGATGCAGCGGCGGACGGGGGCGACGCTGGTCGTGCCGAGCTACGGGCTCGCGCCGGAATACTGCTTCGAGGACACCCTGCCGCTGATCGACGCTCTGAACCGGCGCCTGGCCGCGCCGGTGGGCGAGTTGCGCGCCCGCCTGGTCGTCGGTGGCGACTCCGCCGGGGGCACGCTGGCGCTCGGCCAGGCCATCCGGGCCCGGGACCTGCGCGGACCGACGATCGACGCGCTCACGCTCATCGCGCCGTGGGTGGACCTGTCGATGACGAACCCGGAGGCCCGAGCGCTCGATCCGCACGACGTCATGCTGCGGTGCGATCGACTCGAGGCCGCCGGGAGGGCGTGGGCGGGCGGCCGGGGAACCACCGATCCCCTGGTGAGCCCGCTGCACGACCACCTGCGTGACCTGCCGCCGATGAGCATCTACCAGGGCGGGGCGGACATCCTAGCCCCCGACGCGCGACTGTTCGCCGCGAAGGCGCGCGCCGCCGGCACCCCGGCCCGGCTCTTCGACGTGCCCGGCGCGCCGCACGTCTACCCGATGGCGGTGTGGACGCCCGAGGCCCGGGCGGCGCTGGACGACATGGCGCAGGTAATCCTCGGCCGAACGTGACCCTCCGCCGGACGTGACCCTCCGCCGGTTACTTCAGGAACTTGTCGAAGCCCTTGGGCAGCTTGCTGGGATCGAACGCCGCCGGGTCGAAGCCGGCCGCCGGGGCCGAGCCCGCGTCCGGACCGGCCCCCAGCGCCGTCCCGGGCGCGTTGAACGCGGCCTGCGCCGCGGCCTGTCGCGCGGCCGCCGCCCGCTCGGCCATCTCCTTCTCCTGCGCGGCGCGCTTGGCCGGGTTCCCGGACTTGCCGCGCTTCTTGACCTGCTTCTTGGGCCGGCCGCCGCCGACGCCCGGCATCCCGGGGATCGCGCCGCCGCGCCGGAGCTGGCGCATCATCTTCTGCGCCTCCCGGAACCGCTCCAGCAGCTGGTTGACCTCGCTCACCGACACGCCCGAGCCGCGGGCGATGCGCGCCCGGCGGGACCCGTTGATCGACTTCGGGTGGTTGCGCTCGAAGGGCGTCATCGAGCGCACCATGGCCTCGACCCGATCGAACTCCCGCTCGTCCAGGGCGTCCAGCTGCTCGCGCATCTGGTTCATCCCGGGCATCATCCCGAGGAGCTGCTTCAGGGACCCCATCTTCTTGATGGCGGACATCTGCTCGAGGAAGTCGTCGAACGTGAAGTCCTCGTCCGCGAGGAACTTGCGCGCCATCTCGTCCTGCTGGCGCCGGTCGAACGCGCGCTGCGCCTGCTCGATCAGCGTCAGGACGTCGCCCATGTCGAGGATGCGCGAGGCCATCCGGTCGGGGTGGAAGACCTCGAAGTCCTTGGTCTGCTCGCCGGTGGACGCGTACATGATCGGGCGCCCCGTGACGCCCGCGACCGACAGCGCGGCGCCGCCGCGGGCGTCACCGTCGAGCTTGGACAGGACGACGCCCGTGAAGTCGAGCCGGTCCATGAACGTGGTGGCCGTCTCGACGGCCGCCTGCCCGATCATCGCGTCGATGACGAACAGGACCTCGTCGGGGTCGGTTGCCGCGCGGATGTCCGCGGCCTGCGCCATCAGCACCTCGTCGATGGCGAGCCGCCCGGCGGTGTCGACGATCACGACGTCGCGCTGGTCGCGCCGGGCCTGCTCGACCCCGTCGCGGGCAACCTGCACCGGGTCGCCGTAACCGCGGGTGCCCGTCCCGAACTCGACCGCCGCGTCGTAACCCGCGACGTTGCCCCGCTCGGGCGCGAACACCGGCACCCCGGCGCGCTCCCCCACGACCTGCAGCTGGGTCACGGCGTTGGGGCGCTGCAGGTCCGCGGCCACGAGCATCGGGGTGTGGCCCTGCTGCTTCAGCCAGTAGCCCAGCTTGCCCGCCAGCGTGGTCTTCCCCGAGCCCTGGAGGCCGACCAGCATGATCACGGTCGGCGGGTGCTTGGCGAGCGTTAACGTCCGAGTGTTGCCGCCGAGGATCGCCACGAGCTCCTCGTGAACGATCTTGACGACCTGTTGGCCGGGGTTGAGCGCCTCGTGCACCTCCGCGCCGAGGGCCCGTTCGCGCACGGCGCTCGTGAACTGCCGCACCACCGGCAGGGCGACGTCCGCGTCGAGCAGCGCGAGCCGGATGTCCCGGATCGTCGCGTTCAGGTCGCGCTCGGTGACGCGGCCCTTGCTGCGCAGGTTCTTGAACGTCGCCGCGAGGCGGTCTGACAGGCTGGTGAACACCCGCCCAGGCTAACCAATCGCGCGCGCCCGCCGCGCCTGACGTCCCGCCGCGCACCCCTCGCCCGTGTCGCGTCTCCTCCGGTACGGGTGAGGCGGTTCACTGCTCCGTCGGCACACCGCCTTCCCCGACGGCGACCAGGACGCTGATCACCTCGGCGACCCGGGCGGGCGACAGTGTGCCCTCGGGCCCACCGCGGGCGCACGACCCGGCGCCGGATGACCCAGCGCTGGACGATCGAGCGCTGGAGGACCCGGCGCTGCGGGCTTCTACGAGGTAGAACGTGTCGAGGCACCGGCCGGCGTACGTCTCCACGTGGGCGCTGCGCACCGCGATCCCGAGGCGGGCGAGCGCGTGGCCCACGTCGCGGAGCAGCCCGGGTCGATCCGGGCCGCGCAGCTCCACCACCGTGGCGCGCTCGGAGGCGTCGGGGACGACGTAGGCCGCGTAGTGGGCCGGCGTGGGCCCCAGCCTGCTCGCGTCACCTGCGGGTCGGGCCGCGGGGGTCGTAGGTAGCGCGACCCCCGTACGGATTTCCCGGGTCAACGCCTCCGCGTCGAGCGCGCCCGGGGCGCCCAGCTCCACGTCCCAGCGGTCCACGGCCACGCCGTCCACCGTGCTCAGCACCGCGCGGCGGACCTGCGCGCCCTGGCGGGCGAACGCGCCGGCCAGGTCCCCGAACAGGCCGAGGCGATCCGCGGCCACGACCTCGACCACGGCGGCGTCCGGTTCCACGCCCTCTCGGACCCTCACCTGGCAGACGCCCTCGAGTGCGGCGGCCCGGGCGGCGCCGGACACCTCGAACGGTTCGCGCAGGCGGACCAAGTCGGCGGCCGCCGCGTCGTCGCGGCGCGGCCCCGAACGGATCTGCGCCCGGGCCGCCGCGGCCAAGGACGTGATCAGCTGGGCCCGCCACGGCGTCCAGGACCGTTCGCCGACGGACTTCGCGTCGGCGACGGTGAGCGCGAGGAGCAGGTCGAGCAGGTCCTCGTCGCCCCCGACGGCCTCCACGAGGGCGGCGACCGTCGCCGGGTCCTCGACGTCGCGCCGGGTCGCCAGGTCGACGAGCGTCAGGTGCTCGGCCACCAGCACGGTCACCAGCTCCACGTCGGCCTCGTCGTAGCCCAGCTCCCGGAGCGCGTCCCGGGCGAGCGGCGCCCCGACGGCCGCGTGCCTCGGACCCGCGCTCGCCTTGCCGAGGTCGTGCAGCAACGCGGCCAGCAGGAGCAAGTCGGGCCGGCGCACGTCGCCCACGAACTCCTGAGCCTCCACGACCACCTCGACGCAGTGGCGGTCGACGGTGTGCCGGTGCAGCGGGTCGTGCTGGGGCCGGTTGCGCACGCTGCGCCAGACCGGCAGCCACCCGTCGATGATCCCGGCCACGGTAGCCGCCTCCCACGCCGGGACCAGCCCGCGGCCGGCGGCGAGCAGGTCGGCGAACAGCGCTCGCATCGGCTCCGGCCAGGGGCGGGGCGGCACCGGCTGCCCGGCCAGGGTCTCGACGGTCGCGGGGGCCGGTGGCAGCCCTGCCCGCGCGGCCGTGGCGAGAGCGCGCAGCGGCAGCCAGGGGTCGCCGCCGGGGCGCCGGGCGCGCGCGAGCGCCGCCGCCCCGAGCACGGCCTCTCCCTCGTGCGCGTAGACGCCGTGCCCGAGCGGCGACAGCTGCGGCCGACGCGGCCCGACCCGAAGGCTCCGTGCCTGGTGCGCTTGGGACGCGCGCCGCATCGTGGAGTCCACGGCGAGGGCGATCACGCGCGCTGCCCCGCTGACCGAGGCCAGCAGCGCGTCCCCGTCCGGCAGGCCCAGCAGGGCCGCGACGGGATCGTGCTCCTGACGGGTCAGCCGGTCGCGGGGCCGTCCGGTGGAGATCTGTAGCGCGTCGCGCACGTCGAACAGGTGCCCGGCCGCCGCGTCGACGCCCGCCCGCGGGTAGTCCGCGAGCCAGGACGCCGCGAGCGCCCGCATCACCGACAGGTCGCGCAGGCCGCCGCGGGCCTCCTTCAGGTCCGGCTCGATCAGGTGGCTCAGGTCGCCGCACCGGTCGTGCCGCGTCGCGATCTGCTCGGCGATCGCCGGCAACCGGCGCCGGGCGGTGGCCCGCCAGTCCCGCGCCACGCCGGAGCGGGCGGCGGCGACCAGGTCGGCGTCCCCGGCGACCAGGGCCAGGTCGAGCAGGCCGGTCAGGGCCGCGAGGTCGCCGTCCGCGATCTCACGGCACTCTGCCGGGGTCCGCACGCTGTGGTCGAGCCGAAGACCGCAGTCCCACAGGGGATACCAGAGCCGGTCGGCCAGCTCCGCCAGCGCCAGCGTCGAGGTCCGCCCGTCGTGCAGCAGCACCAGGTCCAGGTCGGACAGCGGGCCGGACTCCGCTCGGGACAGACTCCCGACGCTCGCCAGGGCCAGGCCGTCGCGCGGCATGCCGTACGACGCCTCCGACCAGGAGCGCACGAGCCGGTCTCGGGTGACCTCGGCGACCAGCCGCCGACGTTGCTCCCCCGCGCCCGGAGCGGCGAACGACGTCTGTCGCGAGACCTCCAATCGGCGGGCAACCAGTGTCGCGAGCATCGCCGTCCTCCTCATCGGCGCGGCGTCAGAGCGCCGCGCTCCCTCGATCGCCGGTACGGACCCGTACGACCTCCTCGACCGAGCTCACCCAGACCTTCCCGTCCCCGATCCGACCCGTGCGGGCCGCGGAGACGATGACCTCCACCACGTCGGCGGCGTCGGCGTCGTCCACGACGACCTCCACTCGGGTCTTGGGCACGGTGTCCACCGTGTACTCGGCACCGCGGTAAACCTCGCTGTGACCCCGCTGGCGGCCGAAGCCGGCCGCCTCGCTGACGGTCATCCCCGCGACCCCGAAGGACTCGAGCGCGGCCCGGACGTCCTCGACCTTGAACGGCTTGATGACGGCGGTGATGAGCTTCATGCGTCGGCTCCCTCGGTGTGGTCGGCGCCGTGGTCGGCGCCGTGGCCGGCGTCGTGGCCGCGCGGCGCTGCGTCGTGGTGCCCGCCCAGGTGCAGCGGGCGGCGGGCGGTCGTGCCGGGGATCGTCGCCAGCTCGTAGGCGGACTCGGCGTGCAGGACCACGTCGATGCCCTCCAGTTCCTCGTCGCGGGCGATCCGGAAGCCGAGCGTGAGGTCGAGCAGCGTGGCGATGACCCAGGTCACCACGAACGATACGACCAGCACCGTGAACGCCCCGACGCCTTGACGCCACAACTGGTCCGCGCCGCCGCCGTAGAGCAGGCCGTCGATCCCGGCGGGAGTCTGGGCGGAGGCGAAGAACCCGATGAGCAGCGTGCCGACCAGGCCCCCGACGAGGTGGACGCCCACCACGTCGAGGCTGTCGTCGTACCCGAACCGATGCTTCAGCCCCACGGCCAGCGCGCACAGGCAGCCGGCGATCGCGCCCGTCGCGAGCGCCCCGATGGGCGTCACGGAGTTCGCGGCGGGGGTGATCGCGACCAGGCCCGCCACGATGCCGGAGGCGGCGCCCAGGGACGTGGGGTGCCCGTCCCGGACGCGCTCCGTGGCGAGCCAGCCGCAGCAGGCCGCGGCGGTGGCGGCGATCGTGTTGACGAAGGCGATCGCGGCCGTCGTACCCGCGCTCAGCGCGGAGCCGGCGTTGAAGCCGAACCAGCCGAACCACAGGAGGGCGGCGCCGAGCATCACCAGGGTCAGGTTGTGGGGCCGCATCGGCTCCCGCCCGAAGCCGTGCCGGTTGCCCAGCACGAGTACGAGCGCGAGGGCGGCGGCGCCGGCGTTGATGTGGATGGCGGTGCCCCCCGCGAAGTCGAGTGCCTTGAGCTGGTTGGCGATCCACCCGCCGGCCTGCGTCACCGTGCCCGCCTCGTCCGTGACGTCGAAGGCGAAGACCCAGTGCGCGATCGGGAAATACACGACGCTCGCCCACAGCACGGTAAAGACGAGCCACGTGGAGAACTTGGCGCGGTCGGCGATGGCGCCGGAGATCAGCGCCACGGCGATGATCGCGAACATCGCCTGGAACGCCACGAACGCCATCGTCGGCACCGTGCCGGAGACCGCTTGCCGCGACAGCAGGTCGGTGAGGCCGAACCACTCCAGCGGGTTGCCGATCAGGCCGAGTCCGCCGACGGAGGGCCCGAAGGTCTCGCTGTAGCCCCACAGCACCCAGATCACGCCGATCGTGGCCATGGAACCGAAGCTCATCATCATCATGTTCAGGACGCTCTTCGCGCGGACCATCCCGCCGTAGAAGAAGGCGAGGCCCGGGGTCATGAGCATCACGAGGGCTGCGCTGATCAGCAGCCAGCTGGTGTCTCCGGTGTCGATGTGCATGTCCGCCAGCGTCGCGAGCGCGCGTTACCCGGGACGACGCGCTGTGTTACGGGCGTGAAAACCATCGACGTCGCGTGTGACGGGATTGTTGCCGGGTTCCTCGGCGCGGCTCGTTGCTCGCGCGCCTCAGGACGGCAATCCTGGCGGGGCGGGCGCAGGCTCAAACGCCTGGCGCGTACGTACGGGTGCTGGGCCTTGCGCGTCGGCCCCTGTGAGTCGGGGCTGACAAGGAAACGGCCCCGGCCGTCTCACCCACGGCCGGGGCCAACCCCTGTTCCCACGCCCCACACACTAGGCGCGGAGTCTGGGAGCTTCCTGGACGGTGGCTACCAATTCCCCTGACGGGCTATCGCGGCGGTCGTCCCTAGGAACGCAGGGTGCGCGGACCCGGCGAGAACGGCGGTTCGGCGTCCACGTCGAGTGGGCCCGCGAGCTGCCGGCGGAGGCTCACCAGCCGCCAGGTGAGCACGCTGAACGCGAGGACGCCCGGGACCAACGCGACCAGCAGGAGGCCGACCCAAGGCACCGGCGCGCGATCGTCCACGCCGGGCAGTTCCTGCGCCACGGGGGTGCTGCGGGCCCAGGCCAGGACCACGTTCAGCGGCGGCCGGCCGCCGTGCGCCTCGCTTGCCTCGGACAGGCCCCACAGCTCAGCCTCGCGGGAAATCTCGCGGGCCAGGTCGGCGTTCCCGTGCGCTCGGGCGGCGGCCAGGGTGACCAGGGTCGATCGGGGCGAGACCCCCGCGATCAGGTGCCCGGAGTCGGCGTCCACGAACTCCCCTCCGCCGGGGTACTCGCAGGCCACGATGAGGCCGAGACGCGGGCACAGGAAGATGTTCTCGAACGCCGCCCAGTCGCGCGAGGAGGTGTCCGGGTCGATGGCCGGCCAGAAGACCTGGATGAGCGCTTGGGAACTCGCCCGCGGTCCCTGGAGGACGCGGCCGGACCCGTCGATGCGGTGCGGCAACAGTTGGGAGCCGCCGTCTCGGAGGGGCTCGACCTGCCGCAGCCAGGCGGCGATGGTCTCCCGCGCGTCCGGCACCCCCACCCACCGGTCGGCCTCGCGCAGCGCGCCCACCGCCACGACGGTGTCGACCGGGCTGCTGCCGCCCTGGGAGGCGCCCAGGATCCCGATCGGGGAGGCGCGCAGGGCCGCGACGATCTCGGCCGCGTCGCCCCGGACGCGCTGCCGATCCTCGCTCGTTCCCGACAGGCGCGCGACCTGCGTGGCGAGCAGCAGCCGCCAGCCAGCCATCTGAGGGCCGTCGGGCGGCACGGCGCGCTCGGAGTCCGGCGCCGCGTCCCGGGCGTCGTCGAGCTGGCCGAGGTACGCGCGCGCGTCCGCCAACCGGGAGTCCGACGCGCGAGTGACGTCCTGCGCGTTCGCCAGGCCGAGCAGCGCGACCTCGAGGTACCCGCCGGCCGGTTCACCGGTCGTGTCCGGCGTGGTCTGACCTTGCGGCGCCTGGTCCGGCGCTGTCTGATCTTGCGGCGCCTGGTCCGGCGCGATCTGATCTTGCGACGCCTGGCCCGGCTGGTCTTGGCCGGGCAACGGATCCGAAAGATCCACGCCGCGGCGGTCGCGCAGGGTGGACGCGGCGAGCGCCGCCTCGTCGTGACCCGACCAGGCGGCACCGGCGACGCGGGCCACCGCCCACCCGCTCACCAGGAGCACTGCCACGAGCAGCAGGGTCAGCACGACCGCGCCCACCCGTCCCGCCGCGGCGGCGAAAGCCCGACCCCGTCGGTGCCCTCGATCCGCGCTCACCCGCCTCACGATAGACGGGCTCCTGCGGCGGACAGGGGATGCACCGGGTCAGCCGAGGATGGCGTCCACGAATGCCTCGGGCTCGAACGGCGCGAGGTCGTCCGGGCCCTCGCCCAGGCCGACGAGCTTCACCGGCACGCCGAGCGCGCGCTGCACGGCGACCACGATGCCGCCCTTGGCGGTGCCGTCCAGCTTGGTGAGGACGATGCCGGTCACCTGCACCGCGTCGGAGAAGACCTCGGCCTGCACGAGTCCGTTCTGACCGGTGGTCGCGTCGAGCACGAGGAGCACCTCGTCGATCGGCGACTGCTTCTCGATGACCCGCTTCACCTTCTCCAGCTCCGCCATGAGGTTGGCCTTGTTGTGCAGCCGGCCGGCGGTGTCGATCATGACGACGTCGGCGAGCTCGGCGTTCGCCTCCTTGACCGCGTCGAAGGCGACCGCCGCGGGATCCGCCCCGTCGCGGTCGGCGCGTACGGTCGGCACCCCGACGCGCTCCCCCCACGTCTGGAGCTGGTCCGCGGCCGCGGCGCGGAACGTGTCGGCGGCGCCGAGCACCACCTGGCGGTCCTGGGCGACCAGGACCCGGGCGATCTTGCCGATGGTGGTGGTCTTGCCGGTCCCGTTGACGCCGACGACGAGGATGACCGCGCACCGGTCGCCCTGGCGCGAGGACACCAACGTACGGTCCATCGTCGGGTCGACGATCCGGATTAGGTCCTCCCTCAGCCAGCCGCGCACGGTCGCTTCGTCGCGGACGCCCTCGATCGCGACCCGGCGTTTGAGGGATTCGACCAGCTCCGTCGCGGCCTCGACGCCGATGTCGGAGGAGATCAGCGTGTCCTCGACGTCTTCCCACGCGTCGTCGTCCAGCCGCCCGCCGGACAGCAGGACGAGCAACCCCTGGCCCAGCGCGGAGTTGCTGCGGGCCAGCCGGGCCCGCAGCCGCTGGAGGCGGCCGCGCGCCTCGGCGGGGCGCTCCAGCTCGAGCAGGCGTTCCAGCTCGTCGACCTCGTCGACCTCGGCGGTGCTCGGCGCGCCGGGACCCGTCTCGACCAGCGTGGGCGGGCCGCTGGGCGGCGCCGGTCGGACCGCGTCCTCGACGGCGGTGCCGCCGCGGCGGCCACCGGACGCGCTCGGGAGGTCGCCCCGGCGGCCACCTCGACCCCGCACCAGGGCGACGAGCCCCGAGATGAGGACGACCGTGACGACGATGGCGGTGACGACGACGGCCCAGACGTTGGCGAGAAGGGCTTCCACGTCCTCAGTCTTCCAGACGGCGAGCCGCTCGGACCGGGGCGCGCACCCGCGGAGGGAGGGAGAGAACGCGCGAACGCCGCCCCCGAGACGGGGGCGGCGTTCGCGCGGGCCGGCGTGTCGGTCAGGCCACGCCGGCGGGCTCGCGGTCGCGGCGCCGCTCGGCGGCGGCACGGGCGGCGGAGGCGCGGGCGGCGGAGGCCAGGGAGGCCGACCGGGCGAGCGCGGCGGAGGTCACGGTGTGGGAGCGGGCGCGCAGTTCCTCGGAGCGTTCCTTGAGCTCTTCCAGCCGCACCTGGCTCGCCTCGGGGAGCAACTCCTGCCCGGAGCGGCGGGCCTCGGCCACGACGGTGAGGAGGATGACGGATCCGAGGGCGAGGGTGAACAACAGGAGCAAGATAACGGCGACCATGACCCCATTGTCTCCCGGGCGTCTGATAGGTCCCGCTCTTTCCACCGCCGGGCAGGTCACCACTCGATAACGATTCCCACCTAGTTCCCCGAACCGGGATCGACATCCGCTATGCGGGGGCGACGTCCCGGAGCCTCTGCGAGACGACGGTGGTCACCCCGTCGCCGCGCATCGTCACCCCGTAGAGCGCGTCGGCGATCTCCATCGTCCGCTTCTGATGGGTGATGACGATGAGCTGGCTGCTCGCCCGCAGCTCCTCGAAGAGGCCCAGTAGGCGCCCGAGGTTGGTGTCGTCCAGCGCGGCCTCCACCTCGTCGACGATGTAGAACGGGCTCGGCCGAGCCTTGAAGATCGCCACCAGCAGGGCCACGGCCGTGAGCGAGCGCTCGCCGCCGGACAGCAACGACAACCTTTTGATCCGCTTGCCGGGCGGGCGCGCCTCGACCTCGATCCCGGTGCCGAGCAGGTCCTGCGGGTCCGTGAGGATGAGCCGCCCCTCCCCGCCGGGGAACAGCCGCGAGAACACGCCCTCGAACTCCCGGGCCGTGTCGGCGAAGGCCTCCGCGAAGACCCGTTCGACCCGCTCGTCGACCTCCTTCACGATGTCGAGCAGGTCCTTCTTGCTACGCGTCAGGTCCTCGACCTGCTCGGTGAGGAACGTGTGGCGCTCCTCCAGCGCGGCGAACTCCTCCAGCGCCAGCGGGTTGATCCGGCCGAGCTGGGCGAGCCCGCGCTCGGCCACGCGCAGCCGCTTCTCCTGCTCGGAGCGGACGTACGGGATCTCCGGGGGCGCTTCGTCGGCGGCCTCGGCCGCGTCCGGCTCAGGCGGCACCGGGACGCCCCGGTGCGGGCCGTACTCCTCCACCAGCACCTGCGGATCGATGCCCAGCTCTTCGACGGCTCGGGTTTGGGCCTGCTCGATCCGCAGCCGCTGCTGCGCTCGGGCAACCTCGTCGCGGTGCACGGAGTCGGTCAGCTCCGCCAGCGCCTCGGCGCGTCCGTCGGCGTCGCGCCGGAGCCCGGCGAGGACGGCGTCGAGTTCGGCGCGGCGCGCGGCCGACGCGTCCCTCGCTTCCTCTGCGCGGACGACCACCCCGCTCAAGTGGGCCGCCGCGCGCGCCGCGGCGTCGCGGACCCGCCCGGCCAGCGCGCTCGCGCGGTCACGCCGGACCCGGGCCACCCGGGCCTGCTCGCGAGCGGCCCGCTCCGCGTGCGCCGCGGACTCCAGCGACTGGGCCCGGCCGGCGAGGGCCCGGACGCGTTCCTCCC
>JBDIAS010000068.1:0-16652 GCA_039812465.1 Austwickia sp. | reverse complement strand
GGCGCTCAGCCGGCGGCCGCGAGCTGGTGCAGCCACGCCCGCGTCTCGTCCACGGGGGTGAGGTCTTCGAGGTCCTGACGGAGGAACCCGTCGATGTCCTCGGACTGACGCAGCGCCCGGTCCACGGTGGGGTTGGAGCCGGCCACGTAGGCGCCGATCTCGATCAGGTCCTTCGCGTCGCGCTTGGCGGCGAGCAGCTGTCGGAGCACCGTCGCGTCCGCCCGCTGGTCCTTGGTGGTGATCGCCTTCTCCGCGCGCGAGATCGACTCCAGCACGTCGATGGCCGGGAAGTGCCCGGACGTCGCGAGCCGGCGGGACAGGACGATGTGCCCGTCGAGGATCGAGCGGACGTTGTCCGCGATCGGGTCGTTGAGGTCGTCGCCGTCGACGAGCACCGTATAGAGGCCGGTGATGCTGCCGACCGCGGCGGTGCCGGCGCGTTCGAGCAGGCGCGGCATGAGGCCGAAGACGCTCGGCGGGTAGCCGCGGGTCGCGGGGGGCTCCCCGGAGGCCAGGCCGACCTCCCGCTGGGCCATCGCGACGCGGGTCACCGAGTCCATACAGAGGACCACGTCCTGGCCCTGGTCGCGGAACCACTCCGCGATCCGCGTCGCGGTCAGGGCGGCGCGGAGGCGGACCAGCGCCGGCTCGTCCGAGGTGGCGACCACCACCACGGCCCGGCGCAGCCCCTCCGGCCCGAGGTCGCCTTCGACGAATTCCCTGACCTCACGGCCACGCTCGCCGACCAACGCCAGCACGCAGACCGGGGCGGTGGTGCCCTTGACGATCATCGACAGCAGGCTCGACTTGCCGACGCCGGAACCGGCGAAGATGCCCAACCGCTGGCCGCGCCCGCACGGGATCATCGCGTCGATGGCCCGCACCCCGAGCGGCATCGGCTCCGCGATGCGTTCCCGATGCATGGCGGGCGGCGGCACGTTGCCGGTGCCCACCCACTCGACGCGGCCCAGCGGACCCTGCCCGTCCATCGGCCTCCCCAGGGCGTCGACCACCCGGCCGAGGAGGCCGGTGCCGACCGGTACTTGCAGGGGCCCGCCGGTGGACTGGACGAGGCACCCGGCGCGCACGCCCTGGATGTCCGAGATCGGCATGCACGTGGCCCGGCCTTCTCCCAGCGCGACGACCTCGGCCATGAGCGGCCCGTCGTCGCCGAGAATCCGTACGGCGTCACCGACGGCCAGTTCCAGGCCGGCGACCTCGATCGACAGACCGACCGCGCTGACCACCTTGCCGCTCACCGTGGGGCGGGCGGCGGCGGTCAGGCGCGCCAGCAGCGCCGACGTGTCCATCCGCGCGTTCCTCTGCGGAGCAACTGGGACGTTCACCCGCGCAGCACCTCCTTGGCGCGCGCGATCGCGGGCCCATACTGCGCGTCGACCTCGAGGTTTTCCGTGACGGCGACCGCGCCGAAGCGCTCGACCCGCTCGTCGGCGACGATCGGGTGGCCGGCGTAGTCGGGGTCGTCCGCCATGATGGCCGCGGTGAGCTCGGCGTCCGCGGGGTGCAGGTGCAGGACGAGGTTCTGCTTCACGGGCGACTCGCGCAGGGCACGCAGCACCGCGTCGCGCGCGCCGCACTCCCCGACGCGCAGGTGGTGCCCGATGAGCTCCTCGGCCAGCTCGACCGCGGTCTCGGCGATGAGGCCATAGAGGTCCTCCAGCAGCGGCTGCTGCAGGTCCAGCGCCGCGTAGACCGCCTCGGTGATGTTCGCGATCAGCGTGCTGTGTTGCTCCGCGCGCCGCAGGCGCTCCTGCTCGTCGAGCTCGGCCAGCTTCTCGCGCTGCTCGGCCAGGAGCGCCCGGCCCTCCTCGAGCCCGGCGGCGTAGCCGGCGGCGTGCCCGGCGCGGAACCCGCGGGCCCGGGCCTCCATGGCGGCCTTGTCGACCACCTCCGCCAGCAGCGGGTCGACCAGCCGGGGATCCATGACTCCCGGGGCCGTGAAGGTCGTCTCCAGCAGGCTCGACGACATCCGCGCCGGGCGTACCGCCGCGTCGTGCGTCCCCTCGCGCAGCACGTAGCCGCGCGACGACCGACCCTCAGGCAACGAACTCGTCGCTCCCGCCGCGGCTCACGATGATCTCGCCGGCCTCCTCGAGCATCCGGATGTGGCGGATGACGACGGCCTGGGCCTCCTCGACCTGCTTGAGGCGCACCGGGCCGAGGATCGAGATCTCGTCGGCGAGGGCGAGCGCCGCACGCTCCGACATGTTGCGGGTGATCTTCTCACGGACATCATCTCGCACACCCTTGAGGGCGACGGCGAGGTCCTTGCTGTCGACCTTGCGCAGGACCACCTGCACGGCGCGGTCGTCGAGCCCGACGATGTCCTCGAACATGAACATGTGGGCGCGGACCTCTTCGGCGAGCTCCAGGTCCCGCTTCTCCAGGCCCTCCAGGATCAGCCGCTCCGTGGTGCGGTCCGACTGGTTGATGACCTCGACGAGGGACTGCAGGCCGCCGACGTTGGAGAAGTCGCTGGCCTGCACCAGGGTGGACAGCCGCCGCTCCAGGTGCGCCTCGACCTGCTTGACGATCTCCGGGGAGGTCCGGTCCATGATCGCGAGCCGGTGGGCCACTTCCGCCTGGATCTCGGGGGCCAGCCCCGAGAGGATGATGGCCGCCTGCTCGGGAGACATGTGGGCCAGCACGAGGGTGATCGTCTGCGGGTGCTCGTCCTGCAGGTAGCTCAGGATCAGCTTGGCGTCGACGCGGTGCAGGAACTCGAACGGCATCTCGACCAGGGAGGCCGAGAGGCGCTGCATGATCTCCTGCGCCTTCTCCTGGCCCATCGTGGCGATGAGCACCTCTTCGGCGAAGTTCACGCCGCCCTGCACGTAGTACTGCCGCGCCTGGGCCAGCTGGCGGAACTCCTCCAGCACATCGTCGAGCGTGTCGACGTCGATGCTGTCCAGCCGGGCGATCTCGGCGGTGAGTGCCTCGACCTCCCCCGGCCGCAGCGTCTTCATGATCTGCGCCGAGTGCTCGGTGCCGAGCTGGACGAGGAGGATGGCCGCCTTGCGCAGGCCGGTCATCGTGGCGAGGGACATCCGTCAGCTCCGTTCTGCGATCCAGCCGCGCAGCAAGCGCGCGACCTCCTCCGGATCCTCCTCGACGAGCGATCCGATCTCCTCGCGGGCGAGGACGCGGGCCTCGCTCTGGGGGTCGATCGGGGTCGCCTCGATGACGGGGAGGGGGTCGGATTCCAGTTCGTATTCCCGCAGCGGCTCGACCGGGCCCGGCGGCAGCGCGGGCTGCTCGGCCGACGGCAGCTCGCCGAGGTCGACGACCTCCGTCTGCTTGCGGCTCCTGCGGAACCCGATGAACAGGGCGAGCAGGAGCAGCAGGATCAGGAAGGCGTTCTTGGCCAGGTCGAGCAGTTCGCCCCGGCGGGCGTCCGCCGCCCGCGCCTCGGCCTGCGCCCGAGCTTCCTCGGCCGCCGCGGTGTCGAACGCGAGCTTGCTGACCTTGATGTCGTCGCGCGTCGCGTCGATGCCCGCCGCGGTCCCGATGAGCTGCGTCAGCTCCTGGGCGTTGTAGGCACCCGCCCGCTGGCTGTCCAGGGCGACCGCGACCGACAGCTTGCGGACGGCGCCCTTGGCCTGGTCGCGGGTCGTCAGCTGCTCGCCGACGGGGTTTCGCGCCGCGACCTCTTCGTTCTTGTACTCGTCCCGCGCGGCGTTCTGGCCGAGCCCGGGAACCGTGATGTTGTCGGGCCCGAGGACGCCGCCGACGGCCTGACCGTTGGAGCCGGTCATGGTCTCGGTCTTGCGCTGCTCCTCGATCGGCACGTCGCCCTGCTTGGCCGGCAGGTAGTCCTTGCGCACCACATGCGTGTTGTCGAAGTCCAGGTCGGCCTGCACGCTCGCGGTGGAGTTGCCGACGCCGACGATCGTGTCGAGGAAACGCTGCAGCTCCTGCGTCTTCTGCGCGGAGACGGCCTTCACCCGGTCGGTCTGGGCGTCCACGCCCGCGCCGCCGTCGTCGGTGTAGCGGTTGCCGAGCGCGTCGGTCACGGTGACCGCGGCCGGCTCCAGCTTCGGGATCGCCGAGGACACGAGGTGGGTGATCGCGTCGACCTGGCGGGTGTTGAGCTTGTTGCCGGCGGCCATCGTCACCTGGACGGAAGCGCTCGGCTTGGTCTGCTCGTCGGTGTATGGGGAGTCCTCGCCGAGCGCCAGGTAGACGGCGGCGTCCTGCACGTTGTCGATCTTGCGGATCGTCTTGGCGAGCTCGCCCTCGAAGGCGCGCTTGGCCGTCAGCTTCTGCTGGAAGTCCGAGGAGCCCAGCCCGCTTTCCTTGAGCAGGCCGTAGCCCTCGCTGTCGGGACTGTTCTGCGGCAACCCGCTCGCCGCCAGGTCCAGGCGGGCCTGGTCCGCCTCGCTCGCGGGCACCAGGACGGACTTGCCTCCGTCCGCGAGCTCATACGGCTTGCCGGTCTCCTGCAGCTTGGTCGTGATCGCGGAGGCGTCGGCGTTGGACAGGTTGGAATACAGCGGCACCATGGTGGGCTTGGAGGCCCAGTTCATGAAGACGACGGCCCCCACGATCGCCACCACCACGGCGATGATCGTGATCGTCCGCTGCCCGGAGGTGAACCCGTCGAAGACGTTGCGGGCCCGCCCCACGACAGCCTGGAGGCGAATGTTCTTCACAGCGGCATCCGCATGATCTCGTTGAAGGCCTCGACCGCCTTGTTACGGACCTGCACCACCAACTGGGTGGCGACCGCGGCCTGGTTGGACGCGATCGTGTAATCGCTGATGTCCTGCAGGTCGCCGGTGAGCGCCTTCATCCCCAGGGTGTCGCTCGTCTTGTGCATCGCATCCAGCTCGCCGAGCTTCTCGGCGAGGATCGAGCCGAACTCCCCCGTGGGGGTCGAGGAGACCGACGAGGGAGTCGTGAGGTCTTTCAGACCCGTGAGGTCACGGACCGCGCCGATCCCGAACGAGGGGTTCAGCGAGACGCCGGGGATGCTGAAGGTCACTTGCCGATTCCAATCGCCGCTTCGTACATGGCCTTGCTGCGGTCCACGGTCGCGAGGTTCGCCTGGTAGGCGCGCTGCGCGAGCATGAGGTGGGCCATCTGGTCGCTCAGGTTGATGTCGGGGATGCGCACGTTGCCGTCCGCGTCCGCCAGCGGGTGGCTCGGGTCGCTCACGACCCGCCCGGCCGGGTCCCCGAAGAGGGCGCCCGCGACATACGCTCCGCCGTTGGTGCCGTACTGATTGGCCCGCGCGACCACGTACCGCGCCTGGAACGCGCGCTCGTCGGTCGGGCTGACGTTGTTCATGTTCGAGATGTTGTCCGAGACCGCGTCGAGCCACTTGCGGTCGACGACCAGGCCGCTGTAGGCGATGTTCATCGCGCCGAAGATGCTCATGGGTTTCCCTGCCCTCTCGTCGCTGATCAGGCCTGGCCGGTGATGGCCATCTTGAGCCGCTGGAACTTGCCGGTCATCATCTGCGTCGCCAACTGCGTCGAGAGCTGCGTCTGGATGCCGGCCAGCGTCTCCTCGTCGAGGTTGACGTTGCTGCCGTTCGGACGCGTCGGCTCCAGGGACCGGGCATGACCGATGGGCGCGGACAGCGGGTTGTCCTTGTTGACGACGGCCCGCTTCAGGTAGGTCTCGAAGTCGACCTTGCCCGCGAGGAAGCCGGGGGTCTCGACGTTCGCGATGTTGTTCGCGATCGTCCGCTGACGCTCGTTGAGTCCGCGAATCGCCTGATGGACCGCGTCCATGCTGGCACTGCCGATGAGTGTCATGCGTGAAGTCCCCCCGGACGTCGAAAGAAGTGTGGGGTGGCTGCCGGGAGGGGGTCGGTGCCGGTGCTGCGTGGCTTCCAGCCGGGCGACGCCATCCGTGGCCGGTTACCTGATCGGCCGTGCGCCGGACCAGATGAGCCGATCGGTGCTGTGAGGCGAGCGCTCCCCTGTCCGGGTGCGCTCGCCTCACGCGCGTAAGAGCTAGGAGGCGGGCGGACGGTACACCGTGGCCCGTCCGAGCGAGAGCCGCTGCCAGCTGTCGTCCACGTTCATGGTGGTCTCCGCTCCGCCGAGGAAGAGGTATCCGTCCGGGCGCAGCACCTTGCGGACCTGGGCGAGGATCTGCTTCTTCATCGCGACGTCGAAGTAGATCAGCACGTTGCGCAGGAAGACCACGTCCATCTGCGGCATCGGCGGGAACGGTTCGGACAGGTTGAGGAACTTGGTCTCCACCATGTTCCGCAACCGGGTGTCGATCTGGTAGTTCATGCCGTGCCGGGCGAAGTAGCGCACCAACAGGTGCGCCGGCAGTCCCCGGTTGACCTCGAACTGGTTGTAGATGCCCTCCTTGGTGCGGGCGAGCATCTTGGTGTCGATGTCGGTGCCCAGCAGGCGTACGCGCCAGCTCGGGTCCGCCCCGATCAGCTCCTGGATCAACATGGCGATGGTGTACGGCTCCTGGCCCGAGCTGCAGGCCGCGCACCAGATGTTGAGGGAGCGCTCCCGCCCGCGCTGCACCAGCAGCTCCGGCAGGATCGTCTCGGAGAGCGCCTTGAACGGGTGGATGTCGCGGAAGAACGACGTCTCGTTGGTGGTCATCGCCTCGACGACCGCGTCCCGCAGCGGCCCGTTCGGCGCCTGGCGCAGCTTGCCGACCAGCTCGGTGATCGAGGCGTCGCCGCGCTCCCGGGCGAGGGCCTGGAGGCGGGACTCGATCAGGTATTCCTTGCTGCGGTCGAGCACGATGGCCGAGCGCTGCCGCACGACCTGGCTGATGAAGTCGATATCCGGTCCGGAGATGCTCATGACGTCCTCCTGGCGGGGCTCGCGCCCCGGGCCGCGGTGACCCGCGACGTGATGACCTCGGCCAGGCGCGGCAGCGCCACGATGTCGCACGGCAGCCCCGCGTTCACCGCGGCACCCGGCATACCCCACACCACCGACGTGGCCTCGTCCTGCACGATGAGCGACCCGCCGGCGCGGATCACGTGCTCTGCGCCGCGGTGCCCGTCGCTGCCCATCCCCGTCATGATCACGGACAGCACGTGGCCTCCGTGGATCTCGGAGATGGAGCGGAACATCGGGTCGACGGCGGGCCGGCAGTAGTTCTCCTGCGGCCCCTGGTCGAGAACGGCCACCGTGCCGGCGGCCTTCTGCTGGAAACGCATGTGCCAGTCGCCCGGGGCGATCAGCACGCGGCCCGGCTTCAGGACGTCGCCGGTGACGGCCTCGGAGACCTCCAGCGGGGTCTTCGCGTTGAGTCGCTGCGCGAACAGCGCGGTGAACACGGGCGGCATGTGCTGGGTGACCACGATCGGCACGGGGAAGTTCGCGGGCAGGGAGCTCACGACGGTGGTCAGCGCGTCCGGGCCGCCGGTGGAGACGCCGATCGCGACGACGTCCACCCGGGTGCCGGGCGCCGCGGGCTTCAGCGGCGCGCTCGTCCCCGCGGGAGCGCCGGGCCGGCCGGCACCTGCCGGACCACCGGGGCCGCCGTGACCTGCAGGGCCGCCGGGGCCGCCGCCGAAGGCGGGGCGGGCCATCCGCTGCGGTGGCACGCGGCCGGTCAGCGACTTGATCTTGGGGATCAGCTGGCTGCGGACCGCCTCCATCGACTCGGACAGGGAGCCGACGTTGGCGGGCTTGGTCACGTAGTCCGACGCGCCGCGCTCCAACGCGTCGAGCGTGGCGCCCGCGCCCCGCTCGGTCAGCGTGGAGAACATGATGATCGGCAGTTTCTTGTACGTCTTGCGGACCTCGACGAGCGTCTGCAGGCCGTCCATGATCGGCATCTCGACGTCGAGCGTCAGCACGTCCGGCTTGAGCAGCGGGATCTTGTCGAGCGCGTTCTTGCCGTTGACGGCGGTGCCGACGACCTCGATCTCGGGGTCCCCGGCCAGGACGTCGGAGACCAGGCGCCGGATGACGACCGAGTCGTCGACGACCATGGCGCGGATCTTGGCGGCCATCAGATCAGCCCCAGCATCGCGAGCTTGTCCGCGATGATCTCCGTGGTGAAGGGCTTGATCACGTACTCGTGAGCCCCCGCCGCGAGAGCCCGTACGATGTTGGCCTGCTCGGCCTCCGTCGTGACCATCATCAACGTGATGTCGCGCCAGTCGCGGTTCTTGCGGACCTCGACGATGAACTCGAGCCCGTTCATCACCGGCATGTTCCAGTCGATCAGGCACACATCCGGCAGCGGGCCCCGCTGCACGGCCTCCAGGGCCTGCGCCCCGTCGCCGACGGCCTCCACCTCGAAGCCGAGGCTGTCCATCGTCCTGGTCAAGATGGTCCGCATGGCCCGTGAGTCGTCGATCACCAGTGCACGCATTGTGGTCCTTGAGTTCTGAGTCGGGGTCAGGTCCACCCGGAGGTGCTCCTGTGTGGTGCGGTGCGGTGTGCCGCGCGAGGGTTGGGTCCTGGCGTCGCCACGTCAGGCAGCGACGTGCTCGACCGAGACGGCCTTGGCGGTGTCGAGCACGAGCATGAGGTCCTTGTCGAGCTTGCAGACCGACGTCACCAGGTCACGGACCCGTGCCGGCACGGTCTCGGGGGGGCTTTCGAACCGGTCCGTGGTGGGCTCCAGGACGTCGCCGATCTCGTCGACGAGCAGGCTTGTGGCCCCCTCGGCGGTGCGAACGACGACGTTGGTCGAGACGGTGGTCTCGTCGCGCTCGGGCAAGCCCATCCGGCGGCGCAGGTCGACCGTGATGACGATCTGGCCGCGCAGGTTGATCAGGCCGCACACCTCCGGCGCAGAGAGCGGCACCCGGGTGAGCTCCTGGTGACGGAGCACCTCCTGGACGGTCTCAACCGGCACCCCGAAGAGGTGCCCGCCGAGGCGGAACGTGCAGTACTGGTTTGCCATCTCCCGCTCTTCCGCTTGTCGTGCCGATCCGGCCACCCTCCCCATCGGCGAACTGTCTCCGGACTCAAGGCTTCCCAACGCTGCCGGGCGGTGAGGGGGCGCTCACTCGCCTGGTCGCGTACGTTTCCCGCCCACGGGCGGAAGATGACGCACGGCACCTGGGCATTCGCGAACACTTCCCGCCCACGGGCGGAAGATGACGCACGGCACCTGGGCATTCGCGCACACTTCCCGCCCACGGGCGGAAGATGACGCACGGCAACTGGGCATTCGCGAACACTTCCCGCCCACGGGCGGGAAGTGTTCGCGTGCGGACCTCGAGCTTGTACGGGTGTCAGGCGGCGTGGCCGTTGACGGAGACCGCCTTGTCGGTGTCGAGCACCAGCATCAGGTCGCGGTCGAGCTTGCAGACCGCGGTGACCAGGTTGCGCACCGCCGCCGGCACCGTCTCCGGAGGGGCCTCGAACAGGTCGAGGTCCGGCTCCAACACGTCGCCGATCTCGTCCACCGCGAGCGCGGTGGCGCCCTCGTTCGCGCGGATCACGACGTTGGTCGGGGGGACGTCACCGTCCAGCGGCGGCAGACCCATCTGGTGGCGCAGGTCGACCGTGATGACGATCTGGCCGCGCAGGTTGATCAGGCCGGACACCGCGCCCGGGGCGAGCGGGACCTTCGTGAGCTCCTGCTGGCGCAGGACCTCCTGGACGGTCTCGACCGGGACGCCGAACAGGTGGCCGCCAAGGCGGAACGTGCAGTACTGACGCGCCACCGCGATCACCCGATCCGCGCGTAGTCGTCGTCATCGGACAGGGTCGCGCCGTAGTTTTCCAGCTCCGGCGGGAGCATGCCCATGAGCGCCTGGTCGATGTTGAGCAGCTCGGTGACGTGCTCGTTGACCACGGCGGACCCGAGGTTGCCGCCGGTGTCGAGGTGCGTACGGATGGCCAGCTCGTCCTCGACGATGTCGAGCACCTGGCTCACCACGAACCCGAAGAGCTGGCCCCGGTGCTGGCAGACCACGACCTGCAACGGCGCGTTGTCCTCCATCGCCTCGTAGCTGCCGTAGTCGTCCGCGAGGCGCAGCAGCGGCAGGATGACGCCGCGGTACTGCACCACCTGGTGGCTGCCGACCGTCTCCACGCGCGACATCGGGAACTCCTCGAGGCGCTCGACGACCTTGAGCGGCAGCGCCGCCCGCCGGCCGTTGCCGAGCTTGACCACGAGCAGGCTGGTGGCGTCCGAGTCGGAGAGCCGCGCCTCCTCGGCGGCCCGCCGGGCAGCCTCATGCGAGTCGTTGATCATGCCCGCCCGGGCCGCGAGGCTGTTCGCGTCGAGGATCAGGGCAACCCGCCCGTCACCCATGAGGGTGGCGCCGGCGTACAGATTGATCCCGCGCAGCTGCTTGCCGAGCGGCTTGACCACGATCTCCTCGGTGTCCTCGATGTCGTCGACGACGAGCCCGAACTGCTTCTCGTCGGCCTTGAGGACCGCGATGAACGTGGTCTCGTGCTCGACCTCCTCGGCCTCCAGCTGCGCGCGCAGGTCGACCAGGGGCAGCAGCGCGCCGCGGAGCCGGTAGACCGGGGTGCCCTGGATCGTCTCCAGGCGGGCGGCGGCCTGCTCCTTGTCGAGCCGTACGAGCTCCAGCAGGTTGACCTGCGGGATCGCGAACATGTTTTCGTCGCCGCGGACGAGCAGCGCCGGGATGATCGCCAGCGTCAGCGGGATCTTGATGCGGGTGGTCGTACCCTCGCCCATCGTGGACGAGACGTCGATCACGCCGCCGATCTTCTCGATGTTGGTCTTCACGACGTCCATGCCGACGCCGCGGCCGGACACGTTCGTGACCTGCTGCGCCGTGGAGAAGCCCGGCTTGAAGATGAGCTGCTGCGCGTCGCGGTCGGAGAGCCGGTCGGCGTCCTCGCGGGTCATCAGGCCCCGCTCGACCGCCTTGTCCTTGACCTTCTCGACGTTGATGCCCGCGCCGTCGTCGATGATCTCGATGTTGACCTGGCCGCCCTCGTGGTAAGCGCGCATCAGCAGCACGCCCTCGGCGGGCTTGCCCTTGGCGACGCGCTCCTCCGGGTGCTCGATGCCGTGGTCGCAGGAGTTGCGGACCAGGTGGGTCAGCGGATCCTTGATCGCCTCGAGGATCGTCTTGTCGAGCTCGGTCTCCTTGCCCTCCATCTCCACGCGGATCCGGCGGCCCATCTGGTTGGACAGGTCGCGCACGACGCGCGGGATCTTGGACCAGACGTTGTCGATCGGCTGCATGCGCGTCTTCATGACGCCCTCCTGCAGCTCGCCCGCCACGAGGTTAAGGCGGTGCATCGAGCGCATGAGCTCCTGGTCCTGGCGGGCAGCGGCCCGCTGGATGAGCTGGTTACGGGTAAGAACGAGTTCACCCACCAGGTTCATGAGCGTGTCCAACAGGTTCACGTCGACGCGGATGCTGCTGTCGGCGACGCTGCGGCGGTTTTGCTCGCCGTCCTTGCCGGCCGGCTTGGTGGCGGGCTTGGTGGCGGGCTTGCTCGCCGTGGCCTGGGGCTGACCGCTCGTGGCGGCCACGCTGGCCTGGGCGGCGTTCGCGGCCGCCGCGGCGCTGGCCGGGTCGACCGACGAGGAGGCTGGGGACGCCGGGACGGCCTGGGCCGCCGAGGACGCCGGAGAGGCCGGAGAGGCCGGAGCGGGCTGGGACGAAGCGCCCGGTCCGCCCGTGGCCACCGCGACCGCGGTCGGCGCCGGGGCGGCGGCGCTCGCCGTACCGTCCTGGGCCTGCGACGGGCCGTGGGCCGCGGAGTTCTCGACCGCGGCCGCCGCCGACTGCGCGAGCTGCGCGGTCTCCGCCGCCGCGGCGGCCACCACGGCCACCTGCTCGGCGGCCTCCTGCTGCGCGTCGGCGACTTCGGCCGTCGCGTCGACGGTGGCCTGGGCCTGCCGCGCGTCGGTGACCTGCGTCTGCGCCGCGTCGTCGGCGGCCGCCTGCGCGGGTGCGTCGGCAGCCTGCGCGTCCGCGCCGACCGGGGCAGGCGCGCGGCCCTCCAGCAGCGCCGTGAGCAGCTCGACGAGCTCGGCGTACGTCTCGTCGCCCTCGTTGCCCTCGTTCTCGATGTGGCCGAGCAGGGCGCGGACCGCGTCCACCATCTCCAGGAGCGCGGTGGCGATCTGCGCGGTCAGCTGCATCTCGCCGTCCCGCAGCTTCGACAGCAGTGACTCACCCGCGTGGGCGACGCGCTCCAGCGTGTGCAGCGCGAGGAACCCACTGGTGCCCTTGATCGTGTGCAGCGTCCGGAAGATGCTCGACAGCAACTCACGAGAGTTCGGGTCCCGCTCGAGCGCCAGAAGGTCCTGGTCGAGCTGGTCGAGGTTCTCGTGGCTCTCGATCAGGAATTCCTGAACGATCTCCTCCATGCCTTCCATGGGCACTCCTGTCGGAATTTCTAGGGGAATCGAGCCCATAATCGGCCCAGGCCGTTGCGATCTGAGTCCGACCTGGTCGCCGGAGTCGCCCGAGGCAGGCCCCTTTCCGCCGCGGGCCGGCCCCACGCGACGCCCTGCCCCGGCTGACATCGCGGCTCCTCCGGCCCGGCATCGCGGCTCCTTCGGACCAGCATCGCGATCTTCCCCGGCACGGCGTCGCTGTCCCTCCGGCACGACACGGCATGGCCGACGACGGCCGGGCGTCGCCTTATACATGGGCCGACCAGAGAGCGGCGGGGGCCATGCACAGCGCTGTACGTCGCGGGCTGGGACCGTTCAGCGAACGGTCGGCGGACGCCGCCTCAGGCGCGGGGTCGCCCCGGCCGATGGGGGGCGCGACACCGACGCCCCACGCTGCTGCGGGGGCGGCACATCATCGCGCGCCGTCGGCGGGCTGCCGAGGGGGCCACAAGCCCCCTGACCCCGCTGACCTGCGATGAACGCTCAAGTCCGTTGTGGCACAGCCGATGAAGGGATCGTCCCCGTGTGTGAGGCCGTGCGGGACGGGTCGCACCAGACCCGGCTCCGCGCACGAATCCCGGCCGACCGCCGACCTACTCCCGAAGGGCCTTGCCCAAGGACTTCACGAAGGACCGAGTTATGCACTTGTCCAGCGACGATGTCGCCCAGATCATCCAAGAGGTGTGGAGCTCGATGCTGGGTCTGCACATCGAGCCCACGGAGACCGCGCCCCTCGCCGTCGATCAGGCCATTGCGGGATCCGTCGGTGTCACCGGCGCGACCGACTGCCTGATCTCGATGGAGGTGGGTCAGGACGGTGGCCGGCGGTTCACGGCGATCATGTTCGGCCTCGAGGACGCCGATTGTTCCGACGACGACATCGCGGACGCGATCGGCGAACTGACCAACATGGTCGGCGGCAACATCAAGAGCCTCCTTCCCGAACCCAGCACGCTGTCACTGCCCGTCGTGGCCCAGGGCAAGAGCCCGACGCTGCGCGTGCCGGGCGGCAAGCCGCTGCTGGAGGCCTCGTACGTCTCCGACGGTTTCCCGCTGAACCTGACGGTGTGGAACCGGCCGCAGCAGAACGCCTGACGCCCCGGCGCCTCGCACCGACGCGAGATCACGCCCACGCCCCACCCGTACCGGTCTCCCGGAACCGGCTCGACGACGCGCCGCGCTCACCCACGGGCTACCCCGACGGTGGCCGGCAGCACCGGATGTTTCATCCGCCCACCTTTGATACCCAGGAAGTGAGTCACCCGTGAAGGTTGTAGTTGCTGACGACAGCCGGGCCATGCGCATGATCGTGGTCCGTACGCTCCGGCAGGCCGGTTACGACGGCGCCGACATCACCGAGTGCGAGAACGGCGCCGAGGGCCTCGCGGCCGTCAAGGCCGAGAACCCCGACATGGTCCTGTCCGACTGGAACATGCCCGAGATGAGCGGCATCGAGTTCTTGCAGGCGCTGCGCGCCGAGGGCAACAACGTGCCGTTCGGGTTCGTGACCTCCGAGGGCAGCGACGCGATGCGCCAGCAGGCCTCGGATTCCGGCGCGCTGTTCCTGATCGCCAAGCCGTTCACGGCGGACATGTTCTCCGAGGCGCTCAAGCCGGTCCTCGGCTGACCCGAGCGCCGCTCACCGCGAGGGTGCCCTCGGGCGCCCGCCGCTCCCGCGCTCGCAGTGCCGACGCACCGCGCCGCCGCTCCCCCGCCCGCTTCGCCGACGCACCGCACGCCGCCGCTCCCCCGGGGCCGACGGATGACGGCGCGAGGCCCGAGCGTGCGCGGGCGGCGGGCGACGGCCACCTGGACCGCGAGTTCGACTACCCCTGCATCGCATTCCCCGAATCGAGTCGCTGAGCCGTCATGACGCCCATCCCCGATCCGAAGCCCGTGAAGGACCTCTTCCAGGACCTGCTCGGCCGCACGGTCACGATCTCCTCCCTCGACAAACCCGTGGTGCCGAGCGCCCGGCGCGCTTGCTGCACAGGGCTGTACGTCGACGGCAACGTCGACACGCGGGCGTTGGTGTGCGCGGACCTCGACCTGGCCGCCCGCTCCGGCGCGGCGCTCGGCCTGGTGCCACCGACCGGCGCGCAGACCGCGATCGACAACCTCGAGCTGCCCGGCGCGCTGTACGACAACTTCTTCGAGGTGCTGAACATCTTCTCGTCCCTGTTCAATACGGGGTCGCACGAGACGCATCTGAAGCTGAACACGGTCTACCAGCCCGGCTCCGTGATGCCTGAACGCGCGGCCATGCTGCTGCGAGGCCTGGGTCAGCGGGCGGACTACCAGCTGGAGATCGAAGGCTACGGCCTCGGCGCGCTCGGCATCGTGGTGCCGATGTGAGCCGCTGAGCGGTTTCACTCCTGGCGAAGCCTCGGCGCGACCTCCCTGCGCGCCGGGGCTTCCGTCGTGCCCGCGGGGTTGCGTACATTTGCCGCCCACGGGCGGTAAGTGGCGGTAGGCACCAGCGACGATGCGTACATTTCCCGCCCACGGGCGGAAAGTGGCGGCGAACCTCGGTGCCCGCCCGTACATTTCCCGCCCACGGGCGGTAAATGGCGGCGGGCACCAGCGCAAACGCGTACCGATCCCGCCCACGGGCGGTAAGTGGCGGCGAACCTCGGTGCCCGCCCGTACATTTCCCGCCCACGGGCAGCAAGTGGCGGTAGGCACCAGCGACGATGCGTACATTTCCCGCCCACGGGCAGCAAGTGGCGGCGAAACCCCAGGCCCACCCGTACATCGCCCGCCCACGGGCAGCAAGTGGCGGTCGACGCCAGCGCAAACGCGTGCCGATCCGGCCCACGGGCAACAGGGAGACCTGGCCGGTGGCGCGTTCACGGCTCAGGCCCCACGACAGCGGTGCGGCTGGCCCCTTCGCCCCTTGTCACCACGCACGGAGTGCCGCCAGATCGCTGGCGACGGCGAGCAGCTCCGCCCGATCCTCCTCCGTCGCGCATGCGAGCGACTCGGCCCGCAACTGCTCACGAGCCCGCAAGATCTCCAGGGCCTCCGTTGCTCGGCGCAAGACGTCTGACCGGGTTTCTCCCGGGCGACGAAGCTTCTCGAACCGTGAGATCGTCTCGTCGTCCACCCGAAAGCTGATGACCGCCCATACGCCTGTTCTACCTCGTTTGGAGCCGACGGCCACTCTCGACGGGGCCCCGGCGCCACCAATGGGCAACTCGCCACGATGGGAGGACGAGCGGCGCTCTCAACGCCATCACGAGATGGAAACCCCGAGGATCCAGAGTCATCCACACCCCCCTCGAGCCGATCGACTCTTCGGACGCGCATGTGGATCATCGACCTGGATCTCGAGGAACCCGGGATGGTGGGCGCATGACCGACGTGCATCCGATCCTCACTGGCCCTTTCACCCCGATGCAGGCGCGCCAGGCGGGCGTCGGGCGCCGGGCGCTGCGTTCGGATTCCTACGTCCGAGTGAGTCACGGCACCTACCTGGCCGCCGCTGGTGAGGTTCCGATGGAACGACGCGCCCAGGCGGCGCTTTCCTGCTGTCCGCCAGGATCTGTCATCTCCCACCACACGGCAGCTCGGCTTCTCGGCATGTATGTGCCGGTCGATCAGCGGATCCACGTGGCCGTGCCCGGCAACGGTTACCGCACCCGCCGCACAGGCATCGCCGCGCACCGTCTCTTTGCCGGGCACGAGGTCATCGTCCACCGGGGCGTCGCCTGCACCGACGTCGTAGCCACGGTCGCGGACCTATCCACCGTTCTGCGGCTGCCCGACCTCGTCGCCACCATCGACAGCGCCCTGGCGGCCAAGCTCCTCGACCTGGAGGAGCTGCGCGACGTCGCCGGGACGCGCCGGCGGGCGGGGGTTCGGCTCTTGGAGCAAGCCATCGGGCTCGCCGACGGGCGCAGCGAGTCGCCCATGGAGTCCAAGAGCCGGGTTCTGATTCGCCTGGCTGGCTACCCCCCGCCCGAGTGTCAGCTGATGGTGGTCGGCGCATCGGGCCGGATCTACTACCTCGACATGGGTTGGGAGAGGTGGAAGGTCGGGGCGGAGTACGACGGGCGCCAGCACGCTGAGAGCCCGCAGCAGTACGCCTGGGATCAACGTCGACGAGAAGACATCGCGTTGCCGGGGTGGCTTCTCGTGACAGCTGTCTCGGACGACCTCTACGTCGCGCCCACCGGCCTACTGGACAGACTCGACGCGGCGGTGGCAGCGTCGGGCGGACGGCCTCCGGCGCGGCGGATCGAGTGGAAGGCCCACTTCGGTCGTCACTAGGTTTCGATGGGCCCCGCCCGTGGGCGGGAAATGCCCGGACGGTGCTGGAGTTTCGCCGCCACTTG
>JBDIAS010000067.1:0-16748 GCA_039812465.1 Austwickia sp. | reverse complement strand
CGGCGGATGCTGGCGGACCCGGAGGCGCTCACGCCGAGGCTGCGTCGGCGGCGGGCGTTCACGCTGGTCGGGATGACCTGGCTGGTGCCGGGGTCGGCGCAACTCGTCGCCGGGCGCAAGCGGCTCGGCCGCTGGGGCGTACGGATCTGGGCGGCCGCGGCGGCGATCCTGGCCCTCGGGGTGCTGCTGTCGCTGTGGCAGCGGGCCTGGCTGTTCACGATCACCGCCCGGAGCCCCGTGCTGATCGGCCTGGCGGCGCTGTGCGCGGTGCTCGCGGTGACGTGGGTCGTCATGTTCGTGGACGCGGCCCGGCTCGCCCGGCTGAAGACGCTGCCGTCGCGAACCCGCCGCTCCGTGGCCGGGGTCACGGCGGTGGGCATGCTGGCCACCGCCGGGCCGCTGGCCTGGATGTCCTCGGCGCTCTACACGGGGGGCTCGGCGGTCGGTCGGATCTTCTCGTCCGGGGTCAGCGCGCCGCCCTCGGACGGGCGGTACAACATCCTGCTGCTCGGCTCCGACTCGGGCGCCGACCGGGTGGGCACCAGGCCCGACACGATCATCCTGGCCAGCGTCGACGCGGTGAGCGGCGGCGTGGTGACGTTCGGCTTCGCGCGGGACACCGAAAACATCAACTTCCGGCGGGGATCCACCATGTCCCGGCTGATGCCCGAGGGCTGGAACTGTGGCGACGAGTGCCTGCTCAACGGCCTGTACATGTGGGGCCAGGAGAACAAGGAGCGGTTCGACCCGGACGTGCGCGACCCCGGGGCTCTGGCCACGCTCGAGGCCGTGGAGGCACTGTCCGGGCTGGACATCCAGTACTACGCGCTGATCGACTTGCAAGGGTTCACCACGATGGTGGACGCGGTCGGCGGCCTCGACGTGATCGTCAAGAAGCGGACGCCGGTCGGCGGCGGCAGCTCGCCGGTGTACGAGTACATCGAGCGGGGGGAGCGGCACCTCAACGGCTTCTACGCGCTGTGGTACGCGCGCAGCCGGGAAGGCGCGAGCAACTACGAGCGGATGGCCCGGCAGAAGTGCGTGCTCGGCGCCGCCATGAAGCAGGTCGACCCGCAGACGGTGATCCTGAAGTTCGCCGACCTGGCGGCCGCGGGCGAGCAGGTCCTGCACACTGACATCCCGCAGCAGGACCTCGGCGGCCTGGCGGACCTGGCCCTGAAATCGCGGGGCAAGCCGGTCAAGAGCGTCAACTTCGTCCCGCCGCTGATCAACCCCTGGAACTACGATCCAGCCGTGATCCGTGACCACGTGGCCAGCGCGATCGACGAGAGCGACGCGACACCCACCCGCGCGGCCCCGGCGCCGTCGAGCGCCGCACCGGGGCCCGGGCGCGGCGACGCGACCGGGCAGGGCCAGGGCACCCCGGGCGGCGGTGCGACCAGCGACCGCGCCGGCGGCGGATCGCAGGACGTGAGCCGCGGCGAGTCGAGCAGCGCGTCCCTGGCCGGGGACGGCTCGGACATCTGCGAGGTGCCGTGAGCGGCAGCGACGAGGCGCAGGACTGGCCGAGCGTGAGCGTGATCATGCCGATCCTCGCCGAGGAGAGGCACCTCGCTGACGCCGTGGCGCGGGTTCTGGCGCAGGACTACCCGGGGCCGCTGGAGGTCGTCCTCGCCATCGGCCCGAGCCGCGACCGGACGCAGGAGATTGCGGCCCGGCTGGCCGAGGAGGACCCGCGGGTGAGGTGGGTGCCCAACCCGAGCGGGCGGACGCCCGACGCGCTCAACGTGGCGCTACGGGCCGCCGGCCACGACATCGTCGTCCGGGTCGACGGCCACGCGGAGCTGTCCGACGGCTACATCGCGACCGCGGTCCGGGAGCTGCGTGCCACCGGTGCGGTCAACGTCGGCGGGATCATGGACGCCCAGGGGCAGACGCCGTTCGAGCGGGCCGTCGCCTGCGCGATGCGCAGCCGGATCGGCGTCGGGGCGGCAAGGTTCCACACCGGCGGCGGCGCCGGCCCCGCGGACACCGTCTACCTGGGCGTCTTCCGCCGCCGCTCCCTGCTGGAGGCGGGCGGCTACGACCCGCACTTCACCCGCGCCCAGGACTGGGAGCTCAACCACCGGATGCGCATGGCCGGCGGCGTCGTCTGGTTCACCCCCGCGCTGCGGGTCACCTACCGCCCCCGCTCGACGGCGCGGGCGCTCGCCCGGCAGTACCTGCAGTACGGTCGGTGGCGCCGCGTCGTCGCCTCCCGGCACGCGGGCACGATCAACCCCCGCTACCTGGCGCCCCCCGCGATGGTCGTCGCGACGACGGCGGCCACGCTCGCCGGGGCGGCGTCCCCGCGGGCCCGCGGGCTCCTGGCGGTGCCCGCCGCCTATCTCGCGGGCATCACCGCGGGGGGCTGGGCCGTCAGCCGGGGCGAGCCGCCCGCGACCCGGGCGCTCCTTCCCGTGGTCCTGGCCACGATGCACTGGTCGTGGGGGATCGGGTTCCTGACCAGCCCGCGCCGGCTGCGCGACATTCCGCAGCGGCCCGTCGCGTCACCCGGCGACAGCGAGGCGTGAGGTGGGCGGCGCGCGGAACCGCCGCGGGAGGCGCCCCGGAGGGCGACGCGGAGGGCGCTGGCCCGAGCAGGGCGAGGATCGTCCCGACGTCAGCGTCCTGACCTCCGGGCACGACGTCGCCGACGCGCGGCTGCACCGCGAGGTGGCGGCGCTGCGCGCGCGCGGCCTGACAGTGGAGGTCCTCGGCCTGGGGCAGGCGTCCGACGGCCCCGACGGCGCGACCGTGCGCACGTGGGACCGTCCGGGGATGCTCGGGCGGGCGACGCTCGCGGCGCGCCAGCCGTACCTCGCGCGCGGCCGCGTCCTGCTCACCCTCGACCCCGACTCGGGACTGGCCGCCGCGCTCGCCCGGCCGCTGCGCCGCTCCGGCGGCGAGCGGCCCGCTCTCGTGGTGGACGTGCACGAGGACTACGCGGCGCTGCTGGCCGATCGCGCGTGGGCGAGGCGGTACGCGGGCCTGCCCGGGCGGCTCGCTCGCGTCCTGACCCGGGCCGGTCTGGCGACGACCCGCGCGGCGGACCTGGTGGTGGTCGCCGACGAGCACCTGGAGCCGCGGACCGCCCGCGCCCGCCTCGTGGTGCGCAACCTGCCGCACGCCGCCATGCTCCCCGCGCCGGGGCCGCGCGACGACGCCCCGCGCGCCCTGTATATCGGGGACCTGCGGGCCAGCCGGGGCCTGTTCGCCATGCTGGCCGCCCTCCGCCACGCGCCCGAGTGGACCCTGGACCTGGTCGGGCCGGTCGCGGCGCGCGATCAGGCGCGGCTGGACCACGAGCTCGCGGCCGGCCTGGGCGGCCGGGTGCGCCTGCACGGACGGATGCCCCCGGAGCGGGCCTGGCGGCTCGCCGACGGCGCGTGGGCCGGGCTGCTGCTGCTCGCGGACACGCCCGCGTTCGCGGACGCGGTGCCGAGCAAGCTGTACGAATACCTGGCCTGCGGGCTGCCTGTCGTGACCACCGATCTGCCCCGGCCGGCCGCGCTCGTGCGCGAGCGGGACGCTGGCGCGGTGGTGCCCGGCGGCGGGGACGAGACCGTCGGCGTCGCGACGGCCGAGGTCCTGGGCCGGTGGTCGGCCGACCCCGCCGCCCTGGACGCCCTGCGGGCGCGCCTGGCCGCGGACAGCCTGCGGATCCGCGACGCCCGGACCCCGTACGACGACCTCGCCGACGCCGTCGCGACCCTCGCCGGACACCCCTCAGTGACCCCGAACCCGCCCAGCGCAGGAGGAACCCCATGAGCGTGCGCATCCAGCCGAGCGCCGACGTCAGCGACGAGGCCCAGATCGGGGAGGACACCTCGATCTGGCATCTCGCGCAGGTGCGCGAGCAGGCGCTCCTCGGCCGCGGCTGCATCGTCGGGCGGGGGGCGTACGTGGGCCCGGGCGTCGTCATGGGCGACTACTGCAAGCTGCAGAACTACGCGCTCGTCTACGAACCCGCCCGTCTCGGCACCGGCGTGTTCGTCGGCCCCGCCGTGGTGTTCACCAACGACCATTACCCCCGCGCGATCGCGGTCGACGGCTCGCTCAAGCGGGGCGACGACTGGGAGGCCGTCGGGGTCGTCGTGCACGACGGCGCGTCGATCGGCGCGCGGTCGGTGTGCGTCGCGCCGGTGACGATCGGGGCGTGGGCGCTGGTGGCGGCCGGTTCCGTGGTGGTGCGCGACGTGCCCGCGTACGCGTTGGTCGCCGGCAACCCCGCCCGCTGGATCCGCTGGGTAGGCGAGGCGGGGGTGCCGCTGGAGGCCGCAGGAGGCGGGCTGTGGCGCTGCCCGCAGACGGGCCGGACCTACCGCCAGGACGGGGAGAGCCTCATGCCCCAGGGCTGACCGGCGTGCGGCCCTCGAGGGGCGCGGCGTCGACCGGCGCGCGGAACCACTGGGGCTCGTCCACGCCGAAGGCGCGGGCCAGCCGGGTGGCGGCCACGTAGAGGGCGGCCTGCTGGTCCTCCGCAGACGCGGCCAGCGAGTAGTCGTAGGAGAAGCCGGTGAGATCAGCGTTCGCGGCGCCCTGAACGCGCTCACCCGACTCCGGGTCGAGTGTGAACAGGAGCAGCCCCTGCTCGCTGGGGAAGAGGTCGATCTCGACGTGGGCCGACCCGGCGTAGGCCAACTGGCGGGCCCGGCCTTGCGCGTAGCGGGCCAACTCCGCCATCCCGGTTTCCACGTCCGGCAGCAGGTGCCCGGCCGAGTCGTAATCCTGGGCGCCGATCCCGATCGTCCCGCCCGCGCCGAAGGCGAGGACCCGGCGACGGGTGACCACGCCGTCGCGCGAGGTGACGATCGTGCCTACCGGCACGTCCTGGCGCATGCCGAACTCCAGCGTGTCGGTGCTGAACTCCAAGGCGCCGACGGGGGCTTCGCCGTGGGCCGCCGCCTCGGCGAATACTGCCCCGACGTCGGCGGGAGTCGCTGCGGCGTCGCTGCCCAGCTCGGGGAATGTCGCGATGATCGTTCCGCGAATGCCCTGGTGGGGGGCGAGCTCCTCCAGGATGAGGCGTCGTACCGCGTCTGCGGTGGCGTGGCTGACCATAGGTGTCCTTCGGTGCGTGCGGTTCCTTTGCCCCGGGGGGCGAGCGCGGGGGAGCGTCCGGGTGTCGCCCCAGTGCTCTATCGGCGGCACGCCCGCTGCGCTGACGATGACGCCGGTGGGAAACGCCGAAGCGGCCGACGCACCGTGACGGTGCGTCGGCCGCTTCGTGGGCGTTCGTGGTTGCACCGTGCGACGTGACTTCGCAGTTGCGCCGCGCGGCGGACCCGAGCGGGGCGCGTCAGGCCTTCTTGGTCTCCCAGAAGATCTCGGCGATCTCGTCGATCTTCGCGAGCAGCTGGTCAGCCACGCTGACATCCCACTCGCCCTTCGTCCCCGCGGCTCCGGCCAGCTTCGTGGCCTCGTTGAAGAGGGTGTGCAGGTTCGGGTACTTCTCGAAGTGCGGCGGCTTGAAGTAGTCGGTCCACAGCACCCACAGGTGCTCCTTGACCAGGTGGCTGCGCTGCTCCTTGATGATCAGAGCGCGGGCCTTGAAGTCGTGCTCGTTGTTGGCGGCGACCTTTTCGCAGATGGCCTTGACGGACTCGGCCTCGATGCGGGCCTGTGCCGGGTCGTAGACACCGCACGGCAGGTCGCAGTGCGCGCTGACCTCGATGGCGGGGGCGAACAGGCGGAACATGCGCTCTCCCTTCGATGGTGCTCTCGTCGATGGTGCTCTCGTCGGTACGTGCTCAACCTACCCGCGCCGCTCGACAATATGTACTCGGCCAGCCAAATGCCAACGATTCGCGATAAGCCCCTGACCAGCGGCGATGGTTCTCAGCGAGTCCCACGCCCGGCCCCACCACGGTGTGCGCCAGCGTCTGCGCCTCGGCCGCCACGGCGCCTGCGTGTCGGCTGCCACGGCGCCTGCGTGTCGGCTGCCACGGCGCCTTTCGCGTCGGCCGCGCGGCTACCGCTGGAGGAGGTAGACGACCGCGATGAACGCCAGCCCGAGGAGGACCGCGATCTCCTTGGAGTAGTCGTAGAGGAACTTGCGTCGCCCCTCCAGGGGGGCCGGGCGCCGCTGTTGCATCGCCTTCGCGAGCTTCTCGTGCCGGTTCGATCTCGGGTCGGACACGGCCGTCACCCTCCTGTTGTCGCTGGAACGCCACCGCTGGCTCCGTACGCCGCCGCGCGACCACGCGCCCGCTGGCTTCTTCGCACGGTACCCCGCCCCGCGCGGGGTGAGCGCGGCTTCGCGCCAGGGTCACGTGGGTGGGTCCACTGCCCGGATCGTACGAATCCCTCGTCAGGGAGCTGCCGGATGCCGGGCGGGCTCAACCTCGCAGGGACGTTGCCCGATGCCCTGCGGGATCCACCAGTCAGGGACGCTGCCCGATGCCCTGCGCGATCAGCAGCAGCCCGAACGCGAAGAATGCGGCGGCGGCGCCGAAGGTGACCACGCGGGTCGACACCTTGCGGCTGATGTAGGCGCCGCCGGCGATCGCGATCGCGTCCGCGGCCACCATGCCGAGCGTGGAGCCGATCCACGTGCCGAACCAGTGCTCCTGCGTGGCCAGCGTGATCGTCGCCAGCATGGTCTTATCGCCCAGCTCGGCGAGGAAGAAGGCCACCCCGACCGCCAGGATGGCGGCGCCGCTGCTGCGGTGCACCTTCTCCTTGTCGTCCTCGGTCAGCTCGTCGCCGCGCAGCGTCCACGCCCCGAAGCCGAGGAACGCCACCCCGGCGGCGATCGAGATCGCCCACTGCATCTGGGAGAAGGTGGAGCCGATGGCGGCGCCGATGGCCACGCTGCCCAGGTGCACGATCGCGGTGGCGGCGGTGATGCCGATCAGGACGTCGCGGGCGCGGTACCGGGTGGCGAACGTCAGCGCCATCAGCTGGCTCTTGTCGCCGAGCTCGGCCAGGAAGATGACGGCCGTGCTCAACAAGAACGCGTACATCGACTCTCCTCGCTCGCATCGATCGAGGAGTGGGAGCGCCTCGGCCGGTGCGTGCAGACATCGCAACACGGGCCGAAAGTCTCGTCCGCCCGGCGCGCCGACCGCTCCCGGTCCGCGCCCGTGGCCCCCGCACCGGGCCCGAGGGCCAGCATGTCGATGCGGGTGTTGGGGACTACTCCCTTTCGCGCTGCCCAGGGTAGCGGAGCGGCCGCGGCAGGCGGGCCAGAACGACGGCGCGGATCGCATCGTGGGCCAGCGCGCCGACGAGCCAGGAGTCCACGCCCTCTGCGGGGTTGTCGCGCTCCACCCACCACCCGGGGGCGTCGGCGGAGGCGTCCCAGCCCACTCCGTACGGGAGCTGCGGGCTCGGCGTCCGGCCCACGAGCCGCTTCACGGCCAGCGGACGGGCGCGCCCGTCCGAGTCCGCGGGGAGCTGGCACAGGACGAGACGTCCGGGCCGGGGCCGCAGGCCGTACGCCACCAGCAGCCGGTCGCCGTCCCTCAACGTGGGCAGCATCGAGCGGCCGCGCACGATGGCGAGCCCGAGCCGGATCATGTGCGCATTCTCGCCCGCCCGTCCGGGGGTGGGCTGCCCGTGGGCGGGAGATGTGCGGGGGGTGCTGGGGTTTTGCGTACGGGTGCCGCCCGTGGGCGGGAAATGTGCGGGGGGAGCTGGGGTTTTGCGTACGGTTGCCGCCCACGGGCGGGAGTTGTACGGGGGGTGCTGGGGTTTTGCGTACGGATGCCGCCCGTGGGCGGGAAATGTGCGGGGGGTGCTGGGTTTTGCGTACGGATGCCGCCCACGGGCGGAAACTGTCGGCGACCGAGCTCCCGGCCGGCTAGGTGAACACTCGTGAGTGCGGGTGACCTCTCGCTGCCGGGCCTGGTGGCCGGGCCACCGCGCTCCCCTGGGATGGAGTGGACTCCTCTCGCCGCGGGTGAACTCCCGCCACAACGGGGGTTCACCCGCACTGATGAGAGCTCAGCCACGGTGCGGGGAGCCCGGCGAGGCCGTACTCGACATGGCCACCAGCCGCGCCAGTTCAGCCATCGCCCCGAGGTCACAGAGCCAGCTCAGACGCCCGCCACACACACATGAGTCGACTCGGGTTCGAGTGCTGCCCGCACGCCTATCCGGCCGCGTGCCCGTTAGTCCGTGCGAGGGCCCGCTCGTCGCGTCCAGGCCCCGCCCGGCGCGCGTCCGGCGGGAACGCTGCGGGTCGGGTTTGAATTGCCGACCAGTCTCGTGGCACCATCAGGTCCGCGGGTGACCCCCCGCACCGTGTCAGAGCCATCACCCAGGCTTCTTCCCTGATTGATACGCATCTGAGGCGTGTGCGCGCGGCGTCACCTTTTTTCGTGCCCTCGACGCGCCCGGCCGATGCGATGCTCGACGCCTTCGAGGACTTCTCATGTCTACTCATCACCGCCCCCGGCGGACCCTGCCCCCGACCATTCGGCCGATCACCGGCGAGCCCAGCGGCGCGACCGCGTTCGCCGCGCCGACGCACTATGACCCCGCCGACCCGGTCTTCGTGGCCCACGAGGGCGGCAAGCTCGCCGTCACCTCGACCAAGGAGCTGCGGGACCGGCGCGACCTCTCCCTGCTCTACACCCCCGGCGTGGCCGACGTCTGCCTCGCGATCGCGGCGGATCCCTCGCTCGCGTCCGTGTACACGATGCGCCGCAACACCGTCGCCGTGATCAGCGACGGCACGGCCGTGCTGGGCCTCGGCGACATCGGCCCGGCGGCCGCCATGCCCGTGATGGAGGGCAAGGCGGTGCTTTTCAAGCACTTCGCCGACGTGGACGCCGTGCCGGTGTGCCTGGAGACCGGCGACGTCGACACGCTGGTGGACGCAATCGCGCGGATCGCGCCCTCGTACGGCGGGATCAACCTGGAGGACATCTCCGCGCCGCGCTGCTTCGAGATCGAGGCGCGGCTGAAGGAGCGTCTCGACATCCCGGTGTTCCACGACGACCAGCACGGGACGGCGATCGTCGTGCTCGCGGCGCTGCTCAACGCGAGCCGCGTGGTCGGCAAGGCGCTCGCTGACCTGCGCGTGGTCGTGTCGGGCGCGGGCGCGGCCGGCACCGCGACCACCCACCTGCTGCTCGACGCGGGCGTGGGCGACGTCACGGTGGCCGATATCGGCGGGATCATCCACCCGCTGCGCGAGGACCTGGCCGCGCACCACCACCGGTTGGCGGCCCGTACGAACCGGCGCGGCCTGCAGGGCCCGATCGCCGTGGCGCTCAAGGACGCCGACGTGTTCATCGGCCTCTCCGGCGGGACCATCCCGGAGCGAGACATCGCGCGCATGGCCGACGACGCGATCATCTTCGCCCTGGCCAACCCCACCCCCGAGGTGTGCCCGGAGATCGCCCTGCGGCACGCCGCGGTGGTCGCGACCGGCCGGTCGGACTACCCGAACCAGATCAACAACGTGCTGGCCTTCCCCGGCCTGTTCCGGGGAGCGCTGGACTCCGGCGCGAGCGCGATCACCGAAGCGATGAAGATCGCCGCGGCGCACGCGATCGCCGACCTGGTGGCGGACCCGCGCGCGGACGAGGTGATCCCGAGCGTGTTCGACGACCGGGTCGCGCCGGCGGTGGCTGCTGCGGTGTCCTTGCGGGCGTAGTGGTGGGCGCACGGGCTGGCGTCGTCGTTGGCGCGGAAGCTGGCGTCGCTGTTGGCGTTGCCTTCGGGCGAACCGTCAGCGCGCGATCCCGTACGCGTCGAGCGCCAGCTCGCGCCCGCGCGGCAGGGACGCGATCACGGTGACGGTATGGGCGCCGGTGCTGGGCAGGTTGATGGTGCGCAGGAGCTTGCGGTACGTGACCGTGGGCGAGCCGCTGTCCAGCCACGCCCAGTTGCGCCCGTCCACCTGGATGAGGGCACGCCCGCCCGCGGGGTAGCTCGTGCCGAAGAGGCTCATCGTCCGCGCCCCTCGGACGGTCCAGGTGGCGCGGACGCCGTCGCGCGAGGTGACCAGGGCGGTGCCGCGGAAGTAGCGGACCTCGCTCAACCGCGGCGCGAACGTCCAGCCCCGCGAGAGCGAGGCGGTGGCGGGGGAGAGGTCCGTCAGCTCCACCGGTGGTGAGGTGAGGCTGAAGGCGACGTCGATGAACGCCTCGGAGCGGATCCCCGCGCGAACCCCTTCCGCGAACGTGGCGACGACGGTGATCCGGTACGCGACCCCGTACCCCGCGCGGAACTCCCCCGAGGTGAGGGTCGTGTCGGTGAACCACGTACGCGTCGGTCCCAGCCTCACCTGGCCCGGGCGCGGGTCGAGGATCTGTTGGTACGTCACCGTGTAGGTGATGCCCTCCTCGAGGTCCGCGTCCTCGGGGGAGAGGCCCCAGCTGACGTGCGCCTTCCAGCCGTCCCGGAGCGTCGCTGTGACGACGGGATCGGGTAGGTAGGGAGGGTCGACGGCCAGGCGAAACTCGGTCTCTGCGCCGTCAGCGACCCGGTACCCGGGAGTGGGCTTGGCGGTGAAGGTCAGCTGCCCCCCGTGGTTGCCGAACGGCGTGGGGATCGGGGTTCCGTATCGACGGGGGTCGATCCGCACCCCGTCGACCCACCACTCGATGCCGTCCTGCCGGGGAAGGATGTACGTGTCGTTGGCTGGGCCGACCGGGTCGTGGATCGTCGGCGCCTGCGGGACGACCTCGATCTCTGCCGCGGCGAGCCTGGAAGTGATGAGGTCGACGGTCTGCGGTGAGGCCACGGCCGGCCCGGCCCCGGCGAGAGGTGCGAGGGCGAGGGGCATGAGGGCGGCGAGCGCCACGACGCGCGGTGCGAGACCGCGCGGTGCGTGACGGCTCGGTGCATGATCGAGCAGCAAACGGACGGTACGGGCGGCTTGGTGGCGGGTGTGCGAGCGGTGACGCGTGGGCGTGCGGTAGCGCATGAGAGATCCCCCTGGTGACGCAGGCCCCCGCAGGGGCGATCGAAGCCCGGATGACGCCTCCAGGATGCCCGAGAACCGTAGGTGCTCAGTGTGATTCGGCACACTGACGGTCGAGAAGTCCGCCGCTGCCCGTCCGTTCCGCCTCGACGACTCGACCTCCGGACAGGTGGATGACCCGATCGGCGCGGTCGAGCAGGCCAGGACCGTGCCCGGCGTGGATGACGCTCGCCCCGGCCTCCCGTACGGCTTCCCACGCGGCGCTCGCCGCGCGCTCGTCCAAGGCCGAGGTGACCTCGTCGAGGAGCAGGATCCGGGGCCGTCGCAACAGCGCCCGCGCCAGGGCCAGGCGTTGCCGCTGGCCCCCGGAAAACGTGTCGTTGCCCTCGCCCACCGAGGCGTCGAGGCCGCCAGAACGGGAGGCGACCTCGTCCGCGAGGTCCAGGCGCCCGAGCATCCGCCAGCAGTCGTCGTCATGGATGTTCGGATCGCCAAGCGTGAGGTTGTCGCGGACGGTGCCGCGGAAGAGCGGGCTGGACTGCTCGACGTAGCCAACGTGGGCCCGGTAGGCGGCCGGGTCCCACCCGCGCAGGTCCGTGCCGCCGACGGTGATCCGACCCGCGGTCGGCGCGTACAGGCGCGCCAACAGCGCAAGCACCGTGCTTTTGCCCGCGCCGGACGCGCCGGCGAGGACCACGTGCGTCCCGGGGCGGATCTCGAAGGAGACGTGCTGCAGGATCCGGACGCGACCCCCCGGCTGGTCGGCCGGGAGGTCCAATCCGACGTCCTGGAAGCGGATGACGTCGAAGACCGTCGACGCCGGCAGCGGCGTGGGGTGGGCAACGACGAGCCGGTCTGGGCCGACGACCGACGCCTGGTCGGCGGCTGTGTCCACCCTGGTCCGCGGGATAGCGACGGATGCCGACGTGGAGTCGGCGAGGGACGCGGGCGTGTGGTCGGCGAGGGACGCGGGCGTGTGGTCGGCGAGGGACGCGGGCGTGTGGTCGGCCGTGGCGCGCGCGAAGGATTGCAGCTCGTCCAGGCGTCCGAGCGCCCCGGCCGCGACGGCGATGGACGTCAACAGCGAGCCGACCTGGCCGAGCGGGCCTACGAGCATGACCGCGTACATGAAGAACGCGACGACCCGGTCGGCGTCGACGTCGCCGCCGACCGAGCGCCAGACCACGACGGCCACCACGAGCGCGGCCGCGAGGTGCGCGGACAGGAGCATCACCGGGCCGACGATGCAGCGCGCCAGCAGGGACCGGTCGGCGGCGACCACCAGGGCGCCGTTCACGGTCCCCAGGCGGGTGAGCGCGAACCCCTCGGCGACGTTCGCCCGGAGCGTCCGCAACGCCTCGAAGCAGCGCTGCGCCTCGGCCGAGAAGGCGCCGAGCGCACTCTGGTACGCCAGCGTGTGCCGCCCGACCGGCCGCGTGGCCAGGGCCGCGACCCCTCCGCACGCGGCGAGTAGCGGGGCCACCAGCAGGCACAGCACTGGGTCGGCGAGCCACATGCCGACCCCGGCGCCGAGGACCACGGTGGCCACCCCCATGACCTGGATCGGGCCCTCCCGAAGGATCGCGCCGAGGTGCTCCGCGTCGTTCGTGCAGCGGGAGACGAGGTCGCCGGGCGGGTGGCGGGTCGCGCGGGCCAGGGGCATCTCCAGGGCGGTGCGGCAGGCCCGCTGCCGGGCGCGGGCGACCACCCGGTTGGCGGCGCGGCCCAGCAGCAGCGCGACCGCGGCCCCGAGGACAGCGGTCAGGACGGACAGGCCGACGTAGAGCGCGGCCCACAGCGTCATCCGCGACCAGGCCTCGTCGCGGAGGTCCTGGATCGCCCACTGCACGACCCGGGGACCGAGGAGGCCGCTGCCGGAGGCGATCAGGGTGCCGAGCGCGCCGAGAAGGACGGCCGGGCGGTCCTCGCGGAGGACCCTCAGCACCTGCCGAATCCGCCCTGGCCGGGCGGGAGGCGCCGGCGCCGCGTCGCCCGGGTCGAGCCCGTGAGGCGGCGGCGTCGCGTCGCCCGGGTCGAGCCCGGGGGGCGCCGGGGTGTCGGTGTGTCTCACGGGAGGCCCTCCTGTCGTGGTCTCGGAGTGGACCGGGGAGCGTCGTCCCGGCCCGCGACGGGTCACGTCGCGGGCCGGGACGATCGGTGATGCCCGCGCTTCGTGTGCGGGGGCGGCCCGGCCCTCCCCGGTCGCCGGGCGCTGGTGCGCCGCGTCAGCGGCGCGGTGTGCCGTCAGCAGATCCAGCTGCCGGTGCTGTAGCACTTGTAGACGGACCACGAGCAGCTGAACGGGAAGCCCGGGTTCCACGGGCTGGCGCTCTTCGCCGACTGGAGATCGAGAACCTTGGCCATGGGGTGTCACCTCCTTTGCATCTCTCGGGGGCGGATAGCGACCCGGCGGACGCATCCCTCCGTGCGTCCGTCGGGAGTTCGTGGGAGCGGGGACGGCGAGTCGGTCGCCTCAGGCGCCCCGGTCGGTGCCCGCGGCGATCGCTGTCGGGTGCGGGCGGGTGCCGCGCTCAAGCGCGTACGGATGCCGCGTTCACGCTCGTACGGGCGCCGCGTTCACGCTCGTACGGGCGCCGCGGCGCCGTGTGTCGCGGGGTGGGCCCGCGTCGGGGCGGCGTCCGCGCGGTCGACCGGCGGAGCTCCCCCAGCGGCGGGGGCTGCTCCCGGGGCGAGGGCTCGCGCCGTGGCTGCGGCCACCGGCAACCAACCGAACGGCTGAGCCGTGTCGTAGCAGTGCAAGGCCAGCGCCACGCCCGCCGCGCCGGTGGCCAGGTCGGCCGACAGCCGGATCAGCCCGTCGCCGACGACGCACCGGTGCCCGGCGATGGTCGGCAGGGTGGCGGCCAGATGCCGCGCCTGGAAGTCCGCCGCTACCGCGCCGGCGGGCCCGGCGGCGAGCAACGCCGCCAGGATGCCCGCCCGGCCGTGGTGGAGGCCGTCGTAGACGTACATGCGCGACGAGCAGGCGTGCAGGATCCCCTGGTGGGAGGCCGCGTCGAGCAGCGGGCCGCGAGCTGCGGGCGCGTCCTGGCGGGGTGCGTCGGGCGGCGTACCCGTGAATCGCGCGGCCAGGTGGGCTGCGGCGAGCACGCCCGCCGAGCCCCACTCGAGGTAGGGCAGGAGTCGGCCCCCCTGCTCGTCGCTGACGAGGCAGGTGCCGTCCCCGGCGATCTCGCAGCCGGCCGCGTCGGCGCGGATCCGCCGCAGGGCGCTCCGCACGCACCCCCGGTCGCCGGTATGGAACGCGACCATGAGGTCCAGGACTGCCACGCCTGATTCGCCGTAGGCCAGCCCGGGTTTGCGGGGGCCAGGCCCAGGCTCCTCGCCCGTGAACCGGCGGTAGGCGCGCAGGGCCTGGCGCCGTAGCGCCGCGTCTCCCGCGGCGCAGGCCACCTCGAGCGCGGCGAGGATGGTGCCCGCGCGGCCGTCGTAGAGGTCGCGCCGCCGCACCTCCTCCACGCGCTCCAGGCAGGCGCTGAGCACGTGGGCGGCGCGGTCGCCGCGACCGCTCTCGTGCAGGGCGAGGGCCATCCCCGCCAGCCCGCGGTTCAGCCCGATCGGGCCGTCGTGGGCCAGCACCTCGGTCACGGTCTCGAGCCGGTCCACGACGTCGTCCGCAACGGGTCGGCCGATCCGGGACCGGGCGAAGACGACCCCGGCCAGGCCGGTCTCCCAGCAGGCCCACGGCAGCCGTCCGCCGAGCACCGGATCACCCGGGTAGGACTGCGTGGCGCTGAACCGTCGTGACCAGTCGGTGAAGTCCGCCAACGCGTCGATCACGCGGGCGAGCGGCTCCGGCTCGCGAGGGGGCAGCTCAGCGACGACGCGAGGGCTCAGGGCGTGCCGCGGGCGGTCGGCGACCGTCGTTCCGCCGGTCGCTGCGGCCGTCGCTCCGCCGGCACGCAAGGCATCGGCACGTGTCCCCTCCGTCGTTGTCCCGGGCTCGGTCTCGCGGGCGCGACGCTCCAACTCCTCGATCTGGGCGGCCGCCTCCTCGCCCAGGCGCTCGCGCACCAGGTGCAGGCAGCGCTCCCAGTGCTCCGGGCAGATGACCTCGGCCGGCCACCCGGTCACGTACAGGTTCATCGCGATCCGCGCGGCCGCGTACCAGTCCGCCGCCCGCGCCGAGAAGCCGTCGGGCGCGCAGTACTCGACCACGCGCATGCCGATCTCCCGAGGGGCGTCGATGGGCGTGGCGTCCTCCAGATCGACCAGACCGACCGCTCCGTCGTCGTCGATGAGGACGTTGCCGGGATGCAGGTCGCCGACGCACCAGCCGCGCGCGTGGACGGACTCGATGATGGCGGTCAATTGGGCGACGGCGCCCGTGGCGGAGCGGCGGTAGGCGGCCAGCCGCGCGGGGTCGTCCACCCGATCCACGTAGTGCAGCGGGTAGTGCGCGGCCGCCCACTTCACCAGCGGCGTGCCCTCCAGGTAGCCGAGCACCAGGAAGCGGTGCTCCCAGGCGGTGAACGAGCCGAGCAGCGGCTGCACGCCCCGGCATCCGCGCAGGTCGGCGAGCACGCGCTCCTCGTGGAGCTGCCGGTCCACGGCGCTGCGCCCGGTCGCGTCCCAGCCCGCGTGGGGGCGGGCCTCCTTCAGGACGTGGCGGGTGCCGTCGGGCAGGACCGCCAGGTAGACGCCGCCGGCGTTGGAGAAGCCGAGCGAGGCGATCGACGCGTAACCGTCGATCGGGGACGACACGTCGCGGCGGTGCCGGGTCCACGCATCCTCCAGGCAGGGCGGCAGCTCCACGCCGTCCGGGATCGCGAAGCGGGGCTCCCGTACGTCCTCCGTCAGCGCGAGGTGCGTGCCGCGCACGAGGGCGGCCACAGACTCGCCCTGGGCGTCGCGGTAGGACAGGGGGTAGATGCCGCCGTAGCGCACGTAGACCGGCGCTTCTCCGGCCCGCAGGTCGCTGAGAATGTACGGGCCGCTGCGGCCGTCCAACGCCGACTCGAAGGCGCTCAGCAGCGCCGCAAGCTCATGGTCGTCGTGAGGGTAGACCGTGATGAACTTGCCCGCTGAGGCGCGGTCCGCGTGCTTGGCGTTGGCCATCCACAGGTCGGTGAGCGTGGGCAGGAACTTAAACGCTACGCCGCGCTCGAGGCAGATCGCGGTGACCGCGTCCAGGATGGGTCGCGCGTCCTGGCGGGTGGCGGACACATGGATCTTCCAGCCCTGCAGGCGGGGGGCCCATTCCCGCGGGGTCCAGCCCTCCCAGCTGCCGCTGCGGCTACGGGTCCAGCCGGCCGGGGGCTCGCCGCGTTGGAGCGCGTCGTCGTGTTCGCTCGAGGACTCGTCGGGGGCGAACGAGGGGCGCCGGGTTCCCTGGGTGTAACAGGGTGACTGCGCGTCGATGCGGGTCGCGTACTCCCATCCCACCGGCATCCGGAACCTCCTGCGATCGGTCGACCCGCTCTGCGTGGGTCGGTGAGTGGCTGCTGCCAAGAGAGAGGGGGGCCATGGGGTGGCAGATACATGAGAACGTCAGCGCGCGCCTCTATCGGGCGACACGAGTCTTTCCCATCGCGTCGGCTGTGGGGTCAACGCCCGGCGCGCGGCCGCCGGTGATGGCCTGAGACGAGATCCCTTCCCCTCGTGCAGGGTCAGCGGCATGATGGACTTATGAAAACCCGGCGGCGTTCGCCGTCGCCGTCGCCGTCCCAGTCGCCGTCGGCGCGAAGGGCTCTCGCGCCGCGAAGGCCTCTCGCTCTCCCCGCCGGAGCACCTCGACCATCCGACCACCGCGCCGGGCAGGTATCACCGCGGCGGCCCGGCCCCTCTGATCACTGACACCGTTGCCAGTCCCATTCCCCGGAGGTGATGGAGGATGTCGTTCCCC
>JBDIAS010000066.1:0-16913 GCA_039812465.1 Austwickia sp. | reverse complement strand
CGGGACCCGCCATCGCGGCCATGAGGCCGCCGGCGGCGAGTGATGCGGTCACGGCCGGGCGCGTGGAGCGCTTCACGGCCGACGAGAAGGACTTGAGCGGGTTCAGTCGTCCCGGGGCACGGTGGCGCCCGGCAGCATGAGTTGACACAGGGGTTGGCCTCTCCAGCCGCCTACGAGGTGAGCTGTCGGGTTCGGGTAGGAGACTCACCCGGCCGCGGAGTCAGGGATCGGCGGCTTCACCCCAAAGGCCCTCAACGAGAGGACCGTGGTCGGGTCCCCCGCTCCTGCCTGATGCACGTGGGATGTCCGAATGAGAGCGGCAGGATTCGGCGTTCTGCTCATCGGAGCCGCCCCAGGGGTGGGCGGCCTCAACGAAAGTACCCCGCACGGCTCGCGCATGTCACGTTACGGTCACGGAACACGAAAGGAACGATCACGACGCGGTTGCGATTTGGCATAAAATCGCAGGTCACGCGTCGTTCTCAACGTTCTGTGAAGTGGCTCACTCGATCACGGCGAAGTCCACTCCTCGGACGACCTGCGGGGTTGCCATCCCGGATCACCCACGCGGTCACCTCTCCCGCCCGGCACGTAGGGCTTGCCACCGGCAAAGGAGCGAGCGCCACCACAATCCTTAACGCCACAGCGTCCACAGAAGGTTCCCGGGCAGGTCAGGCCACGGGTGGGCCACTCCGCGGCCAGGGTCGGCGACTACGATGCTCGCGAGGCGGTCACCGCCCGCTCGCGCTCCTCGCGCACGCTCGTACGAATCGCAGGAGGCTCCTGCCCATGCCGAAGGTCATCCCCGCGCGCGACGCGGCCGCCATGATCGAGGACGGCATGACCGTCATGGTCGGCGGCTTCATGGGCTGCGGCAACGCCCACCAGATCATCGACGCGATCTTGCAGACCCCGGTGCGCGACCTCACGCTGATCTGCAACGACGCCGCCAAACCCGGGTACGGGGTGGGCAAGCTCGTGGAGGGCCGCCGGCTGCGCAAGCTGGTCGCGAGCCACGTCGGGCTGAACCCCGCCGTCGCGGAGCAGATGCACTCCGGGGAGCTCGAGGTCGAGCTGATCCCCCAGGGCTCGTTCATCGAGAAGATCCGCGCGGGCGGCTCCGGCCTCGGCGGCATCCTCACCCCCACCGGCATCGGCACCCTGGTCGCGCAGGGGAAGCAGGTCATCACAGTCGACGGGCGGGATTACCTATTAGAACTCCCCCTGCGCGCGGACGTCGCCCTGCTCAACGGCTTCAACATCGATACCCGCGGGAACATCTGGTACAAGGGCACGACCCGCAACTTCAACGTCTGGATGGCCACGGCCGCCGACCTCGTGATCGCCGAGGCCGACCACCTCGTGCAGATCGGCGACATCAAACCCGAGGACGTGGTCACCCCAGGAGTGTTGGTGGACTTCATCGTGGACGGAGGTCGTCGCTGATGGCTCCGCATCTCGACAAGCATGAGATCAAGCATCTGATCGCCCGACGCGCCGCCCGGGAGCTACACGACGGCGACTTCGTCAACCTCGGCATCGGACTGCCCACCCTGATCCCCGACTACCTCGCGCCGGACGTGCACGTGATCCTGGAGTCCGAGGACGGGATCGTCGGGGCCGGTCCCCGGCCCGACAAGGAGCACGCCGACCCCCGGTACGTCATCGACGCGGGCGGCCAGCCGGCCACCTGCCCGATGGGTGGCGCGTTCATCGACTCCGCGATGTCGTTCGGGCTGATCCGGGGCGGCCACGTGGACGTCACCGTGCTCGGCGCCCTTCAGGTCGACGAGCGAGGCAACCTCGCCAACTGGATCATCCCCGGCAAGATGGTGCCCGGGATGGGCGGGGCGATGGACCTCGTGGTCGGCGCCAAGCGGGTCATCGTGGCGATGGAGCACACCCAGCGGGGCGAGCCCAAGATCCTCACGGAGTGCACGCTTCCGCTCACCGCGGTCAACTGCGTGGACCTGATCATCACCGAACGGGGCGTCCTGGACTACCGCGAGGGGCGGCTCACCCTCATCGAGATCAACCCGGCGTTCAGCCTGGACGAGGTCCTGGCCGCCACCGAGGCGGACATCGCCGTGCTCGACCCGCTCCCGGCGATGCTCTGAAGCCCCCTCATCCGGCCAAGGCTCTGCAGCCCCTCAACTGGGCAGGTTGCGCAGGCCCCTCAGCCGGGTGAACCCGGCTCGCGCAGCAGGACCCGCACCTGCCCGGCGTGCTCGGCGGACAGCGCCACCGGGCGGTCCACGTCCCTGATCAGCAGCCAGCGATCACCGACGTGCCGGGCGGTCGCCTCGACGCCGGGGACGAGCCCGGCCCCGCGCAGCCGTTCCATGGCCGCGGGGTCGTCCTGGAGCGCCTCGCCGAGGCGCCGGATCTCCACTTGGACGGGCTCCGCCGACGCGATGTCGGTCAGCGCGATCACTCCCCCGGGCAGCGGGGCGGAGTCGGTGACCCCGAGCTCGTCGAGGCCGGGGATGGGGTTGCCGTACGGGCTTTCCCGCCGGTCGCCGAGCAGCGCGAGGATCTTGCGTTCCACACGCTCGCTCACCACGTGCTCCCACCGGCATGCCTCGTAGTGCACGTGCTCGTACTCCAGGCCGATCACGTCGAAAAGCAGGCGCTCGACGAGCCGGTGCTTGCGCATCACGCGGGTCGCCCGCGCCCGGCCGTCGTCCGACAGCAGCAGGCTCCGGTCGGGTTGAACCGACAACAGCCCGTCGCGTTCCATCCGCGCCACGGTCTGGGAGACTGTCGGGCCGGAGTGGCCCAAGCGGTCGACGATGCGGGCACGCAGGACGGGCGTGCCCTCCTCCTCCAGCTCGAAGATGATCCTGAGATACATCTCCGTGGTATCGATCAGCTCGGTCACCCGTCCATTCTCCCATCGTCGGCAACGGAATCGGCGAACGCCCGTCGTGACCAGCCCCGATGCGACAGCGGTCGAGGTGTGCCACGACACGCGCCGACCGGACGGAGGGACTTGCGCCACCTGTGCGCCTCCTCTAATCTTCAATCACGCTGGCGGGCGCGGCCTAGAACCCCCGAGCTGGGTCACGCCCGCCGGCGCTTTCGCGCTGAGGCTCCCCCTGGCAGTCAGCGCGGCGACCGGATCTTCCGGCAACGAGGGCCGGGTCGACCCCCAAAGGTCGACCCGGCCCTCGTCGTGCGCCGGGTCTCCTCATGCGCCGGGTCAAGTGCGTGCGCGGTCTCTTTCACGCAGGGTCTCTTCGTACGTGTGTCTCTTCGTACGCGGGTCTCCTCGGTGCCGGGCGACCGCGCCACGCCTGTGCAAATCGAGCGAGAGGGCCACGCCGGCGCGCTCGCCGACGGGCGAGAGCGACGGTGCGGTGCCCGGAGCCGTCAGCGCGAGAACAGCGGCGCGATGACCGTCGCCAGCAGCAGCCCGGCCAGCGCGACCAGCACCACGATCCGGCGGGTCGTGGGGTTCACGGACATTCCTCCTCGTCGGTCGGGTCGAGCGCGTTCGGGTCAAGCGCGTTCCGGTCGAGCGCGTTCCGGTCGCGTGCGGTCGCCCTCAACCGGCCAGCACCTGCCGGAACGCGTGGCGGGACATGGCCACACCCTACGACCGGCGCGAACCCGGCTCGGAACTCCCCCACGCGGGAACGTACGGTGGGGCCATGGCCCGCCCACCGCGCCCGCAGTGGCGAGAAGACCCCGAGCCGATCCGGTGGCCGGTCACCCGTACCTTGCTGCCGTTGCTCGCGCTCTGGGCCGCCGCGTTCGTCGTGATCCTCGCGGTGCCCGCGCTGCGCTCGGGCGAGCGCTCCTGGTGGCCGTGGACGTGCGTCGTCGCGCTGACGCTCGGCGGCCTGGGCTACCTCTATATCCGCCGCGGCCGGGGCAACGCCGAGTCCGCCTGAGCTAGGTACGGTCCTCCGCGAGGACGTCCCAGGCGAGGTCGTCGAGGATCGGGTCGCCCACCGGGACCGGGCGATCCGCGGTGACGGTGGTCTCGCTGTGGGCCCCGCAGCCGTGGTCGAGGCTCACCACGGTCCCGTCGCTCGGCGACCACGCGTTGGCACACACGCCGAACAGGCGGCGCAGGGCGCCGGCCATCGGCAGGTAGAAGCCGCACGTGGAGCAGTGCGCCGACGACTTGACGGCGGCCTGCGCGCTCGGCCCGTGGGTCCCGTCGTACCACCGTTGCGCCGCCTCCTCCCGGCCCTCCGCGGAGAGCACCCGGGGGCGGCCGAGGCCCAGCTCCCACAGGGCCATCCGGTCGACGTCCTCCTCGCCGGTGGCCTCGTAGCCGGGCTCCAGGCGGGGGTCGTCCTCCACGAACGGCAGCACGTCCTCGGGACCGATGTCCCCCGGCTCCAGTCGCTGCGCGTACGGCAGCCATTCGGGCGCGAGCAGCGCGTCGTCGCTGGGTAGCAGGTGGGTCTCGCAGATCGTGACGGTCCGCCCGCGCGGGATGCGGGTCACCGTCACCGCCCACGTCCAGCCCCGGTAGGCGGGCGCGGTGCACTCGAAGAGGTGCGTGGCCAGCCGGTCGGCCTCCATGCGCATCCCCACGTGAGAGCCGACGGTGCCCGGCTCGGCGATCTTCTCCGCGGCCACCCGCGCCACCTCGGTCGCGCCGGCGAGGATCGCGTCCGGCCTGATGGAGGCCATCTCAGGACCCGTCCAGGTGGTCGGCGACGGCCCGCAGCACGGCCGCCACCTGCTCGGCCTCACGCCGGTCGGGGTAGCGCCCGCGCCGGAACTGCCCGTTGACCCGGTCGAGCATCTTGATCAGATCCTCGGTGATCACGGTCATCTCCTCCGGAGAGCGGCGGTGCTTCGCGTGCTGGGCCTCGGCCACGGACGGTACCGGATCGAGCACGGTCACTGCCATGGCCTGGCTCCCGCGCTTGCCGCGCGCGACGCTGAACTCCAAACGCATCCCCGGCTTCAGCGTCACCCCTTCGGGCAACGCCGAGGCGTGGACGAACACGTCCTCGCCGTCCTCGGCCGCGACGAACCCGAAGCCTTTCGTCGCGTCGTAGAACTTGACCCTGCCAACAGGCACCGAACACACCCTTTTCCACGTCTGGACCGCCCAGGCCAGCTCGATCCCGGGCCTCCTCCAGGCTAACCGCTGGGGCGAGGCGCTGGCGCGTCCAGTCTCCGCCTCCGATCACCACCTCCGGTCATCCTCGTCCGGCGGCTGCCGATGGGGAGTCGACGCCCTCCGCCGACAAGGAACGCCCATGCCCACGCACGTACGCCGCGACCTCTCCCGGCGAGCCATGCTGCAGCTCGGCCTCGCCGGCGGCGTCCTCCTGGTCGCCGGCTGTGCCGGCGCAGCGGGCACCCAAGCCCCCACGAGCACACCGCCGCACACCCCCGCCGCGCCGCGCGCCCCGAAGCCGGTGACGGCAGCAACGGGCGCCACCAGGGCGACCACGACGAGGCCGAGCAGATGCGCATGCACGCCGACCTGGTCCGCCTCTGCGGCGACATCGGGCTGGGTGCGGCGTGGCTGTTCGCCTGGGCGGACGAGTGGTTCAAGTTCACCTGGAACACCCTCCCTCGGCACGCGGCCGCCCATTCCGAGCGGCGGGCGCTCTGGCACGACCCGCCGACCAACGAGCAGTGGTTCGGGGTGCTCGCCAACGACCCGAACCCCGTGGGGCGCCGCGTCGCGCACGAGGCCGCCTCCGGGATCCGCGAGGTCGCGCTGGACCACGACGCCTCCTATCTCACGGTGACGCTCACGCTCGACGGGAGGCCCGCGCGCGTCGAGCTGGGCTTCGCGGTGCTGCCCGGCTCGGGACTGCGGCTCCCGTCGGGGGCCGGGTCGGGGCGCGACGACGTCGCGGTGGTGTTCGACGTGGGCGCGGGCAGCGCGGAGGCGCTCGTACGCGGTGCCGTCGACCCGGTCCTCCTCGACGGCCTGCCGCCCGCGTCCGTGCCGCCGCCAGGCCCCGACGGCTGGAGTCTGCAGCGGCTCACCCTGAACCGCCCCTACCCGGCGCGCGGGGCGAGCGCGGCGCGCCCGGCGGAGCTGATGGAGATCGGCAAGCTCCTGCGCGGCGACTGGTCCGGGGACGGACCCGACGTCGACACCCGCCGCACCTGGCGGATCAGCGACCGGGCCGAGGGCGGCACCGAGATCACGTGCCGGATCCCCTGGTCCATGCTGCTGCTCGCCGACCCGTCCTCGCTGACCGCGTACGACCCGACCGGCGGCACGCCGACGGCCGTACCCATCGCCGGCATCGAGGGCACCGCGGTCGCCGACGGCGCGTCGATCGCCTTCCCCATCCGTTGGGAGGGCTGGAACGCGGCCTCCTACACCGAGCGTCCCAAGCGTGGGATCGACGTGCTGCGCCAGGAGCTGCGCCGCCACGAGTGAGGTGCGCGGAGTCGGCGGGCGCGCCGTACGGTGGGAGCGTGCCCCCGACGCGTCTCGTCGACGACCTGCGTCGACGCGACGACCCTCAGCTCGCGACGCTCCTGGCGTTGCGCGGCGACCTGACCCGTCCGGCGCCCGTTGACATCGCCGCCCTGGCGGCCCGGGCCGACACGCCGGCCAGCCTGCGACGGGCGATCGAGGGGCTCGACGAGGGCCTGCTCGCGGTCCTGCAGTGCCTGGCGCTCGCCGAGCGCGCGCGGGCTCTGGGAGCGAGCGGTACGGATGCCTGGGCGGCCGCGTTGGCCGGGGTGGGCGGCCCGCCCGACTCGGAATCGGCGATCGACGCAGCGGCCTTCGAGCGCGCCTGCCGCCGGTTGTGGGACCGGGCGCTGGTGGCCCGGCACGAGGAGCAGGACGGCGGCGGCACGGGTTGGCGGCTGCGAGCGCCGGTCCTGGAGGCCCTGGGGCCCTCGGTCGCCGAGCTCGCGCCCGGCCCGGTTGACGAGGGTGCGGTGGAGCGCGCACGGGCGGAGCTGGACGCTCTGGCCCCCGCGGACCGCGAGCTGCTCGCCGCCCTCGCGTGGACCTCGACCGGGGTGTTCGACGCCTCCGGCCCGCTGGCGCCCCGGATCCGTAGGCTCAGCGCGCGCGGGCTGCTGGAGGCCGGGGGCGGGGGCGGAGGCACGGTCCGGTTGCCGGCGCCGGTCGCCCTGGCGCTGCGCGGCGGGCGGGCGCACCGGGCGGTCCCGCTGGAGCCGCCCGACCTCGCCGTTCGCGCAGGGCCCGGCTCGGTGGACGCGGCCGCGGGCGCGGCGGCCGCGGACTTCCTCACGCGTGTCGAGGAGCTCGCCCATGTGTGGGGTGTCGATCCGCCCCGCGTGCTGCGGTCCGGCGGGCTGGCGGTGGCCGCCCTGCGGGCCCTGGGACGGGCCTTGGACTGCCCCGCGGAGCACGCGGCGTTCGTGGCCGAACTCGCGTACGCCGCGGGGCTTATCGACGACGACCGGCAACTCGAGCCGACGTGGGCGCCGACCCCCTCCTTCGACGACTGGGGCATGGCCGACGCGCCCCGCCGGTGGCTCATCCTCGCCCAGGCCTGGCTGGGGACGACCCGGGCGCCGCACCTCATCGGCCACCGCTCAGCGCGCGCGGACGACGCCGGGGCCGCCGGATCCGCGTTCAACGCCCTCTCCCCGGCCGCCGATTCGGCCGTCGCACGCTCGGTCCGGCACGACGTCCTGTCCCTCCTCGCCACGCTCCCGCCGGGCGCCGCGACCAGCCCCGACGCGATCCTCACGCGGCTGCTGTGGTTGCGGCCCCTCGCTCCGCCAGAGGCGCTGCTGCGGCACGCGCGCGGGGCGCTGGCTCAGGGGACCTGGCTGGGCGCGCTCGCCGATGGCGGGCTGTCCGGGGCCTGCCGGGCGCTGCTGCGCGGCGCGGAGAGCCGCGGACCCTGGCCAGGGGCGGACCCCCTGGCCGCGGCGCGCGCGATGCTGCCCGAGCCGGTCGACCACGTCCTGCTCCAGGCCGACCTCACCGCGATCGCGCCCGGGCGCCTGGAGGACCGCCTCGCCGCGTTTCTGCGTCTCGTCGCAGACGTGGAGTCCCGCGACGTGGCGACGGTCTACCGGTTCGAGCCCGCCACCGTGCGCCGCGGGCTCGACGCCGGGTGGGATGCGGGCCGCATCCTGGCCACGCTCGAGGACGCCAGCCGTACGGGCGTGCCGCAGCCGCTGGAGTACCTCGTCAGAGACGCGGCGCGGCGACACGGGGGCCTGCGGGTCGGGGCCGCGACCTCGTACGTCCGCAGCGACGACCCGGTGGCGATCGACGACCTGATGGCCCGCTCGGAGCTGGCGCTCTACCGGCCCCGACGGCTCGCCGACGGCGTGCTGGCCTGCGACGCCCCGCCGGCCGCCCTGCTCGGGGTGCTCCGCGACGCGGGGCTGGCCCCCGTCGCCGAGGGCCGCGACGGCGCCGTGGTCGTGCCTCCGGAGACCGGGCATCGCACCCCGCCGCGCCGGGAGCACCTGGCGGCGCGGCTGTTGGCCCGGGGTTCGCTCGCCGAATCTGGCCACCCCGGAGGGTCGCGGGAGGCGCGCAGCGCCGCGGGCCATCCGGTCCCGGGTGCGGGCCAGGACCCCGCGGCGCTGGTGGGCGCCCTGCGCGCCGGGGATGAGGCGCGGGACCGGGAGCGCTCGGCGCGCCGCCAGGCGGCCGACGCGCCGCTGGTGCGGCTGTCCCCCGGGGAGCTGGCCGGGTATCTGCGCGACGCGGCGGCCGCGCGCCGGACACTGTGGCTGGGCGTGATCGACGCGGCCGGCAGCCCCCGCCGGGTCCTGCTGCGCCCGCAGCGTGTGGAGGGGGGCAGGGTCCACGGGGCCGACCAGGAGGGCGCGGCGCGCTCGTACTCCCTGCACCGGATCGACGGAGTGGCCGCCGCGGGCGCCTAACCTGGGGCCCATGCACATCGCCAACGTGGTGGTCGACTGCCGGGATGTGACCGCGCTCGCCGGGTTCTGGTCGCGTGTGCTCGACGCGCCGATCGTGGCGGACTACGGGGAGTACGCGGTGGTCGGCGACGCCCCCGCGATGACCTTTCAGCAGGTCGACGAGCCGACGCCGGGCAAGAACCGCTGGCACGTCGACCTGGAGACCGACGACCTGGAGTCGGAGACGCAACGCCTCCTTTCGCTCGGGGCGCGCCTGGTGGAGTCGCTGGAGATGCACGGGGGCCGGTGGAACGTGCTGGCCGACCCGGAGGGCAACGTCTTCTGCGTGGCGACGCCGTTCGACCACGAGAGTCCGTAGGCGCGTCCACCGACGGGGACCGGAGCCGCGGCCCCGCCAGGCGGCCCCGTCAGGGCAGGAACACCCTCGCCCAGACGCCGGCGTGGTCGCTGTCCGGCAGCGAGATCGTCCCCGCGTCCCGCACCCCTGCGCCGCGCACGAGGATGTGGTCGATCTGCGCGAACGGCGGGATCCGCGCGCCCATCGGCCACGTCGGACGCCAGGCCTGTCCCCGCGCCGCGAGCGCGTCCGTCATCCCGTCGGTGACCTCGCGGAAGGCCGGGTGCGGCCAGCCGGAGTTGAAGTCGCCCGCCATGATCACGGGCACGTCGGCCGGCTGGGAACGCTGCCAGTCCGCCAGCTCCGCCAGCCCGGACCGCCAGCGCGGAAGGCGCGCGCCGGAGGTCGGCGACAGCGGGTGCACGGCGTGGAGCAGCACCTCGCGGCCGCCGACGTCAAGGGACACGACGGGCTGCTGGAAGTGCTCGCCCGCCCGCCGGGCGAGGTCGGCGTCGAGCACGCGCATCGGGTAGCGGGACAGGACCGCGGTGCCGGGGGCTCCTCCGGGGCGGACCGGTCCGGAGTCGTGCGGCAGCCGCTGCCCCAGAGGGCTGTCGGCGAGCCGGACCAGGTACGCCGCGTCCACCTCCGTGAGCACGAGCACGTCGACGTCCCGCCGAAGGACCTCGTCGACCAGCAGGTCCGAGTCGGCGTTGCCGTATTCCAGGTTCTGCGCCAGCACCGTCAGCTCTCGCGGCGCGTCCGACGCGGATGATGACGCGGATGACCCCGACGGCGCGCGCAGGGGCGCGGCCAACACCGGGGCGAGCGCCACGCCGCTCAGCGCGAGCGCCGCGGCGGCCAGCGACGCCGCGGCGCGCTGTCGGGACAGGACGCTCCCGGTGAGCAGGGCCAGCGCGGCGAGCGGGACGAGCGGGTAGAGCGGCTGCACGGCCGGCACCGGGCCGATCAGATCCCACCACCAGGCGGTGGCCGCGACCAGTACGGTCCCGGTCAGCACCAGGAGCGTTCCGCGCAGGGCGCGGCGCGACAGCGACTCGCGCCGGGGCGCGTCGGCGAGCCTGGGGTCCGCGGTCCCGGCCGTCTCGAGCGGCGTCACCAGATCCGGACGCGGCGCTCGGGCGGCAGCCAGAGCGCATCGCCCTCGCGGACGTCGTACGCCTCGTAGAACTCGGTGAGGTTGCGCACGATGTTGGCGCGGAACTCTCCCGGCGAGTGCGGGTCGATCGCGAGGAGCCGGCGGGCTTCCTGCTCGCGCGCTCGCATCCGCCAGATCTGCGCCCAGCCGGCGAAGAACCGCTGTTCGCCGGTCATTCCGTCGAGCACGGACGGGTTTTCGCCGTCGAGCGCGATCCGGTAGGCCAGGTAGGCGATCGTCACCCCGCCGAGGTCGCCGATGTTCTCCCCGACGGTGAGCGCGCCGTTGACGGACTCCCCCGGCAGGTCCCGGGGGGAAAAGCCGTCGTACTGCTCCACCAGCGCCCCGGCCAGCTGCTCGAAGGCCGCCCGGTCGTCGGTCGTCCACCAGTCGACCAGCTCGCCGTGCCCGTCGTACCGGCTCCCCTGATCGTCGAAACCGTGCCCGATCTCGTGGCCGATCACTGACCCGATGGCGCCGTAATTGGCGGCGTCGTCTGCGTCGGCGTCGAAGAAGGGGGGTTGCAGGATCGCGGCGGGGAAGACGATCTCGTTCATCCCCGGGTTGTAATAGGCGTTGACGGTCTGGGGCGTCATGAACCACTCGTCGCGGTCCACCGGAGAGCCCAGTTTGCGCCACATCCGGTCGGTCTCGAAGGCGTACGCCGCCCGCACGTTGCCGAGCAGGTCGTCGGCGCTCAGCTGAAGCCCGGAGTAGTCGCGCCAGCGGTCCGGGTACCCGATCTTCGGGGTGAACAGCTCTAGCTTCTCCAGGGCCTTCTCTCGCGTCGCCGGGGTCATCCAGGCCAGCTCCGCGATGTCGCGTCGATACGCCTCGACGAGGTTGGCCACCAGCTCCTGCGCGCGCTCCTTGGCCTGCGGCGGGAAGTGTCGCCGCACGTAGAGCTGGCCCGCCGCCTCCCCCACGAGGTGGTCGACCAGCGCGATGCCGCGCCGCCAGCGCGCCCGCTGCTGCGGGGTGCCCGTCAGGGTGCGCCCGTAGAAGTCGAAGTCCTCCGCCGCGATCTCCTGGTGCAGGAAGGGCGCGTACGCGTGCAGCACCGCCGCGCGCAGCCACGCCTTCCAGGTCGCCAGGTCCGTCTCGGCCAACTGCTGCGACAACCGCTGCAGGTACGACGGCTGGCGGACCACCACGGCGTCGAGCGCGACGTCGGGGGCCCCCGCGCCGCGCGCCCACGCGGCCCAGTCGTAGGCGGGGGCGAGCTCGACCAGCCCGGCCCGGTCGACGGGCGTGTACGTGGCGACCGCGTCGCGGCAGCGCACCCGGTCCCAGTGCCCGCCCGCGAGCGCCTCCTGCAACGCGTAGACGTCGCGCGCCTCCCGCGCGGCGTCCTCCGCCGATGCCCCGGCGAGCGTGAACATTCGGGTCAGGTGCTCCCGGTACGCCTCGCGCACCCCGGCGTGCTGCTCCGCCGTGTAGTACGCCTCGTCAGGCAGGCCGAGACCCGACTGCTCGAGATAGACCACGTACGCGTCGGCGTCCTTCTTGTCGGTGGTGACGAACGCTTCGACGGCGCCCCCGACGCCTTCCCGCTGCAATCGGCCCAGCAGCTCGAGCAGCCCGGGGACGTCCCGGACCGCCTCGATGGCCTCTAGGGTGGGCGCGAGCGGCCGAAGACCCAGGGCCTGCGCGCGGTCCTCGTCCAGGAACGAGGCGAACAGGGCGCCCGCGAGCGCCGCGTCCCCGGCGGCTTCTCCCGTCACTTCACTGGACGAGGCCCCGTCCGTGCCGGCCGCCGCGTCCGCCAGCAGCTCACGCATGTGCTCCTCGGAGCGCTCCCGCAGGATGTCGAACGAACCGTAACGGCCGCGGTCCGGCGGGATCTGCGTCTGCGCGATCCACGTGCCGTTGACGTGGCCGAAGAGGTCGTCCTGGGGGCGTACAGAGAGGTCCATCGCCTCGCGGGCGATCCCTGAGCGCATGCGCGTTCCTTTCAACGGGTCGACTCCACCGTAACCGGACGCCCGGACACCCGTACCGCTGCCGCAGCCGCCCCGCGCTTCCTCGCCCCGCGCCCGTCACCCATGATGGGACACCATGAGCGACGGCCCGTTGATCGTGCAGAGCGACCGCACGCTGCTGCTGGAGGTCGGCCACCCGGCGGCGGACGCGGCGCGGGCGGCGATCGCGCCCTTCGCCGAGCTCGAGCGGGCGCCCGAGCACGTCCACACCTACCGCCTCACACCGCTCGGCCTGTGGAACGCGCGGGCCGCCGGCCACGACGCGGAGCAGGTCGTGCACGCGCTGGTCACCTTCAGCCGCTACCCCGTCCCCCAGGCGCTGCTGCTCGACATCGCGGACACGATGGACCGGTACGGGCGGCTGCGTCTGCACAAGGAGGAGCTGGCCGGGGAGCCCGGCGGTCGCCTCGTCCTGACCAGCACGGACCGGCCCGTCCTGGAGGAGATCCTTCGCAGCAAGCGGATCCGCCCGCTGCTCGGCGAGCGCGTCGACGAGGCGAGCGTGCTGGTGCACCCTAGCGAGCGGGGGCGACTCAAGCAGGAGCTGCTCAAGGCCGGCTGGCCGGCGGACGACCGGGCCGGGTACGTGGACGGCGAGGTCCACCCCATTGAGCTCACCCAGCGCGGCTGGGCGCTGCGCGGCTACCAGCGGCAGGCCGTCGAGGGGTTCTGGCACGGCGGTTCCGGGGTGGTGGTCCTGCCCTGCGGCGCCGGCAAGACCCTCGTCGGCGCCGGCGTGATGGCACGCTCCTCCACCACGACGCTGATCCTCGTCACCCACACGGTCTCGGCGCGCCAATGGCGTGAGGAGCTGCTGCGTCGAACCACGCTCACCGACGACGAGATCGGCGAGTACAGCGGCGCCCGCAAGGAGATCCGCCCGGTGACGATCGCCACCTACCAGGTGCTGACGACACGGCGCAAGGGCCTCTACCCGCACCTGGACCTCCTGGATGCCCGCGACTGGGGGCTGATCGTCTATGACGAGGTGCACCTGCTCCCCGCCCCCGTCTTCCGGATGACCGCGGACCTGCAGGCCCGGCGCCGCCTCGGCCTCACCGCCACGCTGGTCCGCGAGGACGGCCGGGAGGACGACGTGTTCAGCCTCATCGGGCCCAAGCGGTTCGACGCCCCGTGGAAGGACATCGAGGCGCAGGGTTACATCGCGCCCGCCCAGTGCGTCGAGGTACGGGTGGCGCTGCCGGACTCCGACCGGATGACGTACGCGATCGCCGACGTGAAGGACCAGGCCCGTCTCGCCGCGTGCGCAGGCGTCAAGGACCGCGTCGTGGATGCTCTCGTGGCGCGACACGCCGGGGAGTCGGTGCTCGTGATCGGGCAATACCTGGACCAGTTGGAGACCCTCGCGCAGCGCCTCGACGCGCCGCTGATCACCGGGCGGAGCACGGTCCGGGCACGCCAGAAGCTGTTCGCGGACTTCCGCTCCGGCACGATCCCCACGCTCGTGGTCAGCAAGGTCGCCAACTTCTCGATCGACCTGCCCGAGGCGGCGGTCGCCATCCAGATCAGCGGCACCTTCGGCTCCCGCCAGGAGGAGGCCCAGCGCCTCGGGCGGGTGCTGCGACCCAAAGCGGACGGGCGGACCGCGTACTTCTACACGGTCGTCGCGCGCGACACGGTCGACGTCGAGTACGCGGCGCACCGGCAGCGCTTCCTCGCAGAACAGGGGTACGCCTACCGGATCGTCGACGCCGCGGACCTCCTCGACGACGCGCACTGACCGCCCCCTGACACGTCGCTCGGGCAGCCCACGGCTAGCTCGCACCCAGCGAACTCCCAGCATCCGCCCGCAGACTGAAGGGTGTGACCAGCATGAGTCCCGAGGCGCGCCTCCTCGTCGTGGAGGACGAACCGAACATCCGCGAACTGCTCGCCACGTCGCTGCGGTTCGCGGGGTTCGAGGTCTTCACGGCGGCGGACGGCGCCACGGCGATCACCACGGCGGTGCGCGAACAGCCCGACTTGGTGGTCCTCGACGTGATGCTCCCCGACATGGACGGTTTCGCGGTCACGCGACGACTGCGCGACGACGGCCGCCACATGCCCATCGTGTTCGTGACCGCGCGGGACAGCGTGGACGACAAGGTGAAGGGCCTGACCGTCGGCGGCGACGACTACGTGACCAAGCCGTTCAGCCTGGAGGAGGTCGTCGCCCGGATCCGCGCCGTCCTGCGCCGGACCCGCGGCGAGGCGACCGAGGACGAGGTCCTGCGGTTCCACGATCTCGAGCTCAACGAGGACTCCCACGAGGTCCGCCGCGGCAACCGGGTCATCGACGTCTCCCCCACCGAGTTCAAGCTGCTGCGCTACCTGCTCCTCAACCCGAACCGGGTGCTGAGCAAGGCCCAGATCCTGGACCACGTGTGGGACTACGACTTCCGCGGCGAGGCGGGCATCGTCGAGTCCTACATCTCCTACCTGCGCCGCAAGATCGACACGGAAGAGCCCCACCTCATCCACACGCGCCGCGGCGTCGGCTACGTGCTGCGGCTCCCCCCTGAGCAGGCCTGAGCGGGGGCTCCCACGTGACCACCGACGTGCGCCAATGGGCGGGCCGCGCTCACGAGCGAGCGATCCGGCCATTGCGGACGTGGTCGCTCACGTGGCGCCTCGTGGCCATCATGGTGGTGCTTCTGGTCGCCTCTCTCGCGCTGACCAGCACCGCCCTCGAGGCCCTCATCCGCAGCTCCTTGATGGACCGGACGGACGACGGGCTGCGCGCCGCCGCCATGAACGCCGCCGACACCCGGGGCCTGGTCCTGGCCGCGGACGGGCATATCTACAGCCCCTCGATGCCGAGCGGGTACGCGGTCGTGTTCATGGACACCGCCGGCAAGGTCGTGCTGCAGCGCAAGGCCGTCGGGGAGGAACTCGGCCCCGAACTGCCCGTCCTGTCCCTGGCTGCGGTCCGCGCGCGGGACCCCAGGCCAACCGTCGTGCTCTCGGAAGGGGGCCAGCAGCCGCGCTGGCAGGTCCTCGCCGGGCCGCTGACCGACGGTTCCGGGACCTATGCCGTCGCCACCTCCCTGCGCGGCGTGGACGAGACGATGGAGCAGTTCCGGGCGATCACGCTGGTGGTGGGCCTGCTGGTGGTCAGCCTGTGCATCGTCGTGGGCTGGCACGGCATCAAACGGGCGTTCCGGCCGCTGCGCGAGATGGAGGACACCGCGGCGGCGATCGCCAACGGCGACCTGACCCGGCGCATCCCCGAACACATCGCGAACGACGAGGTAGCCAGCCTGTCCCGCTCGCTCAACGTGATGCTCGGCCGCATCGAGGCGTCGTTCGCGGTCCGAGAGGCCTCGGAGGAGCGGATGCGACGGTTCGTCACCGACGCGTCGCACGAGCTGCGGACCCCCCTCGCGACGGTCCGCGGGTACGCGGAGCTCTACCGCCAGGGGGCGGTCCCGACACCGGAGGCCGTGACCGGGGCGATGCGCCGGATCGAGGACGAGGCGACCCGGATGTCCGACCTGGTCGACGACCTCCTCACGCTCGCCCGGCTGGACAACCAGCGGCCACCGCGCCTGGGCGAGGTCGACCTGACGGTGCTGGCCGCTGACGCGGTGAGCGACGCGAAGGCCCGCGACCCCGGCCGCTCGCTCCGCCTGATCGCCCTCGGCGCGGATCACCTGGCGCCGACGACCTTGATCGGCGACGAGTCCCGCCTGCGCCAGGTCGTCACGAACCTGGTCGCCAACGCGATCCAGCACACGCCCGTCGGCAGTCCGATCGAAGTGGCGGTCGGCTACGTGAGCCCCGACCCCGCGTCGCAGGCGACCGCCCCCGACGCGCACGCCGGGTCCCCGGGACGGCGACGCGGCCGGGGCCCGGTCCGCGCGATCGCCTGGGGCCGCGACCCGGCGCAGCCCCCGCCACCCGACCCCGCGTCCGGCACCGCGCACGGCACCGCGCAGGGACCCGCGACGCGCCTGCGCTTGGAGGTCCGGGACCACGGCCGCGGGATCGCGCCAGCCGACGTGGAACGCGTGTTCCAGCGCTTCTACCGCACGGACCCCTCCCGGGGGCGCACCTCCGGGGGGACGGGCCTTGGGCTCGCGATCGTCCTGGCCATCGTGGCGGCCCACGGCGGTCGGGTGGGCGTGCGCCCGACGCAGGGCGGCGGGGCCACCTTCGTCGTCGAGTTGCCCACCACGCCCCCCGGGTGGAAGCAGCCCGGCGGCCCCGCCGACGAGACCGCCGACGCGCCGCACGATCCGGCCGGAGCGACGGGCGGCGCCGCGATGCACCACGATGGCGCCGGCGGCGCCGATCACGCCCACCGGACCTCACCCCAGGAGCGGCCCGCAGGCCGACCGCGCTTCTCGATCCCCGCGACCACGGAGGACACCCGATGAACCAACCCCGCACGCCCGATCCCCGGCGGGAAGGCCGCGACACCGAGCCGATCTCGCAGAGCGGCTCTCCCGAGGGGGGCCACCGGGGGGATGCCCCCACCGAGGGCACCCACTGGGCCAGCGGGGACGGGGTCCGCCGCCAGGAGAGGGGCGACGGCGGCTGGAGCACGGCTCGCTATCAGGCGTAGCGGGTCTGCCTGCATACACACCGTTCGAGAGGAATGCCG
>JBDIAS010000065.1:0-17007 GCA_039812465.1 Austwickia sp. | reverse complement strand
CAGGACCTCGAAGACCTCACCCCCGTGGACGAGACGCGGGCGTGGCTGCACCAGCTCGCGGCCGCCGGCTGAGCGCCGTGGCCGGAGGGGGAGCGCGGCGCAAGCAGCTCGGCACGCTGCTGCGGATCCGCACGCTGGAGGAAGACCTCGCCAAGGGCGCGTTGGCCAAGGCCAATGCCGCGACCCGGGCCGCGGCGCTCCGGCTCGAGCAGACGATCGAGCTGTACGAGGAGCGGGTGGCCCCGCCGGAGTCCACCGATGTGGCCGACTTCCGCCGGCGGCTGGCGATGAACGCATCCGCCGCTGCGATGGTCCGCGGCGCGGAGCGGGGGGTGGTGGACGCCCACGAGGCGGCCGACAGCGCCCGCGAGCATGTCAAGGCCACCAGGGTCCGCAGCCAGGGTCTGGAAAGGCTTGTGGAGCGCGTGGATTCGGAAGCGTTTGCGGAATTGCTGGCCGCTGACCAGCGAACTGCCGAAGAGAGTATGGCAGGCAGATCGTTCAGGAGGCGCCGATGAGTGTGGACTTGTCCGGGATGGCGGCGGCGCAAGCGCGCATCGCGGAGATCAAGGCACGCTTCGGTGGACGCAACACCCAGCAGCCGGGCATCATCACGGCCGACGGGGCCCTCAACGGCAAGACCGCCTGGAACTACAAGCTGCAGGACCTGGTCGGCAAGTACGACACCTACGACTTCACCGGCGGCAAATTCCCGTGGAGCGGCGTCGACACCTCCCCGTACAACCTGACCGGCGCCCCGGGCGCCGGTGGCGGCACCTTCACGTCGGGCACGAACGCGGTCCGGGCCGCCGCGACGGCGAAGGCGACCGCAGGCGCCCTGGCCGCCGCCTCGGGCGCGAGCGGCGCGGCCGCGGTCGACGCCGCGAAGAAGTACCTGGGCGTCCCATATGTCTGGGGCGGCACGTCCGCCTCGGGTCTGGACTGCTCCGGCCTGGTCCAGAAGGCCTACGGCGACGTCGGGATCACGATGCCGCGGGTCGCCGCCGACCAGGCGAAAATGGGCGTCCCGGTGGCCTCCCTCGCCCAGGCCAAGCCCGGCGACCTCGTGGCGTTCGGCAGCCCGGTCGACCACATCGGGATCTACGTGGGCAAAAACCAGATGATCGCCGCCCCGCAGCCGGGCGAGAAGGTCAAGATCCAAAGCGTCTACGAGACCCCCGTCGCGATCCGCCGGGTGATCTCGGACGCCCCCGCGGCCTCGCTGGTCTCCGCCGGGGGTTCGGCCCCGGCCGGCTCCGCGCTGTCGCAGGCGCCCGCCCAGTACGCGGCGCTGTTCGCCTCCGCGCAGGCCAAGTACGGCGTCCCGGCGACCCTGTTGGCGGCGGTGGCCAAGCAGGAGAGCGCGTTCAACCCCAAGGCCGTGAGCCACGCCGGCGCCCAGGGGCTCATGCAGATCATGCCCGCAACGGCCCGCGGCCTCGGCGTCAATGCGCTCGACCCGGCGCAGGCCGTCGACGGCGCCGCCCGGCTGCTCCGCGACCACCTGAAGACGTTCGGCTCCACCGAGCTGGCGCTCGCCGCGTACAACGCGGGTCCGGGCGCCGTGCAACGGTACGGGGGAGTGCCCCCCTATGCCGAGACCAAGAACTACGTGAAGCGGATCATGGCCGACCCGGCCCTGAGCCGCTCGGGGGTGTTTGCATGACCATGCGGGTGACGACGCTCCTGGACGCGGTCCTTCGCGCCGGCTCGGCCCGGCCGGACCGGGACGCTCCGCGCGACACGGGAAAGGACGGCGGCGCCGAGTTCGGCGACGCGCTGCGCTCGCGGCTGCGCGAGAAGTGGCGCCAGGATGCACCCGCCCGCCGGGAGTCCGCCCGCCACGAGGCGATCACGACCGTCGGCGCCGCGGCGGCCCGCGCGCCCAAGGCTGCCCAGGCGCTCACCCCCAGCGCGACCCCGCCGTCCACCCCTGCGGGCCGGCCCGGCCCAGCTCCCGGCCGCTCCTCCACCGAGGGCGTGGTCCCCGTGGACCCGTCCACACTGGCTCAGCCCGCCGCGCCGGCCGTGTCCGCTGGGTCGGATCCGGCGGCGGCGCCCTTCAGCGCGTCGGAGGGGATCACGATCGACGGCTCCGCGCCGGGGGCCGCCGAGGTCTCGATCGCCGCGGTGGCGAGCACGAGCGCGCTGGTCGGCACCGGTCCGGACGCGGCGGCGCCCGGGGGCGCACAGGTCCCGGACCTCCCGAGCTCGGCCGACCTCGGCGCCGCGGCGACGAACGCGAGCGCCCTGGAGGCGAATAGCCAGCTGCCGGAGCCTCGCTCGCAGGCCGTGCCGGCCAGCGCGTCGGAGCGCGCCGCCGCCACGCAGGCGGCGTTGGCCCTCACCGCCACCGGGCTGGCTGCCGCGACTTCGGCCGCGCAGGCCGCCGTCACTCAGACCGACACCGTCCAGCCACCGCAGACGGCCACTCAGTCCCCGGCCGTCGCCTCGATGCCGGCCGGCACCGCTGCGCCGGCGGGTATCGCCTCGCCCCAGCCGCTGCTCACGCCGGGCGGAGCCCTTCCTGCGGAACCCGTGCTCCCCGGTGCTGGGCTGCCGAGCACGTCGCCACAGGTCATCGACCTTCCTGCCAGCGCCCCTGCCACGAAAGCTCCGAGCGGCGCAGCGACGGCCCAGCCGGACGTCGCCACCCTTGCGCACGCCGCCGCACGCGGCATCGCCGTGGGAGGCGCCCGTCCCTATGCCGAGGCGCCGCTGCCACAGGCTGGCACCGCGACCGGAGAGATCCCCGCCACGGTCGTGCCGAGCGACCCAGGCACGGCCGAAGGCCTCGCCGTGGCGCGAACTGTGACCGCTGCCGCGGCGGCTGATCAGGCGCACGTTGCCCGCGTGCTGCAGGGTGTTGCCGATCCCGCGGACCCCTCTGCCGCCCCAGCGGCCTCGCCTCAGCCGGGCGCCGAGCCGGCCGGTGACCCGCAGTCGGGCGCCCCCGCGACCGTCGCACCGACGCGCGCGCCGGCGACCGAGGCCGCCTTCGCGAAGGGCAACGCCTCAACGCCGGGTGGTGCCTCGCAGGCCCCGACCGACGCATTGCTCGCAGCGAACGCTGCCGGCCTGCCGAACGCGGCGACCCGCCCCGCGGACGCCCCGTCCGCGAACGACGTGGCCGCCCCGATCCGTACCGACGCTCCCGCGGCCGCTCCCACCCCTGCGCCGCCGGCCCACGCGCCGAGCAGCACCCACAGCGCGGCCGCGCCTGCCGGGCACGTCGCGACGCCGGTGCACACGCAGGTCGTGGCGGCGCTGGCGCCGGTGGTGCAGCGCCGCGACGGCAGCTACCACGTGGACCTCCAGCTCGACCCGGCGAGCCTCGGCCGGGTCCGGGTGCACGTCAGCATCACCGCAGGGGAGGTCGTGGTGCAGATGGCCGCGGCCGACGCCTCCGCGCGCGACATGCTGCGCCAGAACATGGACCAGCTGCGCCAGCAGCTGGCGGACGCCGGCCTTTCCGCCAAGTCCCTCGACGTCGACGACGGCTCGACCTGGCAGGACCCGCGCGGCCGGCAGGACGAGGCGTCCGAAGCCTTCCTCCGCGCGCAGCGCGGTGACGGTGGCCCCGGAGCTTCAGCTGGCGACGCCCCCGCCGACGACAACGATCCCAGCCGGACTTCTCCGACTATCCCCGGTGACCGCGGCCCCGCCCACGAGGCCGGACCGCTCGACCTTCACATGTGAGGAATTCGATGACCGTTACCAATGACCTGAGCCAGTGGACGTGGGATCCCTCGTCCAAGGGCGGCGTGACCATCGACGGCACCGCGTACAAGGCACCGACCACGTCCTACCTCAAGGACAAGGACGGCAACATCGTCCTGGACAAGAACGGCCGCCCCACGCTCGTCACCACGCCGTCGCCGGGGATGGAGGGTATGGCCGGCAAGAACACGAGCGGCAAGAAGCCGAGCGAGTTCGACGGGGAGATGTTCCTCAAGCTGCTGGTGGCTCAACTCAAGTATCAGGACCCCACGAAGCCGACCGACACCTCCGCGCTGATGCAGCAGACTGCGACCCTGTCGATGGTCGAACGGATCAACGCGATGGCGAAGTCCAACGAAGAGATGATCAAGACGTACACGAGCATGCTTGCCGAGCAACGGATCTCCTCCTCGGTGGGCCTCGTCGGGCGCACGGTCGTCTACGCCGCCGACCCCAACGACCCGGACAAGACCGCGGAGGGCGTCGTCGAATCGGTCAGGTTCGACGGCACCGGGCCGATCCTGTCTGTCGGGGGCAAGGACGTCCCCTACAACGACGTGACCAGTGTCAAGGCCGCAGTGAACGCCGCCCCGAGCCCCGCCCCGCGCGATGAGGCGAAGGACTCGGCGAGCGACCCGGCCGGCACGAACTCATCGTCGGACGCCACGGACGGCGCCACCAACTCTCCCTCGGCCTGAGCGATCACCCCCCACCGCCTCGGCACTGTTCGTCCCCCGCTGGTAGCACCGGCCTGATCAAGGCTCCGACCCGAAGGAAACTCATGCTCCGTTCGATGTACTCGGCCGTCTCCGGCCTGCGGATGCACCAGACCATGCTCGACGTGGTCGGCAACAACATCGCCAACGTCAACACGTTCGGCTTCAAGACCGGCCGCGTGGTCTTCGAGGACAACCTGTCCCAGATCATCCGCGGCGCGTCGGCCCCAGTTCCCGCCGCCGGCGGCGGCCCTGGCGTCGGTGGCATCAACCCGGCGCAGGTCGGCCTCGGCGTGCGGCTCGGCGCGATCACCAACATCTTCAGTCAGGGCGGCCTGCAGGTCACCAACCAGACCACCGACGTGGCGATCCAGGGCGACGGGTTCTTCATCGTCGACAAGGCGGGCGCGAACTTCTACACGCGCAACGGCGCGTTCAACTTCGACACCGACGGCAACCTGGTGACGAGCAACGGGTCCTACGTTCTGGGCTACCAGTACGCTTCGGGCGAGGCCCTCGACGGCACGGTGCCCTTCAAGGACGCTGTCTCGGACATGCTGACGAAGAACCTTCTCCTGGACGCCGACGGGACAACCCCCCTCGCAGCGGGGGACCCCCTGCCGAAGGCCATCGGCATCAAGCTGCCCTCCGCGCTCGCCGCCGCGGACCCGGCCGGGGACTGGGCGACCTTCATGGGCGGTGAAGACGGCGACATCGAGACCACCGCGGACAACCTCGCCATGGAGTCCTTCCAGATCAACCCGGACGGCAAGCTCGTCGGGGCCTTCTCCGACGGCACCAAGCGCGTCTTCGGGCAGATCGCGATGGCGACGTTCAACAACCCGCCCGGGCTGGAGAAGGTCGGCGGCTCGATGTACCGCCAGACCACCAACTCGGGCGTGCCGGACATCGGCCAGGCCGCCAGCGGCGGGCGCGGCACGATCGAGTCCGGCACCTTGGAGATGTCCAACGTCGACCTCGCCCAGGAGTTCACCAACCTGATCGTCGCCCAGCGCGGCTTCCAGGCGAACTCGAAGGTCGTCACGACCTCCGACGAGGTGCTCTCCGACCTCATCTCGATGAAGCGCTGATGATCGCGGCCGAAAGGCCGTGACCAGCGCGTTCACCCCGGCATCTTCGTATGCCCGGCACGGCGCTCACCCGCCACAGGGTGGGCGCTTTGCCATGTGCGCCAACTCAGTTCACCCACCGCACTGTCGATAGGACCGTGCAGGCCACGCCACGGCCGCCGCACGACGTGCGGCCCACTGCCGGCCCACGACTGGCCCGGCACCCTTGACCCAGACCCCACGGATGGAACGGTTCATGATCACTGTCACTCGGCGAAACGGGACCACGTTCGCCCTCAACCCCGATCTCATCGAGCGGGTCGAGGCGACGCCGGACACCGTGGTGACCCTCGTGAGCGGGACGAAGTACGTCGTTGCGGAGACCGTGCAGGAGATCGTCGCGGAGGTCTGCCAGTTCCGAGCCGCGGTGCTGCAGGCGTCGACGACGCCGCCCGCTGCGGCCCCTGCCCCTTCCCCGGTGCGGCTGCACTCGGTGACGACGACGGAGCGCTGACGTGGATCTTGGAACCGCCATCGGGGTGGGCGTGTGCACCGCCGCCGTCTTCATCACCGCCATCCTGGACGGCGTCTCGCTCGGCCACCTGCTGCTCATCGCGCCTCTGGTGCTCATCTTCGTCGGCGGCTTCGGCGCCGCGGCCGGCGGCATCCTCTTCTCGGAGTACGGCACCGCGCTCAAGGGCCTGCCGCGCGCGTTCAGCGCCGCGCCGCCCGACGGCAGCGGCCTCGTGGACGTCATCGTCAAGATGGCCGACCGCGCCCGCCGCGAGGGCCTGCTGGCCCTGGAGGACATGGCCAAGGAGATCGATCACCCGCTGCTCAAAGAGGGCATCCAGATGACCGTCGACGGCACGGACGCCGCGGAGATCGAAGAGCTCCTGATGATGCGCATCGACTCCAAGAAGGACGAGGACAAGATCGCGATCGGTTTCTACGAGGCCATGGGCGGCTACGCCCCCACCATCGGTGTGGTCGGCGCGGTCCTCGGTCTCATCCACGCCCTCGGCAACCTCGACGACGTCGCCGCGCTCGGCGAGATGATCGCCTCCGCGTTCGTCGCGACCCTGTGGGGCGTGTTCATCGCCAACGGCCTGTGGCTGCCCATCGCGATCAAGCTCAAGCGCCTCAGCCAGCTCGAGGTCAAGAACATGGAGATGGTCGTCGAGGGCGTGCTCGCCGTCGCCGCCGGCACCTCGCCGCGGGTCGTGGAGCAGAAGCTGCGCTCCTCGCTGCCGGCCTCTGCCGCCGCGAAGGGCGGCAAGGAAGCGAAGGCCGCCTGATGTCCGAGCCCAAGAAGAAGCGCAGAGGCCACGAGGAGGAGGAGCACGGCGGCGGCCACGAGCGGTGGATGATCTCCTACGCCGACATGCTGACCCTCCTGCTGGCCCTCTTCATCGTGATGTTCGCGATCAGCAAGGTGGACCAGGCGAAGTTCATCGAGTTCGCCCAGGGCGCCAACACGGCGTTCGGCGGCGCCGGCAACCTGGCGGTCCAGGGCAAGACCGGCATCAACAGCGGCACCGACGGCATCGCCACCGGTGTGAAGCCCCCGGACAACACCCAGGCGGTGGTTGCGCCCGCCGACGGGGTCATGAAGGCCGGGCAGGCGGCCCTGCAGCAGCAGGCGGCCGCGAAGCAGGAGCAGGCCAACCTCCAGAAGCTGCGCGACCAGATCCGTGCCGAGCTGGCCGAGAAGGGCCTCACCGACATGGTGCAGATGCAGGTCGACGAGCGCGGCCTGGTGATCAACATCATCACCGACCGGGTGCTCTTCGACGTCGGCCAGGCGACCCTGCGCCCCGACGGAGCGAAGGTGCTGGACCTCATCGCCCCGAGCGTGCAACGGCTGCCCAACCGGATCGCGATCGAGGGACACACCGACAACGTGCCGATCAGGACCGCGCAGTTCCCCTCCAACTGGGAGCTGTCGCAGGCCCGCGCCTCGAGCGTGTTGCAGCGCATGATCACCGACGGCCTGGAGCCGACCCGCCTGAACCTGTCGGCCTACGGAGAGTACAAGCCGATCGACACCAACTCCACCGAGGTGGGCAAGGCCCGCAACCGGCGGGTCGCCATCGTCGTGCTGGCTTCCCAGACCTCCCCGCAGACCCCGATCGCCTCCCCGTCCCCGGTCGCGACGAGCGCCCCCTAGGAGAAGACATGGCCAAGGACAAAGAAGAGACCGCCGAGGCCGAGGGCTCGGGCGGCAAGAAGAAGATGCTCCTCGTGATCGTCGGGACCGCCGTGGTCGTGCTGATCGCGGCCGGGCTCGTCTTCAAGATGCTGCTCGGACCCTCCGAGCCCGCGAAGGACCCGGCCACGGCGCCCGGCGCGATCGTGGCCCTCGAGGACGACATGACGCTGAACCTGATGGACGGCAAGTACCTGAAGATGAAGCTCAGCCTCCAGCTCAGCGAGGCAGCGACCGCGAAGGCGGGCGGCGAGAAGGCGCTGAAGGCCTTCGACGGGTCCAAGGCCCGCGACGCCGCCATCGACGTGCTGGGCCACTACACGATGGACCAGCTCCTCAAGCCCGAGAACAAGGACAAGGCGCGCGACGCGCTCACCAAGGAGGTCGGCGAACGGTACGAGGGCGACGTCATCAGGGTGTACTTCACCGACTTCGTCATGCAGTGAGGGGAGGCCGTGATGCACCCCTTCACCGCGGCCGCCGCGCCTGCCCCGCACACCGGCCCCCACCAGGGCGCCAGCCCCCGCCCGGCCGCCGGGATCGTCTCAGGAGCAGACGATTCCGGCCGATCTGAGGCATCGTGAGCACCCCGACCCTTTACGACTTCAAGAGCCCTAACCGGTTCAGTCGTGAGCAGGTCCGGGCGCTGCAGATGGTCAACGAGACGTTTGCCCGGCAGATGGCGACGGTGCTGTCGACCACGCTGCGCATGGTCGTGCACTGCGGCCTCGACGAGGTCGAACAGCTGACGTACGACGAGTACTCCCGCAACCTGCCGAACCCGTCGCTGCTCGCCGTGGTCGAGTTCGCCCCCATGGGCGGGGACGGCGTCTTCCAGATGCCGATGACCGTCGTGATGAGCATCATCGACCGCCTCCTGGGCGGCCCCGGCACCGACGAGCAACCCAGCCGGGGGCTCTCGGACATCGAGGCCGGGTTGATCCGCAACCTCGTGCAGCGCATCGTGCGCGAGCTCACATACGCCTTCGACACCCTCGCCCAGGTGAAGGCGACGGTCCAGTCGCTGGAGTCCGACGTGCAGCTGTTGCAGCTGGCGCCGCCGCAGGACCCGATGGTGGTCTCCAACTTCGAGATCCGCATCGGCGACCTGACGTCCACAGCGACGCTCTGCATGCCGGTGTCGAGCGTGCAGCCGATGCTCGACGTGCTGAAGGAGAAGCCGACCCTTGAGCTCACGGGCCCGCAGGCCGCGGCCGTCGAGGCGCTCAACCACCGTATGAACGACGTTCCGGTGGCGGTCACCGTCGCCTTCCACGAGATCCAACTGACCAGCGGGGAGATCCTCGACCTGGAGGTCGGCGACGTCCTGCCGCTGCGTCACCCCACGAACCAGCCACTGACGTTGAGCGCCGACGGGATCCCCGTGGCCACGGCAGTCCCGGGGAGCCACGGGACGCGGCTGGCCTGCCAGATCGTGGCCCTGTAGACCCACCGACCGACCACCCCTGCCGCGAAGGAAAGACCCGATGTCTGACACGAACCAGGACCTCGACGCCGCGCTGCTCGCTGCGGCCGCGGCGCTCCCGAGCCATTTTGCGGACAGCGACGAGCTCACGATCGAGCCGCTGACCGCGATTCAGGCGACCACGCTGTCCCTGCCCGGTGGGGCCTACGGCGTCGAGTCGGTGCTGAAGAACGCCGGCAACGTGGGCTCGATCATCCTGATCGTGACGGGGCTGATCGACCACGCCAACGGGGAGGTCTTCGACCGCAACGAGGCGCGGACGCTGTGGACCGCGGCGCTCACCGAGGCGCTGGTGCCGCTGAAGGAGTCGCTCGGCGACTTCACGCAGGGTCAGATCCACATGACCGACGCGTTCGACGTCCTGGACAAGGCCGACGAGTGCACGGTGGTCGGACTGTTCAAGGGCCAGACGCTGGCCGCGATGCTGCTCACGCTGCCCGCGAAGGCCACGGGCCAGGGGGCCGCGGCCCAGCTGGCGGCCGCCATCGCGGAGGCGGAGGCGGAAGCCGCCGACAACGGGGAGGACGCCGACGAGTCGTCCTCCGAGGAGGCGGCCGAGGATGAGGGCTCGGGAGGCGGCGGCGACATCGAGGCGTCCGCCGACGACCCGGCGGGCTCCGTCGCGGTCGAGGACGACGCCGCGGCCGGCCCCGCGCTGGGCGCCCCCGTCGCCGCTGCCGCGACGATGGTCGACCCGGCGGCCGTCATGGACGGTATGGCGAACGCGGTGTACGTGCCCCCGCCGCCGCGGGATCCGCGCGGGCCGACCGATGCGCCGGTCATGACCCTCGCGCCCCTCACGGGACCGTTCACGTACTCGATCGACCCTCGACGCATCGACCTCCTGCGCGACGTGATGATGGGCGTCAGCGTGGAGTTGGGCCGCACCCGCATGCCCGTCCACCAGATCCTCGGCTTGATCCCCGGCTCGATCATCGAGCTGGACCGCTCCGCGGGCGCGCCGGTGGACGTCATGGTCAACGGCAAGCTGATCGCCCACGGCGAGGTCGTGGTCGTGGACGAGGAGTTCGCCGTGCGGATCTCCGAGATCGTCACCCCGGAGACCGCCGCGCAGGTGAGCGCATGATCCGCCGGTCCTGGTCGGGGGTGCCATGAGCGACGGCAACACGTTCGTCCTCCTGCTGCGGATGGCGCTGTCCCTGGCGCTGGTGCTGGGGCTGCTGGTCTTCGTCGCGCGCTGGGTGAGCCGGCGCCAGGGCCTGCTGACGGGCCGCACGCACCTTCAGGTCCCGGTCACGGTCCTGAACCGCCAGCCGCTGACCCGCAACGCGCACCTCCACGTCGTGCAGGTGGGCTCGGACGTCCTCGTGCTGGGCGTCACGGACGGCCAGGTGAACCTGCTGGGCTCGCTCGACCCTGCCGACCCCGCGCTCTCCCAGGACTCCGCATCGACCGGCACCGTCGCGGTGGCCGGGCAACCCGGTCAGTCTGGCCGGCTCGGTGGCGCCGAGTCGAGCGGGCCGCAGGATCGCTCGTTCTTCTCCTCCGCGCTAGGCCGCGTGAGCGCTGCCGCCGCGCTGGGCAACGGCGGCGCGTGGCAGAACCAGTGGCGCGCCCCTGCCCAGGGGCCGGATCCGGACAGCCGGCGGGGGAGGCACCGTGGGTGAGAGATTCCTCCGCAGGCCGCTGCGCGCCCGTCAGCGGATGGCGCTCGCGGCGGTCCTGCTTGCCGGCTTCCTGCTGGCGCTCGGACCCGCCCTTGACGCGGTGAGCGCCAGGTGGTCGGCACCCGCCGTGGCGTCGGTGCCCGTGCAGACGGTCGCCATGGCCCCCGTGGCCCACGCCGTGCCCGCCGCGCAGCAGCCCATACAGGCCGCGCAGCCCATACCGGCTCGTCCGCTTCCTGCGGTCCCCGCGCCCGACGGACCGACCGCGCCCGCCGCGCCCACCCTCGACAACGGCTCCGGCATCACCGTGCGGGTCGGCGACGGGACCGGCGACCGCAACCAGGTCATCCAGATCATCATCCTGATGACGATCCTGTCGATCGCGCCGTCGCTCCTGCTGCTGACCACGTCGTTCGCGAAGATCGCCGTGGTGTTGTCGCTGACCCGCAACGCGCTCGGCACGCCCACGATCCCGCCGAACCAGGTCCTCACCGGCCTCGCGCTCTTCCTCAGCCTGTTCATCATGGGCCCGACGATCAGCCAGATGTACGACCAGGGCGTGCAGCCGTGGACGAAGAACGAGATTCAGTACGACCAGGCCATCGAGCGCGGCGGCGAGCCGCTGAAGCTGTTCATGGCCGAGCACACCGGCGACGCCGAGCTGCAGACGATGATCAAGCTGAGCAAGTCGGAGCAGCCCGCGAACAAGGCCGACACGGACTTCAAGACGCTGGTGCCGGCGTTCATCATCTCCGAGTTGAAGGCCGCTTTCATCATCGGCTTCGTCATCTTCATCCCGTTCCTCGTCATCGACCTCGTGGTGAGCTCTGTCCTGATGTCGATGGGAATGATGATGCTGCCGCCGATCATGATCTCCCTGCCGTTCAAGCTGCTCCTGTTCGTGATGGTCGACGGCTGGACCCTGATCACGACCGCCCTCGTCACGAGTTATCGGTAGCGCCATGCCCACGCAAGCAGGCGGGGTGAGCCCGCGATGACCGACAACGAGGTCATGCATGTCGCCGTGCAGGCCATGATCCTCGGGGCGAAGATCGCCGGGCCGATCCTGCTGGTCAGCCTGGTCATCGGTTTCTTGATCTCGCTGCTCCAGTCGGTGACCCAGGTGCAGGAGATGACGCTCACGTTCGTCCCCAAGGTCATCGCGGTCGCGATCGTCCTGCTGCTGGTCGGCAACTGGATGATGGGCGAGATGGTGACGTTCACCCGACAGTTGTTCGAGCAGATACCGATCCTGCTGGCGACATGACCCTGACCTTCGCGGAGGGGTATCTGCTGACCTTCCTGCTGGTGATGGCGCGGGCGATGGCCTTCCTGGCGATCGCCCCGCCGTTCTCCTCGCGCAGCGTGTCGATGCGGATCCGCGGGGGGCTGGCGGCGGCGCTGGCGCTCGCCCTGACCCCGACGCTCGCCGACAAGGCCCCGCCGGGCGACCTCGGCAGCCTGATCTCCGCGGCCGCGCTGCAGATCCTGGCCGGCGCGATGCTCGGCTTCGTCGCGCTCATGTTGTTCGCGGCGGTGCAGGCGTCCGGCGACCTCGTGGACCTCTTCTCGATGTTCACGATGAGCCAGATGCTCGACCCGATCACCAACCACCAGTCCGGCGTCTTCGGCCGGATCCAGAACCTGGTCGGCATCACGCTGCTCTTCACCTCCGGCGGCCACCTGTTGCTGCTGCGCGGCGTCCTCACCTCGTTCGAGGTCGTGCCGCTGCAGAACGTCAACCTGGGCACGGCCGCGCAATTGCTGGCGGACAACCTGGGCACCTTCTTCGTCGCCGCCATCGAGATCGCCGGGCCGATCCTCGTGGTGCTGTTCATCGCCGACCTGGCGCTCGGTCTGGTGAGCCGGGCCGTGCCGAGCCTCAACGTGTTCCAGCTCGCCTTTCCGGTCAAGACGCTCCTGACCGTCTCGCTCGCGAGCATCACGGTCTCGCTGCTGCCGGCGGCCGTGGGGCTGCTCGTCGAGCGGATCCTGGAGGACTACGCCCCCCTGCACCGGGTCTTCGGGGGGTGAAGCCGTGGCCGAGGACAAGCATTCCAAAACCGAGAAACCGACAGCGAAGCGCCGGAAGGAAGCCCGCGACGAGGGCAACATCCCGAAGACGCCGGACCTGTCCGCCTGGCTGACCGTCCTCGTCTTCGTGGTGCTGGGTCCTTACACCGTGGGCTCCCTGCACGAGCTCTTCGACGCGCTGATCCGGGAAGTGCCCCGGTTTGCCGCGAAGCCGGTGGCGGCCGACGTCACCTCGCTCTTCAGTACGGTGCTGACGGGCTTCGCTCGCACGATCGGGCCTCTCGTCCTGGCCTGCATGGTCCTCGGCGTGACCGGGCACGTGCTGCAGGGCGGGCTGCACGTGTCACCCAAGCGGTTCAAGCCGAAGTGGAAGAAGCTCAACCCGGTCCCTGGCCTGAAGAACATGTTCGGGCAGCAGGGCATGTGGACGCTGACCAAGACGCTGATCAAGTTCGTGGTGTTCGGGCTGGTCGCCTACCTCGTCGCGAGCGGCGTCGTCGCGCAGATCACCGGCACGGGGCGGTGGTCGCTGGACAGCATCCTGGCCGTCGCCGAGGACTCCGCCATGAACATCATCCGGCTCATCGCGATCACCGGCCTCGTGATCGCCGCCGCGGACTTCGTGATGGAGAAGCGGCGGGTCGACAAGTCGCTGAAGATGACGAAGGACGCGGTCAAGCGCGAGCACAAGATGCAAGAAGGCGACCCGCACCTGAAGTCCGCGATGAAGCAGAAGGCCCGGGAGATGGGCCGGCGGCGGATGATGGCCGCCGTCGGCGAATCCACCGTGGTGATGGTGAACCCGACCCATGTCGCGGTGGCCCTGAAGTACGAGCCCGGCGGCGGGGCTCCCCAGGTGGTCGCCAAGGGGGCGGGCTACCTGGCGGCGCGGATCCGTCAGGAGGCCGAGGCCGCGCAGGTGCCGCTGGTCCGCGACCCCATCGTCGCCCGGCTGCTCTACAAGCTGTGCGAGGTGGACCACTACATCCCGCCGCCCCTCTATGACGCGATCGCGCAGGTCATCGCGTTCGTCTTCTACCTCGACGAGATGGGCACGAGCGGTGGAGAGCATGAGAGCCCGATCGCTGCGGAGCCGGGCCTGGACCTCGGGGAGGACCTCTCGGACGCGGCGCTAGGGATCCCCACGGTGGCGCAGGACGAGGGTACGTCGCCCGGATCGGCCGGTGCCGCAGCCGCGGGGACTCCGGGGGGCGGGCAGCGGCCCGCTCAGGTCGGTTGAGGCCCTGCCGAATGGTCACCAGTCAGGGCCTGCAGCTTTTTCCGTGAGGTGTCGTGAAGTCGAATCGAGTGGCGCAGATCGGCGTGCCGGCCGTCATCATCGGCATCGTCGTGATGATGGTCGTCCCGATGCCCGCGGCGCTGCTCGACGTGCTGCTGACCTTCAACATCACGCTGTCGATCCTGATCATGCTGGTCAGCCTCGCGGTCACCAAGCCGCTGGACTTCGCGGTGTTCCCGTCGCTGCTGCTGATCGCGACGCTCTTCCGCCTCGCGATGAACCTGGCGGCCACCCGGCTCGTGCTCCTCGACGGCTACGCCGGTGAGGTCATCAACGCGTTCGGCCACTTCGTCGTCGGCGGCAGCCTCGTCGTCGGCCTGGTGATCTTCATCATCCTGATGGTCATCCAGTTCGTCGTCATCACCAACGGCGCCGGCCGCGTCGCCGAGGTCGCCGCCCGGTTCACCCTCGACGCGATGCCCGGCAAGCAGATGGCCGTCGACGCCGACCTCAACTCGGGGCTCATCGACGAGAACGAGGCCCGACGCCGCCGCAAGGAGGTCGCCTCCGAGGCCGACTTCTACGGGGCGATGGACGGCGCCTCCAAGTTCGTCAAGGGCGACGCGATCGCCGCGATCGTCATCACGATCGTCAACCTCGTCGGCGGCCTCATCATCGGCGTGATGCAGCGCGGCATGGAGGTCGGCGAGGCCGTACAGACGTACTCCCTGCTCTCCGTCGGCGACGGCCTGGTCTCCCAGATCCCGGCGCTCCTCCTATCGATCTCGACGGGCCTCATCGTCACCCGGGCCACGACCGAGAACGACATGGGCACCGACCTGCTCAGCCAGTTCGGTAAGCAGCGCCAGGCCATCCGGATCGCTGCCGGCGCCGTGCTGGCGATCGGCCTGGTGCCCGGCCTGCCGACCATGCCGTTCGTGATCATGGGCGCGCTCACGCTGCTGCTGGGCTTCCGCATCCCGGACCCCACCGAGCAGGTCCCGGTCGAAGAGGTCGAGCCGGAGCTGCCCACCGAGCCGCAGAAGGACAGCCCGATGGCCATCGCGCAGGACATGCGCGTGGAGCCGCTGGAGCTGGAGCTCGCGTACGACCTCATCGACCTCGTGGACTCCTCGACCGGCGGGGACCTGCTCGACCGGGTGCGGGCGCTGCGCCGCAAGCTGGCCCAGGAGATCGGGATCGTCGTCCCCCTCGTCCGTACGCGCGACAACCTCGACCTGCCCCCGCGGCACTACGCGATCAAGGTGCACGGCGTCGAGGTCGCGCGCGGGCAGGCGCCCGCCGGCATGGTGCTCGCGATCGGGGACGACCTCGACGGCCTGCCCGGCATGGTCACCAAGGAGCCCGTCTTCGGGCTCGACGCCAAATGGGTGCCCGCCGAGCTACGCGAGCACGTCGCGCTGGCCAGCGCCACCGTCGTGGACCGCAGCTCCGTGGTGACCACGCACATGGCCGAGGTGGTGCGCACGTACGCCGCCCAGCTGCTCGGCCGCGAGGACGTCAAGATGCTGGTCGACATGGTGAAGCAGACCCACCCCGTGGTGATCGAGGAGCTGACCCCCCAGCCCCTCTCCCTGGGGGAGATCCAGCGCACCCTGCAGGCGCTGCTCGCCGAGCGGGTGTGCATCCGGGACCTCGTGCGGATCTTCGAGGCGATGTCGATGCGGGCCAAGACCAGCCTCGACGCCGACGGGCTGGTGGAATCCGCGCGCGGCGCGCTGGGCGCGGCGATCGCGACCGCCCACGCCGCCGACGGCACGCTGCCGGTGATCACCTTCGACCCGCTGCTGGAGCAGCGCCTCCTGGAGTGCCTGCGGGCCGGGGACTCCGGGACGTTCCTGATGCTCGACCCGGTGCTGTCCGAACGTCTGGCCCTGGAGGCGGCGCGCATCGCTGCCGCCGCCGAGGCCGCGGGGGAGCCGGCCGTCATGGTGTGCGCCCAGCCGTTGCGCCTTCCGGTGCGGCGGCTCTTCGAGGCGACCTCTCCGCGGCTGCCCGTCCTGTCCTATGCCGAGCTGGGCGGAGCGCTCACGCTCGTGACCGCAGGGGTGGTGAATGTCCAGGAAGTCACGGCGGCGTGACGCCGACGCAGAGCTCGACGCGCCCGACGAGCCGAAGGGCAAGGGCAAACGCGGGAAGAAGGGCAAGAAGGGCGCCAAGGGCGAGCCGGAGGCCGCCGGCAGGCAGCTGATCGTCGAGACGCGGCCCGAGGGCGTCCCGTTCGCGGTCGTCGTGCTCTTCGCGGCGCTGATGAGCGTGCCGAGCGTGCTGCAGTACCTGGACTCGGCGCTCGCGTTCGACGCCATGATGGTCCGGATCTTCGCCGCGCTGGCCGTGGCCTGGCTGCTGAGCCATCTCGTCTACGCGGTGTTCGAGTCAATGCGCCCGCCAGAGGTCTCGGCCGTGCTCGATCTGCCGCCCGAGCAGGCGTACCAGGCGCTCGCGCTCACCGCCGACGGCGTGCTGACCGGCGCGGTGATCCCGCCCGCCGCCCCGACGGCCGGGGCGGGCGCCGAGGACGACCCGTTCGCGCTGGATCCCCTGGACCCCGACCCGGGCACCCCCGAGCCGGTCGCGTCGGCCGCGCTGCCGGGCCAGCCCGGCGCGGGCGACGGCGACTTCGTGCCGGGGGTCGTCACCGAGCAGCGCCCCGCCTGACGGGTTGCCCCGCGGCGGCGGGCATTCTCCGCCCGTGGGCGGGAAGTGGCCGCGTTTGCCCTGGTGATGGCGTGCGGTTGCCGCCCATGGGCGGGAAGTGCACGGGGGGTGCTGGGGCTTTCCGTACCGTTGCCGCCCGTGGGCGGGAAGTGCACGGGGGGTGCTGGGGCTTTCCGTACCGTTGCCGCCCGTGGGCGGGAAGTGCACGGGGGGTGCTGGGGCTTT
>JBDIAS010000064.1:0-17031 GCA_039812465.1 Austwickia sp. | reverse complement strand
TCGAGGTGGAGGAGTTACTGCGCGTACGGGTGGCCGAGGGCGACTTCGGCGTCCGCGTCGCCGGCTGAGCCGGCTGGCGGGATGACCGACTGGCGGGCTGACCGACTGGCGGAGGTCTCGCATCCGGCCATTTCCCGCCCACGGGCAGCATCCGCACGCAAAACCCCAGCACCCCGCCGCCACTTCCCGCCCACGGGCGAGGATCAGAGCGTCGCCACTGCCTCGCCGACGGAGATCAGGAGCACCACCTGCACCGCGGATAGCACCACGCACGTCAGGAAGCCCACCGACGCGACACGCCAGGCACGTTTCGACTTTCCCCGCGCTTTCGTCCCAGCGACGAACGCGAATGGCAAGAGCGCGAACGCCAGCAGTCCGGGAAGCATGGGGAGGAGCACGTTGCTGATCAGCAATACCCCGGCCACCGCCACCCCGATCGTCGCTCGCCTCGAGACAGCATCGCTCACGAGCATCTCCCCTCCCGTCGTCCACAGACGCGGCCGCCTTCCGCGCACGAAATGCGCCGGACGCGGATGGGGCCACCCGGCCTCAGCGCGGATCCTGGCCACGCGACCACTGTGCGGATCGTGGCCACGCGACCACCGTACCCAGGCAAAGCGCCGAGCCGGCCTGATGCGTGGCCCGTCGCGTAGGGTCGCCCCGTGGGAACCCCTTCGCAAGACCTGGCCGACGTGGCGGACCTGTCGTACGAGCAGGCCCGCGACGAACTCGTCGGCATCGTCAGCCGCCTGGAGTCCGGCCAGGTGGCGCTCGAAGAGAGCATGCGGCTCTGGGAGCGCGGCGAGGCCCTCGCCGACCACTGCACCGCCTGGCTCGACGGCGCCGAAGCGCGCCTTCGCGGCAAGGATGGGGACACTCCAGGCCAGTGAGCCATCGGTCACCGGGTCGGTGAGGTGCGGGCGCGGGCGCGGGCGCGGGCGCGGGCGCGGGCGCGGAGGATGGTACGAGCGCGCTCGGCGCGCAGCGGCGCGTGACGCTCAGCCGGTCGGGACCTGCTGAATCCGCAGGCTGCCGGCGAACCGCTCCAGGACCTCGTACGAGGTGTCGCCCGCGATCACCGTCACCAGCCCTCCGGGCGCGGCGTGGTCCTGCGCCACCAGGGCGCGGAACGCGGCGTCCGGCGCCGAGCCGGACGAGTGGCCGAGCCGCCGTGACCAGTCCCGCCCGGCCACCGACGTCGTCCCGTCCTCGCGGCCGTTCTTGGTCTGGCGGACCACCCATTGCGTGATCGCGGCCGGGTCGTCCGCGGCGGGGCGAGTCTGGCCCAGGGTCACGTACACGTCGTCGGCCGGCCGGTGGTGGTAGCCGACCAACCAGGTCGGCACGCCGCGCTCGTCGGGCCGGAACAGGACCGAGGTGGCGCGCCAGTCCTCACCCGGCGCGGCCGTGGCGACACGCCAGGACTGCTCGGCCGCGATCTGCTCCGCCTTGCCGACGTCGTCGACGGCCGCGCGCTCGCGCTGCGCCGGTCGCGGCATCAGCGCGACGACGGCGAACACCAGGGCGGTCATGATCACCATCGAGATCACCAGGCTGCGCCAGTTGCCGCCGTGGCGACGCACGGCAGGACGAGGGGTCGGGGGCGCGGCGGGCGGTGACTGGCTCACGCCCGCCATGCTAGGTGCCCCGGCTGGCCCGCCACGCGACCAGGTCGCCCGGCACACGCACCCGGCCCCTCGATCACTCGCGGCTAAGCCACGTTGCTCAGCCCAGCGACGGTGGGTTCTCTGGCAGCGATGGCGCAGCAGGTCCGGAGCCGTTGCCCTGCCCGGACTGACCGGACTGCCCGGACTGAGGGGACTCCTGTGCGGACTTCCCGGACTGCGCGGCCTCGCGGGCCTTGGCACGCTCCAAGGCGCGCGTACGGTCCGCCTCGTTGTCCTCGGCGATCTGCGCGGCACGCTCCTCGTCGCGGGTCAGGCAGACGCCCGACTCCGGGTCGAACACGTGCATCAACGCCGGGTCGAAGAGCAGCTGCGCGTCGTCGCCCTCCCGAACCCTCGATCGTGAGTCCAGGTTGACGACCATCTGGGTGCGCATGCCCTCGCCGTCCAGCTCACGGTCCAGCTCTTCGAGCTTGGCGTGGACGGCCTGGTCCGGCTCGTAGGGCACGTAGGCGTACTGCTCGTTGCCCAGCCACTCGGTCACGTCGACCGGCACCGAGAACTTCACCGCGTGGTCCGGCTCCCGGTCGCCGATCGTGGCGTCCTTCAGGTACTCGGGGCGGATGCCGACGATGACGAACTCCTTGCCCCGCACCTTCTCCGCCAAGGCGCCCTGCAGCGGCACGCTGACGAACGGGAGCCGCAGCGAGTCGCCCTCCACCCGGGCAGGCAGGAAGTTCATCGGCGGGGAACCGATGAACCCGGCGACGAAGAGGTTCACCGGCTGCTCGTACAGCTCCCGCGGGCTCGCGCACTGCTGCAAGATGCCGCGCTTCAACACCGCCACCCGGTCGCCGAGGGTCATCGCCTCGGTCTGGTCGTGGGTGACGTAGACGGTGGTGATGCCCATCGTCCGCTGCATCCGCGCGATCTCTGTGCGCATCTGGCCGCGCAGTTTCGCGTCGAGGTTGGACAGCGGCTCGTCGAACAGGAACGCGTCCGCGTCCCGGACGATCGCGCGCCCCATGGCGACCCGCTGACGCTGGCCGCCGGACAGGTTGCCCGGCTTGCGGCTCAGGTGTTCCTGGAGCTCCAGCATGTCGGCGGCCTGGTTGACCTTGGCCTGGATCTGCTCCTCCGAGACCGCACCCTTGGCCAGCCGCAGCGGGAACGCGATGTTCTCGAACACGGTGAGGTGGGGGTACAGGGCGTAGTTTTGGAAGACCATCGCCAGGTTGCGGTCCCGGGGCGCAAGATCATTGACCCGTTTGCCGTTGATCTTGAGGTCCCCGGAGGTGATGTCCTCCAGGCCGACGATCATCCGCAACAGCGTGGACTTCCCGCACCCGGACGGGCCGACCAGGATCATGAACTCGCCGTCCTTGATGTCCAGCGAGACGTCGTTCACAGCGGGGAAACCATCCCCATACTTCTTGACGATGTGCGTGAGTTCGATCTGAGACATGGGTCGGACTTCTCCTTGATCGTGTCGAGGGGCTGACGTCGGCGGACGTGGTCAGCCCTTGACCGCACCCGAGGTGAGGCCTGCGACGATGCGCTGCTGGAAGAGGAGGACGAGGATGACGACCGGCACCGTCACCACGACCGCGGCCGCCATGATGGCGCCCGTCGGCTGGGTGAACTGCGACGCGCCCGTGAAGAACGCCAGCGCCGCGGGCACCGTACGCGCTTGGTCCGAGGTGAGCGAGATGGCGAAGACGAAGTCGTTCCACGCCGTGAAGAAGGTGATGATCGCGGTGGTGAACACCCCCGGCGTCGCCAACGGCACGATGACCTTCCGGAACGCCTCCCAGTTGGACGCCCCGTCCACCTGCGCGGCTTGTTCCATCTCCCACGGAATCTGGCGGAAGAACGCGGTCATCGTCCAGATGGATAGCGGCAGCGTCAACGCCAGGTACGGGAGAATCAGGCCGGGAATCGTGTCGAACAGACCGATCTGGCGCCAGAGGTCGTACAGCGGCGTGACCATCGAGATCACCGGGAAGAACGAGACGGTGAGCGCGGTGGACAGAATGAGGCGTTTGCCGGGGAAGTCCAGGCGCGAGATCGCGTACGCGCAGAACATCGCGAGGACCACCGAGATCAGCGTCGCCACCAGGCACACCACGAACGAGTTGCGCAGCGCCGGCATGAACAGATCCGAGGCCCCGCCGGTGAAGATCAGCTGGTAGTTCTCCGTCGTCGGATCGGTGGGCCAGAAGTTGCCGATGATGGCCTTGCCGGGCGCGGCCAGGTCGTTCGGCGCCTTGAGCGACAGCCCCACCATCCAGATCAGCGGAATGATGGTCCAGATCATGATCAGGATCGACAGGACGAACAGGGTCCACTTCGTCTTGTTCGAGACGTTGGTGTCCACGGGTCAGCTCCTTCCCTCGGCCAGGTCGACCTTGAAGCCCTTGATGAAGAGCAACGCGATGACCACGACGGAGAGGAACAGCAGGACCGACAGCGCGGATCCCATGCCGACCTCGACGCGGTTGATGGTCTGGTTATAGGTCAGCAGCGAGAATGACGCGGTGTCGTTCGCGCCGCCGGTCATGATGAAGATGTTGTCGAAGATGCGGAAGGCATCCAGCGTGCGGAACAGCAGCGCGACCAGAATGGCCGGCTTCATGTTGGGCAGGATCACCTTCGTGAGGATCTGCAGGAACGACGCTCCGTCGACCTTGGCGGCCTCCTCCATCACGGAGTCGACCTGCGCCAGGCCGGCGAGCAGCAGCAGCGACATGAACGGCGTCGTCTTCCAGATCTCCGACAGGCAGATGATCAGGATCGAGGACCAGAAGTTACCGAACCAGTCGAACGTCTCCGGGAACAACCCGAAACTGAGGGTGTTCAGCCAGTGGTTGGCGTACCCCATCGAGGTGCTGAAGGCGTAGAACCAGCTGAACGCCGACACGACCGTGATGATCGAGTACGGGATGAGGACGACGGTCCGCAACGTCTTGCGCGGAATCACCACGCGGTGCATGACCATCGCGATGATGAACCCGAGCACGAGTTCCACCACCACGGTGATCACCGTGATGAGGACGGTGACGAGGACCGCCTTCCAGAACACCCAGTTCGTCAGAGCGGTGATGTAGTTGCCCAGGCCCACGAACTGTCGGTTCGCCGGGTCGGAGAGGCGGTACTGGAAGAGGCTCAGGTACGTCGCCTGCACGATCGGGTACGCCGTGACGCCCACCATGATCACGAAGGCGGGGCCGGCCAGCTTCCAGCCGAGCGCCCGCTCGGCCCTCGCCCGATCCGAGAGGTGCACCTTCCGCTTCTTGCCGTTGCCGGATGTCCCGTTGCTCTCGGCGACGGACGTGGTCGGGGTTTCCGCGACGCTACTCATAGGAGGGCCTCTCCCTTCAGGACGCGCTGGACGAGGTCGGCGGCGGCCGCCGGGGTGTCCTGGTTCACGCCGCCCGGCGGGCTGAAGCTTTGCTGGATCGCGACCGACACGTCGCCGTAATACTGGGTCTGCGGACGGGGGGCGCCCGCATCGAGCGACGACCGGATCATCTCGGCGAGCCCGTTCGGGAACGCCTCGCGCACCTCGGGGGCGTCGTACACGGCCTTGCGCGCCGCCGGGTTACCGGACTTCAGCATGTAGAGCTTCTGATGCTCCTCGTTGGTGATGCACTCCAGGGCCTTCCAGGCCAGGTCCTTCTTGGTGCTGGCGGCGTTGACGCCGAGCTCGATGCCGCCGAGCGGCGGGCGGCTCTCCTGGCCGGCGACGGTCCGCGGGTACCGGGTGAAGCCCATGTCGTTGCCGATCTCCGCGTTGGCCTCGGGCACCGCGTTCCAGACATACGGCCAGTTGACCATGAAGCCCGACGCCGCCGGATCCGTGAACAGGTTGACCGCGGCGGTCTCGTCCGTGGACCCGATCGCGGGGCCGCCGACGCCGGAGGACGCGACCTTGGCGATGACCGCGGCGGCCTGCCGGCCGGCCGGCGTGTCCAGCCCGAGCTCCATCGTGGTGGCGTTATCCGGGAACTTGTCGATGATGTGGCCACCCGCCCCCTCGATCAGGGCGTTGATCCACACCATGTAGCCCTCGTAGAGCTTGCCCTGCACACCGATCGTCTTCTTCTGGGACTGCGCGGCGGCGATCAGCTGGTCCCAGGTCACCTCGCCGGTCATGTCCAGCCCGGCGGCCTGCGCGACCGACTTGCGGTACCAGAGCAGTTGCGTGTTTGCCCACATCGGCGCGGCGACCAGCGTCCCCTTCCAGGTCGCCGAGTCGACGATCGGGGTGACCATGTCGTCGGTGAAGGTGGCCTTCAGCTCCTCCGGGACCGGCTCCAGCCAGCCCGGCTCCGCGAACTCCGCCACGAAGACGGGGTCGAGGCTCATGAGGTCCATGCCGGCGTCCGCGGCGGCGAGCCGCCGGGAGACCTGTTGGCGCTGGTCGGACGCGCTGTTCGGCAGTAGCTGGACCTTGATGGTGTACTCGCCGCCGGAGGCGTCCGAGCACTGCTGGGCGATCTGCGCCTGCCCGCCTTTGGTCGGGTCGGATCCGCCGACGTCGGGGTTGATGTACCAGGTCAGCTGGTTCGCCGGGGCCGCCGCACCGCACGCCGTCAGCCCAGCGACGGCCATGGCGCAGATGCCGACCGTCGCGGCCCGCCTTCTGCTCTTGCTTCTTCGCACCATGACTCCTTCGTCTTTGCACCACCGTCTCAGCACCGCTCGATCGGCCCGGCCCGTCCTCCGGGTGGGGGGACGGCGTCAGAGTCTCGGGCGCGCCGTGCGCGATCGGGAGTGGGGAGGCCGCCGATCGGCCTCCCGCGCCCCAGCTGGTGACCGCGTGGCAACACCCTTGTCCGCGCGGTCTATCGGTGCAAGCCGGTGAGTTACGACACACCGGCTCGTGCGATGGGCGGTCTCCACGCGCGCCGTACGGGCGTCGAACGCCACGTCGGACCCCATCGCCACCCCGGATGGACATGCCGCCCCTGGCGGGTGAACCCCTCTACTCCCGGATGGACATGTCGCCTCCCTCGCGGGTGAGCCGCGAAGTACCCGACGAGACGCCTCCACGTCACTAGGCTGGAGGGCGCCGACTCAGCCGCTGAAGAGACCCGCTGAGACACGCCTACGCAGACCCGACGCTCGAAGGAGAGCACGATGGTGGACTTCGCCTACGAGGACCTGCTGCCGATCGGGGACGACCCCACGCCATACCGGCTGCTGACGACCGAGGGGGTCCGTGCCGTCGAGGGACCGGGCGGGCGGACCTTCCTCGAGGTGGCCCCGGAGGCCATGACCCTCCTGGCCGAGACCGCGATGCACGACATCGCGCACTTCCTGCGCCCGGCGCACCTGCGGCAGTTGGCGAGCATCCTGGACGACCCGGAGGCGAGCAACAACGACAAGTTCGTGGCCCTGGACCTGCTCAAGAACGCGAACATCTCCGCCAGCGGCGTGCTGCCCATGTGCCAGGACACCGGCACCGCGATCGTGATGGGCAAGCGCGGCCAGCAGGTCCTCACCGCGGGCACCGACGAGGAGCCGCTCGCGCGCGGCGTCTTCAACGCCTACACCAAGCTCAACCTGCGCTACAGCATGAACGCGCCGGTGAGCATGTACGAGGAGAAGAACACCGGCAACAATCTCCCCGCGCAGATCGAGCTCTACGCCGACACGGCGCCCGGCCACGAGACCACGTACAAGTTCCTCTTCATGGCCAAGGGCGGGGGCTCCGCGAACAAGAGCTACCTCTACCAGGAGACCAAGGCGATCCTGAACCCGGACTCGATCATGACGTTCCTGGAAGAGAAGATCGCCTCGCTCGGGACCGCGGCCTGCCCGCCCTATCACCTCGCGGTCGTGATCGGCGGTACGAGTGCGGAGTTCGCGCTCAAGACCGCGAAGTACGCCTCGGCGAAGTACCTCGACTCGCTGCCGACGACCGGCAACGCGGCGACCGGCCGGGGCTTCCGGGACGTCGAGATGGAAGACCGCGTCCTGGAGCTGACCCGCACGCTCGGGATCGGCGCGCAGTTCGGGGGCAAGTACTTCTGCCACGACGTCCGCGTGATCCGCCTGCCGCGGCACGGAGCGTCGCTGCCCGTGGCGATCTCGGTGTCCTGCTCGGCCGACCGGCAGTGCCTGGGCAAGATCACCCCCGAGGGCGTGTTCATCGAGCAGCTGGAGTTCGAGCCGGGCCACTACCTGCCGGCGACGAGCGAGGAACAGCTCGACGGCGGCGACGTCGTCGAGATCGACCTGTCCCGCCCGATGGATGAGATCCGCGCCGAGCTGAGCAAGTACCCGGTGAAGACCCGACTGTCCCTCACGGGCACGCTGGTCGTTGGCCGTGACATCGCGCACGCCAAGATCAAGGAGCGCCTGGACGCGGGCGAGGAGATGCCGCAGTACCTGAAGGACCACCCGGTTTACTACGCGGGCCCCGCGAAGACCCCTGAGGGCATGGCGTCCGGATCTTTCGGGCCCACGACCGCGGGCCGGATGGACTCCTACGTGGACCAGTTCCAGGCCGCGGGCGGCTCGCTGGTGATGTTGGCCAAGGGCAACCGTTCCCAGCAGGTCACGGACGCGTGCGCGGCGCACGGAGGCTTCTACCTGGGGTCGATCGGTGGGCCGGCGGCCCGCCTGGCGCAGGACTGCATCACCAAGGTCGAGGTCCTGGAGTACCCGGAGCTGGGCATGGAGGCCGTCTGGCGGATCGAGGTAAAGGACTTCCCCGCGTTCATCGTGGTCGACGACAAGGGAGACGACTTCTTCGCGAGCGTGGGCCCGAAGCCGATCCAGACGATCCCGACCCGCCCCGGGCTGGGGGCCACGACGGAGCAGAACACGGACGTGGACGCCGGTCCGGTCGACGGGGCCGACGCCTCGTGACCGCCCCCGCTGGCGGCTCGCCGCGCCCTCGGACGCCCGCCACCGCGTGGGCGGGCCTGCGCGAGGGGAACGCGCGGTTCGTGGAGGGCACGCCCCGCCACCCCAACCAGGACGCGTTCCGTCGGGGCGAGCTCGCCGGCGGCCAGGCGCCGTTCGCGACGGTTTTCGGGTGCGGGGACTCTCGGGTGGCCGCGGAGGTGATCTTCGACCAGGGACTCGGCGATCTCTTCGTGGTCCGCACCGCCGGACACGTGGTCGACTCCTCCGTCCTCGGCTCCCTCGAGTTCGCGACGGTGCTGCTCAAGGTCCCGTTGATCGTCGTGCTCGGTCACGACTCGTGCGGCGCGGTGAAGGCCGGCATGGCGCATTACCAGGATGGATCGATGCCAGGCGGCTATATCCGCGACATCGTCGAGCGGGTGACGCCGAGCGTGATCGCCGCCCGGCAGCGCGGGGGGACCACCTCGTACGACGTGGAAGCCGAGCACGTCCGGCAGACCATGCGACTGATCGTGGACCGGTCACTGGCGATCTCGGACGCGGTGGATGCCGGGGACCTGGCGCTGGTCGGTCTGACGTACAAGCTCCTCGACGGCCGAGCGAACCTGGTCGAGGCGATCGGCCCGATCGGCTGACGCATCACCGCGACCCGCGCGTCCATCTGATCTCAGCGGGACTGTCGATTAGGCGACCTGCACATTGTCCTTGAGGTCAGTCGGAACGTCGGTGGGGAAGCTGATCACGAGGTGTCGGCCCAACGCTCGCGCAACCGGCTCACGTGCCCCGCTCTCCTGCGCAAACGCGGACACTTCCCGCCCACGGGCGACACACGCACACCCGGTCCTGCGCAAACGCGGACACTTCCCGCCCACGGGAGACACACGCACACCCGGTCCTGCGCAAACGCGGACACTTCCCGCCCACGGGCGGCAACCGCGTGTCCGCACCAGGCCAAACGCGGACACTTCCCGCCCACGGGCGCGTAGACGAGCGAACGCCAGGGCGGTACGGGGTCTCCCCGCACCGCCCTGGCGTCAGCGTTTCCCCCGACGACGGCGACCCTCAGACTGCCCGACGACGGCACCCCTCGAAGCGAGGAACACGAGCGTCAGAGCGAGAGTCGCTCCCGGACCACCGCCGCCAGGTGCTCGGCCGCCTGCTCGGCGCGGGTCTGGGTGTCCGCCTCGACCATCACCCGCACGCACGGCTCGGTGCCGGACTTGCGCAACAGGACGCGGCCCTCCTCGCCGAAGTCGGCCTCGACATCCCGTACGGCGCTCTGCAGACCCGCGTCGCCTTCGACGCGGTCCTTGTCGACGCCGCGCACGTTGATCAGCACCTGCGGCAGCCGCGTCATCACAGCGGCCAGGTCGGCCAGTCCCCGGCGCGAGGTCACCACACGGGAAGCCAGCATCAGGCCCGTGAGCACGCCGTCGCCCGTCGTCGCGTGGTCGAGCAGGATCACGTGCCCGGACTGCTCCCCGCCGAGGGAGTAGTCGTGGGCGCGCATCTCTTCCAGCACGTATCGGTCGCCGACGCCGGTCTGGATCACCCGGACGCCCTCGCGCTTCATCGCCTGCATCATGCCGAGGTTGCTCATCACGGTCGCCACCAGGGTGTCGTCCTTGAGTCGTCCCTCGGAGCGCAGGTAGAGCGCGAGGATCGCCATGATCTGATCGCCGTCGACCAGGACGCCGTCGGCGTCGACCGCCAGGCACCGGTCCGCGTCGCCGTCGAACGCCAGCCCCATCGCCGCGCCGCGGGCGACGACGGCCTCCTGGAGCTTCTCGACGTGCGTCGAACCGTAACCGTCGTTGATGTTGAGCCCGTCGGGGAAACCGCCGATCACGTCGACGGTCGCCCCGGCGCGCCGGAACACCTCGGGCCCCACGTGGCTCGCCGCGCCGTGCGCCGTGTCGAGCACGACGTGCAGGCCGTCCAGCCGCTGCGGCAGGCAGCGGACGAGGTGCTCCAAGTACATCTCGGCGCCGTCGGTGAACCGCCGGATCCGGCCGACGGCGGCGCCCGTGGGACGGTCGCCGTTCTTGCCCATCCGCGACTCGATCTCGTCCTCCACCGCGTCGGGCAGCTTGTGGCCGCCCTCCGCGAAGAGCTTGATGCCGTTGTCCGGCATCGCGTTGTGGCTGGCTGAGAGCATCGCGCCCAGCTCGCAGGACATCCTCGAGGTCAAGTAGGCGATCGCCGGCGTGGGCAGGACGCCCGCGTCGAGCACGTCCACCCCGGCCGACGCGAGCCCCGCCATGACCGCGTTGCCGAGGAACTCCCCGGACGCGCGCGGGTCCCGGCCGACCACCGCGGTCGCGCGGCGGCTGCCGAAGGCTCCCTTGCCGCCGAGGACCTCGGCGGCGGACACGGATAAGGCGAGGGCGAGGTCGGCCGTGAGGTCGCGGTTCGCCAGCCCGCGCACCCCGTCAGTTCCAAACAGTCGTCCCATGCCTGCCTCTCCGATCAACGCTTGCTGTACTGAGGCGCCTTACGGGCCTTCTTGAGACCGGCCTTCTTGCGCTCGGGCACGCGCGCGTCGCGGGTCAGGAACCCGGCCTTCTTCAGCGTGGGACGGTTCAGCTCGGGGTCCACGTTGTTGAGGCTGCGGGCCACGCCCAGGCGCACCGCGCCGGCCTGCCCGGACGGGCCGCCGCCGTGGACGCGGACCAGCACGTCGTAGGCGCCGTCGAGCTCGAGCACCTTGAGGGGCTCGTTGACGATCTGCTGGTGGACCTTGTTCGGGAAGTACTCGGCCAGCGTGCGGCCGTTGATCTTCCACTCGCCGGTGCCGGGGACGATCCGGACGCGGGCGATGGCCTGCTTGCGGCGGCCGGTGGCGGCGCCGGGGGCAGACGCCGAGGGACGCGAGGCCGGCTCGTCGGAGCGGACCTCGGACTCGGTCGTGTAGGTGGACAGCGCCGGCTCGTTCTCCTCGAGCGCGGCGTCGGCGGTGATGGTGTCGGTCACGGTTCTCCTCGGGTACGTCAGGCGCGGCGGGGGGTCACTGGGTGACCTGGGTGATCTCGAACGGCACGGGCTTTTGGGCCGCGTGCGGGTGCTCGGCGCCGGCGTAGACCTTGAGCTTGCGCAGCTGTTGGCGCGACAGCGAGTTCTTGGGGAGCATCCCGCGGACCGCCTTCTCGACGGCGCGTTCCGGGGACTTGGCCATCAGCTCGGTGTACGGGATGGCGCGCAGCCCGCCCGGGTGGCCGGAGTGCTGGTAGGCCTGCTTCTGCACCATCTTGTTGCCGGTGAGGGCCACCTTGTCGGCGTTGATGATGACGACGAAGTCGCCCGTGTCCACGTGGGGGGCGAAGGTCGGCTTGTGCTTGCCGCGCAGGAGGATCGCCACCTGCGAGGCAAGCCGACCGAGGACGACGTCCGTGGCGTCGATGACGTGCCACACACGGGTGACGTCGCCCGGCTTGGGGGTGTAGGTACGCACGAGTGCCTTGCTTTCTCTCGGGGCCTTGACGATCTGCCGTCGATCGGGTCGTGCCGGGCGCCGCCGGTCCACGACGCCGAGCAGCACCCGGCGGTGGCCGGGAGGCGCGGAGAGGCGGCGGGGACGCGGCGCCAGACGACCGCGAGAGGCCGCCGGATGCACAACGTTCCTATGGTATCGGTGCGCCGCAGGTGCTCCAAAGCGGCGGCGACAGCACCCTGACCTGCGCGGACGGGCGGTGGGGCGAGTGCCCGGGCGCATGTGCATCATCTTTGTGCATAAGATCCGTGCATGGACTCCGCCCAACTACGCGCCCTGGCCCACCCGCTGCGCTCCCGCGTCCACGCCGAGCTGCGCGCGCTCGGGACCGCCACGTCGGCCGATCTGGCCCGCCGCCTGGACACCCACACCGGCGCCACGAGCTACCACCTGCGGCGGCTCGCCGAGGCGGGGCTGGTGCGGGACACCGGTACGGGTGTGGGGCGGCGACGCGTCTGGGAGGTGGCGCCGGTCCCGGCGCGCGACAGCCACGCCGACGACCTCGACGACTCCGCGGCGGTGGAGTGGTTGGCGCGCGACTACGTCGAGCACTTCGCGGAGAAGGGCCAGGACTGGATCACGGCGAGTGCGCAGTGGCCGCCGGCCTGGCAGGACGCGTGCGGCCTCGACGACCGACAGGTCCTCGTGACCGATGACCAGCTCACCCGGCTGCGCGGCGAGGTCTCCGAGCTGCTGGCACGCTACCGGCGGCTCGGCGCGGGCAACCCGAAGGCCAAACGGGTGGCGTTCTATACCTGCGCCCTCCCCGTCGACCCACCGTCACCCTCACGGCCCGACACCCCGGTGGGAGCATGACGTCCATGACCACCGGGGCGTCCGCAGCACACATCGAGATGACGCAGACCTACGCGGCCCACAACTACCACCCGCTGCCCGTCGTCATCGCCTCGGGACATGGCGCCTGGGTCCGCGACGTCGAGGGACGCGACTACCTGGACGCGCTCGCGGGCTACTCCGCCCTCAACTTCGGCCACGCCCATCCGCGCCTCGTGGAGCGGGCCCGCCGACAGCTGGAAACCCTCACGCTGACGTCGCGGGCCTTCTACCACGACCAGCTCGGTCCGTTCGCCCGCGACCTGGCGGCCCTCGTCGGCAAGGAGGCGATCCTGCCGATGAACTCCGGCGCCGAGGCCGTGGAGACCGCGCTCAAGGTGACCCGCCGGTGGGGTCGGAGGGTGAAGGGCGTGCCCGAGGGGGCCGGGGTCATCCTCACCATGGACGGCAACTTCCACGGTCGCACGACGACGATCGTGAGCTTCTCCACCGACGAGGGGGCCCGGGAGGACTTCGGCCCGTTCACGACCGGATTCCGTACGCTCCCCTACGGGAACCTCGCCGCGTTGGAGGAGGCCCTCGACCGCGAGGAGCACCCGATCGGCGTGCTCCTGGAACCCATCCAAGGCGAGGGGGGCGTGATCATCCCGCCGGAGGGATTCCTGCGCGGTGCGCGCGCGGCGTGCGACCGTCACAGCGTGCTGCTCATCGCCGATGAGATCCAGTCGGGCCTGGCGCGTAGCGGCCGGTTGTTCGCCTGCCACCACGAGGGCGTGGTGCCCGACATCTACGTGCTCGGCAAGGCGCTTGGCGGCGGCATCCTCCCCGTGTCGGCGATCGCGGCCGACCACGCCGTCATGGACGTGATCACTCCCGGGTCGCACGGCTCCACGTTCGGCGGCAACCCGTTGGCCTGCGCGGTGGCCCACGAGGTCGTGGACATGCTGGCCGATGGGGAGTTCGCGCGCGTCTCCGCGAGGCTCGGCGAGCGTCTGGCGGCCGGGTTGGACGCACTCGTGGGGCGCGGGGTCAGCGCCTACCGGTGTCGGGGCCTGTGGGCGGGCATCGATGTCGATCCGGCCGCGGGAAGCGGCCGTGAGATCTGCGAGCGGCTCATGGCGCACGGTGTACTCGCCAAGGAGACTCACGGTTCAACGTTGCGTCTCGCGCCGCCCTTGGTGGTCACCGACGCCGAGATCGACCTGCTGCTCGACGCGCTGGGCGCGGCATTGACGCGCTAACACCCTCATGCCCTGATGTCTCAATGGCCTCGTGCCTCAATGCCCTAACGTCCTAACCCCCTGATGCCGTGGCGCCCTGGCGCCCTGGCGGCACTCATGGCCACACGCCCTCACAGGGGCGAGGTGCCCGGCAGGGAGCGCACGGCCCGCGCCTGGGTAGCTCGCGTGGCCAGCTCGTCGACCGGGGGGTAGCGCACCTCGACGAGCGTGAGCCCGTGGGGCGGCATCACGGTCACGGCGGGATCACGTCGGCCGGCCACCAGCACGGATCGGGCCCAGCCAGGCGGGCGGCGACCCGCCGCCACCGGCACGACCGCGCCGACGAGGGAGCGGACCATCGAGTGGCAGAAGGCGTCGGCGACCACCCGGGCGACCAGGACTCCGTCGCTGGATCGGTCCCAGCGGTATTCCAGCAGCGTACGGATCGTGCTCGCGCCCTCCCGGCGGCGGCAGAAGGCGGCGAAGTCGGCCAGGCCCTCCAGCGAGCGCGCCTCCGCGTCCAGCAGCTCCGCGTCCAGCGGGGTGCGCACCACGACCGTGTCCCGGCGGCGCAGCGGGTCGAGACGCGTGGGGTCGTCGAGCAGCCGGTAGGCGTACCGGCGGCTCAGCGCGGAGAACCGCGCGTCAAAGGCAGAAGGGACCGTACGAATCCTCCGTACCACAATGTCGTTGGGCAACACACCCGACAGGCGTGAGACAGCGGCCGCCTCCGGGGGGCGATCCGAGCGCCCGGGCAGCGCCTCGAACGCCTCGCGCGGCACGTCGCAATGCGCCACCGCGCCCGCCGCGTGCACCCCCGCGTCGGTCCGCCCGGCGACGACGAGCCGCACCTGCTCCCGGCGCAGGATCCTCGCCAGCGCCGCGGACAGCTCCCCCTCCACGGTGCGCCGCCCAGGTTGAGCGGCCCACCCCGAGAAGTCCGTACCGTCGTAGGCGAAGTCCAGCCGCAGACGGACCGTACGGCACGAACCCGCCGCCGCGCTGGGGGCGCGGACGACGGGCTCGTCGCTCATGGCCCTGCTCGGGCCAGGTGTGCTCAGGCCTTGTCCTGCGCGTCGCCCTGCTCGGCCTTCTCCTCAGCGGCGACCTCGACCTCGGCCGGGTCCGGGGCCGCGCCGTCAGACTCCGGCGCCTCGTCCGGGGCGGACTCCGGCGCGTCGTCTGCGGCGGCCTCCGGCGCGTCGACGACGGTCGCGTCCTCCACGACCTCCGCCTCCACAACCTCCTCCGACACGGCTTCCGCCTGCACGGCCTCCTCCGTCACGGCCTCCTCCGTCACGGCCTCCTCCGTCACGGGCTCGGCCTGCGCCGGCTCCGCGGGAGCGGGCGCCGCGGCGGGCTTGCTGGCGCGCGCGGTCGCCGCCTCCGCCTCCTTGACCGTGGCCTGCTTCGGCGAGAACGGCTCGCGGATCAGCTCGATGACCGCCATCGGGGCGTTGTCGCCCTTGCGGGGGCCGATCTTGGTGATGCGGGTGTACCCGCCCGGCCGCTGCGCCACGTCGGGCGCGATCTCCGTGAAGAGGCGGTGCACGACGCCCTTGTCGCGCACGATCGTGAGCACCTTGCGGCGAGCGTGCAGGTCGCCGCGCTTGGCGAAGGTGATCAACCGCTCGGCGAACGGCCGCAGCCGCCGGGCCTTGGCCTCCGTCGTGGTGATCCGGTCGTGCTCGAACAGCGCGGTGGCCAGGTTGGCGAGGATCAGCCGCTCGTGCGCCGGGCCGCCCCCGAGGCGAGGACCCTTAGTGGGTGTAGGCATGTGTTTCTCCTAGAGCTCGGACCGATCCGCGGGGCCGGGACCCTGGCGGGGCGACGCGGCGAGGCGCGGTTCAGTCGGGGCGGATCGGTCAGTACTGCTCGTCCTCGGCGAAGGCCGAGTCGTCGTCATCGTCGTACCGGTCGACGATCGCGGCGGGGTCGAACCCGGGCGGGCTGTCCTTCAGCGCCAGGCCCATCTCGATGAGCTTCGCCTTCACCTCGTCGATGGACTTCGCGCCGAAGTTGCGGATGTCCAGCAGGTCGGCCTCGCTGCGCCCGACCAGCTCGCCCACCGTGTGGATGCCCTCGCGCTTCAGGCAGTTGTACGAGCGCACCGTGAGGTCCAGGTCTTCGATCGGCAGCGCCAGGTCGGCGGCGAGCGCCGCGTCCGTCGGCGAGGGACCCATGTCGATGCCCTCGGCCTCGACGTTCAGCTCGCGGGCGAGGCCGAACAGCTCGACCAGCGTCTTGCCGGCCGAGGCCAGCGCGTCGCGGGGGGCCATGGAGTTCTTGGTCTCGACGTCGACGATCAGCTTGTCGAAGTCGGTGCGCTGCTCGACGCGGGTCGCCTCGACGCGGTAGGTGACCGCGAGGACGGGGCTGTAGATCGAGTCCACGGGGATCCGCCCGATCTCGGCGTCCCCGGACTTGTTCTGCTGGGCGGAGACGTAGCCGCGGCCGCGCTCGACCGTGAGCTCCATCTCGATCCGGGCGCGCTCGTTGAGCGTGGCCAGGTGCAGGTCGGGGTTGTGCACCTCGACCCCCGCGGGCGGCGCGATGTCGGCGGCGGTGACGACGCCGGGGCCCTGCTTGCGCAGGTACATCACGACCGGCTCGTCGTGCTCGCTGGAGACCACGAGGCCCTTGATGTTCAGGATCAGCTCGGTGACGTCCTCCTTGACCCCGGGGATCGTGGAGAACTCGTGCAGTACGCCGTCGATGCGGATGCTCGTGACGGCGGCGCCGGGGATACTCGACAGGAGCGTGCGGCGCAAGGAGTTGCCGAGGGTGTAGCCGAAGCCCGGCTCGAGCGGCTCGATGATGAACTGGGAGCGCGAGTCGGACAGGACCTCCTCGCTGAGGAGGGGCCTCTGTGCGATGAGCACGGTGTTCTTTCCTTCCCACGGGCGACCGCTATATGAAGCCCGTGAACGTGCCGGGCCTTCCCCCGGCGGGCCCCTGGCGACTCCGTACGCGTCAGGGGCGTGAGGACGCGCTGCGACGCGGCGCCGGCGGGTCGGAGGTC
>JBDIAS010000063.1:0-17047 GCA_039812465.1 Austwickia sp. | reverse complement strand
GCGGGTACGACGAGGGGTGCTGGGATCTGCCGGACTGGCCGCGCTGAGCCTGACCGGCGACGCACCTGCGACGGACCTGCGACGGACTGGCGACGGGACGCCGGAGGTGCGTCAGACCGTGTTCGGGGTGGTGTCCGCGCCGCCTCGGACGGCGACCTTGCCCATGAAGGCGTTCAGGTGGAAGAGCGCCTGGCCCGAGTCACCCGTGAAGGCAGCCAGCTTCGCCTGGTCCAGCACCCCGCGGAAGAGGACTTCCTCCTCGCGCTGCTCGGCGATGAACCACTGCATCACGTTGAAGGTGTTGAAGTCGCGGGACTTCAGCGCGAGCTCGGCGAGGTTGTTGATGCTGTCGGTCACCTTCTGCTCGTGCGCGTACGCGACCTCGATGACCTCCAGCAGCGAGTCGTACTCCTTGCGCGGAGCCGGGACGGCAGCGATCGTGACGTCCGCGTCGCACTCGAACAAGTACTGCACGATCTTGTCGCGGTGCATGAACTCCTCGGCGACGTGCCGGCGGAAGAAGGCGGCCGCCCCGTCGAGCCCCTCGGCCTCGCACCACGCGCACATCTGCAGGTAGAGGTTGGACGAGTACAGCTCGTCCGTCATCTGCTGGTTGAGCGCCTCGACGATCTCGGCAGTGGGCATACTGTCGCAGTCCTTCCGTCGCATCAGGGGAATCCCTCGCGGGACCGGGTTCCTCGCGTGGGGATCCACACGGCGGCCGCGGGGCGTACGGATGGCATTTTAGCCTGTGGGCCGAGGACCAGATTCAGCGCGGCAAATCCAGGGCGGCAGGATGGACGGTATGACCAGGTATCCCGGACGCGCGGGCGAGGGACGGACGAGCGAGGAGGGACGGGTGCGGCGCTCGGCGCGCGGCCGGGTCGAACCGTTCCACGTCATGGAGCTGCTCAAGGCCGCCAACGAGCGGGCCGCGACGCGCGGGGACGTGATCACGCTCTGTGCGGGGCAGCCGTCGACCGCCGCGCCGCGAGCTGCCCGCGAGGCGGCGGCGCGGGCGCTCGCAGACGGCGCGGTCCTCGGCTACACGGACGCGGTCGGTATCGCGCCGCTGCGCGAGGCGATCGCGGGGTACTGCGCGGACTCGTACGGGGTGAGCGTGGACCCGGATCAGGTCGTGGTGACCACCGGTTCCTCGGCCGCATTCACCGCGCTCTTCCTGGCGGCGTTCGACGTCGGGGATACGGTCGTGATGGCCCGCCCGGGCTACCCGGCCTACCGCAACACGCTCGGGGCCCTGGGCTGCTCCGTGGTCGAGGTGGACTGCGGCGCGTCGGTGCGGTTTCAGCCGACGGTGGCGCTGCTGGAGGAGGTGACCGCGGACCTCGGGTCGCCCCCGGCGGGGCTGATCGTCGCCTCGCCCGCGAACCCGACCGGCACGGTCATCGACGCCTCCGAGCTGGCCGCGATCGCGCGCTGGTGCGAGGCGCACGGGACGCTGCTGATCAGCGACGAGATCTACCACGGGGTGACCTACGGGTGCAGCGTCGCCAGCGCGTGGGAGACGTCGAGGAGCAGCGTGCTGGTCGGCTCCATGAGCAAGTACTTCTCGATGACCGGGTGGAGGGTCGGCTGGCTGGTCCTGCCGCGCCCCCTCGTCCGCCCGGTCGAACTGCTGCTCGGCAACCTCAACATTTGCGCGCCCGCGATCTGCCAGGTCGCCGCGGTGGCCGCCTTCTCCCCGGAGGCGGCCGAGGAGCTGCGCGGGCACGTGGCGCGGTACGCTGTGAACCGCGACCTGCTCCTGCGCCGCGCCCCGGAGCTCGGCATCACCCGGATGGCACCGCCGGACGGCGCCTTCTACCTGTACGCCGACGTGTCCCACCTGACCGACGTCTCGATGGCCTGGACGGGTCGGGTCCTGGCCGACACCGGGGTGGCCCTGACGCCTGGCGCGGACTTCGACACCGCCCGCGGGCACCGGTACGTCCGCGTCAGCTTCGCGGGCGGCACCGACGAGATCGACGAGGCGATATCCCGGCTCGCGGCCTACGTCTAAGGTGTGAGGTGGGCGACACCTGAGGTCTGGACGGGCGTATCACTTCGGGAGCGGGGTAAGACTCTGGTGATGGGCGCCGCGACCGGCGACGGTGGAACTCCGGCCGCCGGGCCCACGTTCATCGAACGGCCGCGTTGGCCGACGTCGGGTTCTTGCGTGACGCAGGACGAGCAGTTGAGAAGGGATTCGCCCATGAGTTTTGTCAAGGATCTGCAGAAGGCGGCCGAAAGCGCCCTGCGCGAGGGATCGAAGGCCGCGAAGCAGGCGGGTCGCAAGGTCGGCCAGGTGGCCCATGACAACCGCGGCAAGATCGACGCCGCGATCGACAAGGCCGGCAAGGTGGTGGACGACAAGACCGGTGGGAAGTACTCCTCCACCATCGCCAACGTGAAGGCTCAGGCCGCCAAGGGCGTGGACCTCGTGGAGAGGCAGCGGCCGAAGGGCGACGCGACCGGGTCCGGCGCCGACTCGGGCACCGCGGACGGCCCGCAGGACTCCTTGTGGGAGGGCACGAACGAGCCCGGCAACCCCGACGCATACGACGCCTCGCGGGACGCCGCCGCTACCAAACCGGACCCCGGCGTGGGCGAGTTCGGCACGGCGACCGGCGAGCCCGGCAAGAATGAGTCGGGCACCTCGACTCCCTGATTCCGACGTAGTCACGAGTGGGGCGGGCGCCGACCGGCGCCCGCCCCACTCGTGTGCTCAGCCCCACTCGTCTGCTCAGCGCGGTTCGCCAGTCTGACCTGCGCGTATGAGGTTTGTCACCGGTAGGTGGTGATGCCGTCACGGCGAGCTGATGACGCGGCGCACGGGAATCGGGCCGCGCGGCGCCGGAGGGTGGAGTCATGGACACCGCACTCGTCACCGTCACCGATCTCGTCCGGACCTACGGCGGCCGCCGCGGCGCAGGCGGCTTCCGCGCGGTCGACGTCGTCAGCTTCGAGGCCCACCGCGGCGAGCTGTTCGCGCTGCTCGGCACCAACGGCGCCGGCAAGACCTCCACCCTGGAGGTCGCCGAGGGCCTCGCCCGGCCGACCGCCGGAAACGTCCGGGTGTGCGGGCTCGACCCCTTCGCCGACCGCCGCCTCGTCCGCCCCCGCGTCGGCATCATGCTGCAGGAGGCGGGGTTCACGTCGGGGATGACCGCCCGCGAGGCCGCCCGCATGTGGGCCGGGACGATGGCGGCCCCGCGCCCGGTGGACGAGGCGCTCGAGCTGGTCGACCTTCGGCACCGCGCCGGCGTCGCCGTGCAGAACCTGTCCGGCGGGGAGCGCCGTCGCCTCGACCTGGCGCTGGCGATCATGGGTCGCCCGGAGGTGCTCTTCCTCGACGAACCGACGACCGGGCTCGACCCGGAGAGCCGCGCCCGCGCGTGGGACCTGCTCCGTGCGCTCCTGGACGGCGGGACCTGCATCGTGCTGACCACGCACTACCTCGAGGAGGCCGAGAAGCTGGCCGACGCGATCGCGATCATGCACGAGGGGACGATCCGTCGCCACGGCACGCTCGCCGAGGTCGTGGCGGGTGAACCGGCCCGGATCGAGTTCGTCGCCGAGCCCATGCTGACGGCCCGCCTGGGGGAGTTGCCCGACCTGGACGGCGCGCGGGTGCGGCGGCAGGGCGACCGGCTCGTCATCGCGACGCACGCGTTGCAGCGCGACCTGGTCCGCTTGTTCGGCTGGGCCGACGGCGTCGAGCTGCCCGGCTTGCGGGCCAGCGCCGCGTCCCTGGAGCAGGTCTTCCTCTCCTTGGCGGCCGATGGCGCCAGCGACGTCGGCACCCTGCCCGCCGCACGGGCCGCCTGATCTGTCCTCCCCCGACCCTGCCTCGACCCGACCGCCTCGACCCGAATGCCTCGACCCGAATGCCTCGACCTGATCCTGTCGACCCGACCGCCTCGACCTGATCCTGTCGACCCGACCGCCCCGACCCGAAAGGAGTCTGTGATGAATGCCCCGTACGACGTCCGAAGCGCCGCCCCGACCGAGACGACCCTGACGACCGAGGCGACCGACGACGGCGGCCGCCCAGACTTGAGCCCCCGGGTCGGCGCCGCCCCGGCGCCCCGCGCGCGACAGCTGCGCGCCCTCGCCGGCGCGGAGTGGCGCGAGCTGCTGCGCAACAAGGTCGCGCTCTTCAACAGCCTCGCGCTGCCGCTCGTGATGGGCGCGATCCTCTTCGGGATCGCCCCGGAGGGCGCGCCGATGGGGGTGGTCTTCCCGATCATGGTGACCGGGACCGCCATCCTGTTCGTCGTGTACTACACCCTCGTGACCGCCGTCGTGGCACGCCGAGAGTCGCTGCTGCTCAAGCGGTTGCGCTCCGGAGAGGCCTCCGACGCGACGATCCTCGCCGGCGTCGCGCTGCCGTTCGTGCTGGTGACCATCGCTCAGTTCGCCGTCGCGACCGGCGTGGCCCTCGCGATCTTCGACGTCGTTCTCTCGCCCCTCACGGCCGTGGCAGGCGTGGGGGTGGCGCTGGCGACCCTGGCGTTCGCGGCCCTCGCGGTGGCGTCCACCCCCTTCACTCGTACCGTCGAGCACGCCCAGATCACCACGCTGCCGATCATCATGATCCCGCTCGTGTTCTCAGGGATGATGCTGCCGTTGGCCATGATGCCCGACGGGTTGCGGGTGGTGGCAGAGCTCATGCCGCTGACCCCGCTCGTCGAGCTCGCGCACCTCGGCCTCGGAGCGGTGACGGTCGACGGGGACGCCGTGAGCGCGGGCGCCGGGCTGGTCGCCGCCACGCGACCGTTGCTGGTCGTCCTCGGCTGGTCGGCGCTCGGAGTCTTCGTCGCCTCGCGCCGGATGCGATGGGAGCCCCGGTCGTGACCGCGCCGAGAGCGGGCGCCACGCCATCTGATGCCGGGCCGTCCGGGACCGTGTCACCCGGCGCCACGCCTTCTGACGCGGCGCGTGCTGAGACCACACCGTCCGGCGGCGGCACCGGACCCGGGGCGCTCGGCGAGGGCGCGCGTGGACTGCGCCGCTCCCGCCGCGCGGTGGAGCATTACACCATTGGCTCCTTGGACGCGATGTACGTCCTCTTCGCCCTGGTGTGCCTCGCCGATGTATGGGCGCGGTCCGCCTCCTGGGGTGGCCAGGAGGTCGCGGCCAGCGTCCTGCTCGTCGCGCTCGTGCCCGCGGCGATCGTGGTGACTCACCGAAGGTTGCGTCCCGGGCGCGGCGGGCGCGGCGGGTCCCTCGCCCTCGGGGCGCTCGGCCTGGGCGCCAGCGTGGCCATGGCCGCCAGCAAGGAGCCGGAGTTGCTCTACAGCGACGGCGCGGGCGCCTACTTCGTCACGCTCCTGCCGCTGCTCACGACGTTTGCTGCGGCGAGCGGGCAGGCGCCCTGGCGCCGGATGATCCCGTGGTGCGTCGTGGCGGCCTCGGTCGTGACCGGGGCGTTCGCGATCGTGGGGGTCGCGCCCGTCGGGCTGGGCGTGCTGGCGGTCTACGCGCTGGGTGCCGCCCTCGTGGGAGTGGTCACCGGCGGCTTCTCGTACTGGCTTCTCGACGTCGTCCGCCGCCTCGACGAGGCGCGCGGGGCGACGGCGCGGCTCGCCGTCGCGGAGGAGCGGCTGCGCTTCTCGCGGGACCTGCACGATGTCTACGGGCGCACGCTGTCCGCCATCGCGATGAAGTCTGAGCTGGCGGCGGAGCTCGCCGCCCGCGGAGACGAACGTGCCGTGGGTGAGATGCGCGAGGTGCACGATCTGGCGCAATCGTCGCTGAGCGAGGTGCGGGGGGTCGTGGCGGGCTACCGGGAGGTGTCCCTGGACACCGAGGTGGCCGGGGCGGCGGCCATGCTCCGCTCTGCGGGGGCCCGGCTGGAGGTCACCGGGCTGGCCCAGGCGCAGGCCGCGCTCGGACCGCGGGGCCGGGAGGTGCTCGCGTGGGTGGTCCGGGAGGCGGTCACCAACGTGATCCGGCACAGCCACGCGAAGCTCGTACGGCTGTCGGCGCGCGGCCCCGACCAGGCGGGCGGCCCCGTCGTGGTGAGCATCGCCAACGACGGGGTGGCGCCGCCGGACGCACGGCCGGGCGTGGGCTCTCCGGGGCGGCCGCCGGGCAACGGCCTGCGGGGAGCGCGCGAACGCGCGCAGGCGGTGGGCGGTACGGTCGAAACCCGCACCGACGGCACCCTCTTCACCCTCGAGGTGACGCTGCCGGCGGGCGACTGAGGCGATCGGGGCGGCGCCCCGGGGAGCGAGGGGGGCATGGCGCAGGTCGCGGAGCCGGGCTCGACGCCGCCGACGCCGTCGAGACCTTTGGGGTCGCCGGGACCTTCGGGATCGCAGGGATCGTCGGGACCTTTGACGCCGCAGGGACCTGCGGGTTCGCCGGGATCACCCGGGTCGCCGGGCGATCGGCCCCGCATCCGGCTGCTGCTGGCCGACGACGAGAACCTCTTCCGCGACGCCCTGGCCACGCTGCTGGGCCTGCAGGACGACCTCGAGGTCGTCGCCCAGGCCGCGTCCGGCCCGGAGGCGGTGGCGATGGGCCGGGCCGCTCGCCCCGACGTGGCGGTCCTGGACCTGCAGATGCCCGGCGCGGACGGCATCGAGGTGTCCCGCGCGCTGCTGGCCGAGCTCCCGACGATCGGATGCCTGGTCGTGACGAGCCACGGCCGGCCCGGGTACCTGAAGCGCGCCCTCGAGGTCGGGGTGCGCGGGTTCCTGCCGAAGACGGCCACCGGCGCGGTGCTCGCCGAGGCGGTGCGCGTCGTGCACCGGGGCGGTCGCTACGTGGACCCCGAACTCGCGGCCGACGCGATCGCCGCAGGCGCCACGCCGCTGTCGGCGCGCGAGGCCGACGTGCTGGAGCTGGCCGCGGACGGCGCCCCGGTCGAGGAGATCGCGCGGCGCATCCACCTGTCGGTGGGGACGGTCCGCAACTACCTGTCCTCGGCGACGGCCAAGGTGGGCGGTGCTAACCGGCACGAGGCAGCCACGCTCGCCCGTGAGCGCGGCTGGATCTGACTCTGAGGGATCCTCTCGACGGGCGTAGACCAGGATGTTCGTGTCGAGCGCGATCATGAGCCGATCGTCGGTGAGAGCCCGTAGCTACGGTGGATGACCTCATCAGGGTTCACATCGATGGCGAGGCCCCGGCCTCCCACCGTGGGGAACACGAAATCGACAGTGGCGACGTCGCGGCGCCGCTCGATCTCGGCGCGCAACCCGCTCACCATGAGTTCCCTGAACGAAACGCCCTGCTCTTGGGCCACGCGCTTGGCCTCTTCGGCCAATGCGTCGGGGAGCTCAACGGTCGTCTTCATGGACACACGCTACGACTCTCGCGTACTCCTGGGTGCAGATGGATCACTGTGTGGTGACCAGCGGCGTTGTGATCACTGTGTGATGACCAGCGGCGTTCACCGCGGCCCGCGCACAGGTGCGCGGGGCCGGCGGGTCGTCCACAGGACCCTATGCGGCGCGGGTGGGGCGGGTGGCCTTCGCCGTAGCGTTCGAGCGTTCCCGGGGTTGACGCCGATCAAGGCGCCGCCCGCATACTGCTCACGTTGGGAGGAGGAACCGTCATGAGCCAGGCCATCCCGCTCGATCACGCGGTCACGTTCGCCGAATGGGAGCGCGACTGGTGCCATCGCGAGGAGCGGTACGAGTTCGTGGACGGTATTCCGCAGATGGTACCCAGTGAGGCCGGTCCGAACGTTCGTGCCTCGTGGGAGCTCGGACACCTCATCGAGAGGCACACGGGTCGCGAACTCCTGTGCTACCCGACGTTCGACGTGGTCTTCCGACCAGCGCCATTCCACGCGCGGGCGCCAGACCTGATCGTCGTGCGAGCCTCACGCGCGCCGGCAGGCCACTGGGTGGCGCCGTCGGACGTCCTCCTCGCCGTCGAGGTCCACTCGCCATCTACTCGGGCAGTAGATCGGTCGGCCAAGCGTGCCGAGTACGCCACCCACGGGATCCCCAGCTACCTGATGATCGACACGCGCTCCGGCCACCCCACCCTGACGCTGCTCACGCATCCGATGGCGGGCGACTACACCCACGAGGTCCGCGGCGAGGCGGTGACACTGCACCTCGACGGGCACACGGTCGACATCGCCGCCGCGGACCTCCTCCGCTGATCCTCTTCCGCGGAACTCCTCCGCGAAGCGCCGGGGCTCCTCCGCGAAGCGCGGGGGCTCCTACGTGAAGCGCGGGGGCTCCTACGTGAAGCGCTCCATCAGCACGAAGTCCGACGGCACTTCCGCCTTGGCCAGGGCGTTTTCGAGCGCCACCACCATCGGGCTCGGCCCGCACACGTACATGTCCGGTGGGGCCGGGAAGTCGGCCAGCGCGGCGCCGACCACCTCCGCCGGAGTGCCCTGTACGTACCGGATCTTGTCGTGTGCGCTCTCCGGCAGGTCGCCCTCGGGCTTCCACACGCAGATCGTCACGCTCGCGTCGGGCAGCTGCTCGGCCAGCTCCGTGAGCTCGTCCAGGCAGAAGACATCGCCTGGGGTGTTGACCCCGAGGTAGATCCGCACCGCCTGCGGCTCGCCCCACTCGGCCATCCGGCGGGCCATCGACAGCAGCGGCGCCAGGCCCGTGCCCCCGCCGATGAACCAGCGCGGCCGGGTGCCGTTCTCCATGAGCTGGAACGCGCCGGAGGGGCCGCGGACGCTGAGCACATCGCCGACCGTGCCCTCTTCGTTGCGCAGCCAGTCCGACACCATGCCGGTCAACTGCTGGTGGATGAAGAACTCCAGCTCGCCGTCCCAGTTGCCGATGTTGGCCAGCGAGTACGTCCGCCACTGCTCCTGACCCGGCAGGAGGATCTGCATGTACTGGCCCGGGTCGAACTCCGCGGCGCTGCCGTGCACGTCGTCGGGGGTCAGGGTCATCCGGATCCGCCACACCCACTGGCTGACCCGGTCCAGGCCGGTGATCGTGGCCTCGCGGACCGGAGGGGCGGCGTCGACGATGCGGCTGGACTCGTACGGCAGCGCGATCTCCATGTCGCCCTTCGGGCGCGCGCAGCACAGCAACGCCGCGCCCTGCGGCGCGAGAGGACCGATCGCGTCGGGGGAGTAGTCGTCGTGCGCGTACTCACCGGAGGTCACCGCCCCCAGGCACACGCCGCACGAGCCGTGCAGGCACAGGGCCGGCAGGATCGTCTGCGCCTCGTACGCGCCCTGCAGCACCGTCTGCCCCTCCGCGACCTGGAACTCCCTGGTCTCGCCGTCGACGGTCGTGAGCACCACCCTGTGCGTGGTGCCGCTCGCCTGGTCGGCCGTCTGGGTCATGCTGAGCTCCTTGTCTGGGGCGTCTGAGTCTGGGGCGTCTGAGTCTGGGGCGTCTGAGTCTGGGGCGTCTGATCGTGCGGTCTGGTTGCGGTGCGTGCGGGTGCGTCAATTCGTACGGGTGCCCCGACGGCCGCCCATGTGAAGGTGACCGCCGGGACGTGCGGGCTCAGCGGCCCGCCATCGCCTCCTCGAGGTCGTGGGCAGGGTCGCCGATGGCCTTGAGGTGGAAGCGTTCCACGAGGATCTGGACCGCCGCGGGCGTGAGGAACGCGGGGAGCGTCGGGCCGAGCCGGATGTTCTTCAGGCCGAGCGCGAGCATGGTGAGCAGCACCGCGGCCGCCTTCTGCTCGAACCAGGACACGAAGAGCGACAGCGGCAGGTCGTTGACGTCGCACTCGAACGCCTCGGACAGGGCCATCGCGATCCGCAGCGCGGAGTAGGCGTCGTTGCACTGCCCGCAGTCGAGCAGCCGCGGCAGGCCCGCGACCTCGCCGAACTCCAGCTTGTTGAACCGGTACTTGTTGCAGCCGAGGGTCAGCAGCACCGTGTCCTCAGGGGCCTTCGTGGCCACATCCGTGTAGTAGTTGCGTCCCGGCACCGCGCCGTCGCAGCCGCCGATCACCAGGAACCGGGAGATCTCACCCGCCTTCACGGCGTCGATGATGGTGCCCGCGTGGTCCAGCACCGACTCCCGGGCGAACCCGGTCGTGACCAGCTGCTCGGGGGCGTCCTCCTTGAACCCGGGCAGGGCCTTCGCGGCCTTCACGAGGACGTCGAGGTCGTTGTGCTCCAGGTGCCGCACGCCCGGCCAGCCGGTCGGGCCGAGGGTGAAGAACCGCCGCTTGTAGCCGGGCTGCGGCTCGATCAGGCAGTTGCTCGTCATCACGATCGGACCGGGGAACGCCCCGAAGTCCTGGTGCTGGTCCTGCCAGGCGCCGCCGTAATTGCCCGCCAGGTGGGGGTAGGAGTGCAGCCCCGGGTAGCCGTGCGCGGGGAGCATCTCGCCGTGCGTGTAGACGTCGACGTCCTGGCCGGCCGTGGCCTCCAGGATCGCGCGCAGGTCGCCGAGGTCGTGCCCGCTGACCAAGATCGCCTTGCCCGCCCGCGGCGTGACCCGCACCGCCGTGGGCACGGGTGTGCCGAAGACGCCGGTGTTCGCGGCGTCGAGCATGGCCATGACCTTCAGGTTCAGATGCCCCAGGGTGAGGGCGTGCTCCAGCAGCGGCTCGATCTCACGGGGAGGGTCGGCGAGGAAGTCCAGCGCCGCCTCGACGCCGGCGTCCACCTCCTCGTCGCGATAGCCCAGGACGTGCGCGTGGTGGGCGTACGCGCAGAGCCCCTTCAGGCCGTACAGGCTGAGGTTGCGCAGGCCGACGGCGTCCGCGCCGATCTCGTCCAGTTCCCGGTCGACGGCGGCGACCGGGAACTGCTCGATGAGCGTGTTCGTGGTCCGGGCGGCCTCGAAGGTGGCCGGCCCGCGCAGCGCCTCCGGCTCCTGGCCCGCCTCGGCGCACGCCGCCTCGTACGCGGCCTTCGCGGCGTCGCGCTTGGCGGTGGCCTCCGCGATCAGGGTGGCGAAGCGGGTCGTGTTGAAGTTGACGTTCGTCAGCGTGGTGAAGATGTAGAAGGACGCGTCGTACGCGTACTCGGGGTTCGGCTTCCCGAGCGCGCGGAGGCGGTGAGCGTACTGCCCCAGGCCCAGGGTCACGTAGATCAGCAGGTCCTGCAGGCCCGCCGTGGTTTCGTCCTTGCCGCAGTTGCCCTTGTGCGAGGAACACCCGATGAGCAGGTTGCTCCGATCGCCGACGAGCCCGCTGCGATCCGTCTGCTCGCACTGGTAACAGAACACGCTCGATCTCCCCATTCGTCGCTTGACGGGACCTGACCCCGGGGCCGCGTCCCCTGCTTAGCCCACCCTAATCGCGTTGCCACCAGGGCATGAGCCGTTACCGGAAGGACCGCTGAATCCCATTGCGCTCCACGGAAAAGCAGTTGGCGTCGAGTTGCGGGCGGGGGCTGTGTGAACAAGGGTGGACCGCAGTAGCGGCCCGAACCTGACAAGGAGCCACCCATGGTCCGTACCGCCCTCCACGCTTCCCGAGCGGTGCCCCGTCGCCTGATCGCCCTTCCCGCCCTCGCCGCCGCGGGCCTGCTTGCGACCGCCTGCGGCTCGTCGGCCCCGGCGGAGACCGCGAACACCGCGACCGCGCCGGCGCAGACCGCCACCTCGAACGCGCATCCGCTGGCCTCCGGCGACATCCGCAGCGCGTCCGGCGAGGAGCGGGGCCGCGTCGAGATCGCCACGTCCGGTGGCGAGATCCGCGTCGAGGCCCGAGGCCTGGAGCCGGGCTTCCACGGCCTGCACCTGCACTCCGTCGGCAAGTGCGAGGCCAACTCGCCCGACCCGGCCGACACCTCGAAGACCGGAGACTTCCTCTCCGCAGGGGGCCACCTCGCCGGCTCCGGCCCCGCGCACCCCGCTCACGCGGGCGACTTGCCCCCGCTGCTGATCGGCGCGGACGGGACGGGGACGCTGACCACGTCCACCGACCGGCTGACGAACGAGCTGGTGCTCGACGGGGACGGCACGGCGCTGATCATCCACGAGAAGCCGGACAACTTCGCCAACATCCCGACCAGGTATGCCCCCGGCGGGGCCGACGACGAGACGAAGAAGGCGGGCGACGCGGGCTCTCGGGTCGCTTGCGCGGTCCTTACCGCGCCGTGACCTGAGGGGCCCGCGCCACGGCGTACGAACGCGGGCGCTGCGCGAGCACCGTCACGGGCGCGGGCAGCACCCGGGGTTCGTCCACGACCGGGGGTTCCTCCACGACCGAGGGTTCGCCCACGACCGGGGGTGCGGACGGGATCGGCTCGATGGCCTCGGTCATCGTCGCGAGTTCGATGATCGAGAGCGTGTCGAGCGGGAGCACGTCCCAGCCGGCCTGAGTGAAGCCGGACGAGGCGTACGCGAGCGCGCCGTCGGGCAGCCGCATCCGGCGGATCAGGTAGTAGCCCGCGTCGTGTTGCGGCGGCAGCTCCTCGCCGGGCAGCAGGCGGCCGTGGAAGTGCTCGGTGGGCACGATCGCGTGCGTGGAGGAATGCACCACGACCATGTGGGTGTGGCTCAACAGCACCGCGTTGAGGCTCGCGGTGGGGAACCGGTCCCGGAGCAGGCCGACCGTGGCCCGGACCGCGTCCAGGAACGGTGTCCCCGTGCGCATCCGGTCGGTGATCAGGGTCAGGTACAGCTCGGAGTCGGTCGTGCCCCGCAGCCGTTCCAGGGAGGCGGGCGCCACCAGCTCCCGCAGCTGCGCCAGGGGCGTGATCGTCCCGTTGTGCGCGAGGCCGACGCCGCGGTCGACGAAGGGGTGGCTGTTCGTCACCCGTACCGAGAGACCGCCGGTCGCCATCCGCAGGTGCGCGACCCCGACCCGCGCGGCGGGCACCGCGAGCGCGTGGCTCAGCCCGTCGTCGTACCGGCCGTCGTGGCCCGCGCGGAACCGGCGCAGCGAGGTGCTGCCGATACCGTTGGCCAGCCACATGGCCCCCCACCCGTCGCCGTGCACGCGCGCGAGCATCTGGAACCGGGTGCAGGTGCGTTCGCCGAGCACGGAGCTGAACGTGGTGTTGGTCGGCGAGGCGAACGCGAGGATACGGCACATGGGCATCCGGTCCAGGGTCGGTGGGTGTCGTCAGGGTGTCTTCATGGAGAACATCGGCGGATCAGCCGAAGCGTTGCAGGTGTAACTGCCGGACCTCTTCGGCGAGTTCCGGGTCCGGGCCGTCGACCCGCGCGTTCGGGATGATGTCGCCGATCGGGAGGGTACGGATGGGAGCGGGGCCGACCCCGAGATCGGCCAACCATTCGCCGAGCTGGTGGCTCGAGCTCACGTACACGATCCGACCCAAGCCGACCCACCCGTGGGCCGCGGAGCACATCGGACAGTGCTCCCCCGAGGTGTAGACCGTGCAGGCGGCGCGGTCGGCGGCCTCGACGTGCGTGGCGGCCCAGCGCGCGAGCTCGAACTCGGGGTGGCGGGTGTGGTCGCCGCCGCCGACGTGGTTGCGCTCCTCGCGCAGCACCTGCCCGTCGCCTCCCACCAGGACCGACCCGAACGGTTGATCCCCCGCCTCCAGCGCCTCACGCGCCAGCTCCACGCAGCGCCGCAGATGCATCCGGTCGATGTCGCTGAGGGTCATGCCCAGACCTTAAACGGCGCGTCAAGGGCCGAAACCGAAACGTGACCCGACGGCGGCGGTGAATCCCAGGTCACTGCGCGGGTGGGGGAGAACCATAGGTGCGGGTCGTCGTGCGGCCCTGTCCCACATGGGCTCTCCCCTCCCGGGAAGCCCTCGGCAGAGTAGAGGAGGCGTGATGTCGATCGTCGTGTTGATCATGGTCGTCTATATGGCCGCCATGATCGGGATCGGGCTCTACGCCCGGACCAAGATCACGGATACCGAGGATTACCACCTGGCGGGCCGCCGCCTCGGCGTCCTCATGACCGCCGGCACCCTCGCCGCGACGGAGATCGGCGGCGGCAGCTCGGTCGGGGTCGCGTCGCGCGCCTACGGCGACTGGGGGTTGTCGGCCGGTTGGTACGTCGTCTCCGCCGGCATCGGCATCCTGCTCGTGTCGTTCATCGCACCGATGATGCGTCGCGCCATGGCGACGACGGTCCCCGAGGTCATCGGTCGCAGGTACGGTCCGGCCAGCCAGACCATCACCGCCGTCCTCGGCGGCGTCGCCCTCGTCGCTCTGGCGGCCGTCCAGATCACCGCGACCGCGACGATCATCTCCACCCTGGGCAACATCGAGATGCGCACGGCGATCGTCGCGTCCGGCGTGGCCGTCGTCTTCTACACCTGGCTGGGCGGCATGTGGTCGGTGACGCTGACCGACTTCGTGCAGTTCTTCCTGATCGTGTTCGGCTTTGCGATCGCTCTGCCGTTCGCGATCAACGGGGCGGGTGGCTGGGTCTCGGTCGTCGACCGCCTCCCCGAGGGGCAGCTGGGCTTCACCAAGATCGGCTGGACGACCATCCTCAGCCTCATCGTCCTCTACTTCATGACGTTCTCCACGGGCCAGGAGGCCGTGCAGCGCTTCTACTCGGCACGGACGCCACGGGTGGCCGTGCAGGGTGCGATCGTGTGCGGCTTGCTGATGGCCGCGTACGCGTTCATCCCCGCGGCCATCGGCCTCGTGGCCCTCGCCCACTTCCCGGACATCGAGGCGAACAACGCCTTGGCCACGGTCGCGGTCAACCTCCTCCACCCGGTGGTGGCGGGGCTGCTCCTGAGCGCGGTGATGTCCGCGACCCTCTCGAGCGCGTCGGGTGACCTCCTCGGCGCGGCGACGATCTGGGTCAAGGACCTGCATCCGAAGGTGAGCAGGACCCCGCTGACGGACGCGGCCGAGCTGAAGCTCAGCCGCCTGGTCGTGCTGCTCGTGGGCGCCGCGGCGATCCTGATCGCGCTGGCCTCCGGCGAGATCATCCCGCTGCTGGTGTTCGCGTTCACCGTGCGCTCGGCGGGTCCGTTCGCCGCGTTCATCTTCAGCCTGATCTGGAAGCGCACGAGCCGGATGGCGGGACTGCTGTCGATCATCGTCGGGACGGTGGCCGGCATCTGGTGGAAGCTGGCCAACCCCGCGGTCCCCGGCATCGGCCCGATGGACCCGATCATCCCCGCCTCGCTGGCCGGCGTGACCGTGTTCCTGGTCATCCACGTGATCGACGCCCGCCGGGGCAACCTCACCGGCGACGCGTGGAGCGGTGAGAACGCCGACGCTTCCGCCCCCGCGGAGGGTACGCGCTGACGTCTGCCGCGAGGCGTTCGCGGCCAATCGCCGGTACGACGGCGTTCGCGGCCAACCGTTGGTACGACGGCGTTCGCGGCCAATCGCCGGTACGACGGCCCGGGAACACCTCTCCCGGGCCGTCGCGCCCTGCGTTCGGGATGCGGTTGAGTCGCCGTGCGCCAGCGGCGAACTCGTAGTGGCTTCGTCCTCCGCCCTCCGCCCTCGGCCTGCGCCCTCTGCCCTCGGCCTGCGCCCTCTGCCCTCGGCCTGCGCCCTCTGCCCTCGGCCTGCGCCCTCGGCCCTCGGCCTGCGCCCTCGGCCTGCGCCCTCGGCCCTCTGCCTGCGCCCTCGGCCCTCGGCCTGCGCCCTCGGCCCTCTGCCTGCGCCCTCGGCCCTCGGCCCTCGGCCCTCGGCCCTCGGCCCTCTGCCTGCGCCCTCTGCCCTCTGCCCTCGGCCCTCTGCTACGTGTCGCGCCGGCGCGCCTCATACTTCCGGCTGCGCGCACCGCACTAGGGATCGGCGAAGCCGCGGGGTGGGCCCCCGCCCGCCCGGCTGGGCTCTCCGCGGATGGGCTGAGCTCTCGGTGTCGCTGGGGTTGCAGGCCGTGGTCGGCTCTCGCGGCCTCGGGTGAGCTCTCGCCGGACGGGCCGAGCCCTCCATGTGGCGATGCCGTGGGGCGGTGGTGGGCTCCTGCTGGTGCGGGTGGGCTCTCGTCGGTGTGGGTGACCTCCCGTCCAGCCGGGGGTTCACCCGCTGCGAGGAGGGTCCACCTGCACGGCCGGGAGTCCGGTACGGGTCGCTGCCGGCCCTATCCCGGGAGTCCACCCACGCCCCCGGGGAGTCGACCCGGGCTGGGGAGTGTTCACATGCTCGCGCTCTGGTAGCGGCGAGGTGCATCCCCCAGCCCGCGAGAGTCGTGGTGGCCAGTTGATCCTCGACGTCTCGGGTGGGCTCTCGCCGGTGCGGGTGACCTCCCGTCCAGCCGGGGGTTCACCCGGCGCGAGGAGGGTCCACCTGCACGGTCGAGAGTCCGGCACGGTCCGCTGCCGGCCCTATCCCGAGAGTCCACCCACGCTCCCGGGGAGTCGACCCGGGCCGGGGAGTGTTCACGTACCCGCGCTCTGGCAACGCCGAAGTGCATCCCCCAGCCCGCGAGAGTCCTGGTGGTCAAGTCCGGTGGAGAGTGATGGCCAGTTGATCCTCGACGTCTCGGGTGGGCTCTCCTCCGATCGGGCCGAGCTCTCGGTGTCGCTGGGGGTCGCAGGCTGTTGTCGGCTCTCGTGGTCTGGGGTGGGCTCTCGCCGGACGGGCTGAGCTCTCGGTGTGGCTGGGGTCCCAGGCTGTTGTCGGCTCTCGTGGTCTGGGGTGGGCTCTCGCCGGACGGGTCGAACCCTCCATGTGGCGATGCCGTGGGGCGGTGGTGGGCTCCCGCTGGTGCGGGTGGGCTCTCGTCGGAGCGGGTGACCTCCCGTCCAGCCGGGGGTTCACCCGGCGCGAGGAGGGTCCACCTGCACGGCCGAGAGTCCGGCACGGTCCGCTACCGGCCCCATCCCGAGAGTCCACCCACCCCCCCGGGGAGTCCACCCGGGCCGGGGAGTGTTCACATGCCCGCGCTCTGGCTACGGCGAGGTGCATCCCCCAGCCCGCGAGAGTCGTGGTGGCCAGTTGATCCTCGACGTCTCGGGTGGGCTCTCCTCCGATCGGGCTGAGCTCTTGGTGTCGCTCGGGGGTCGCAGGCCGTGGTCGACTCTTGTGGCCTCGGGTGGACTCTCGCCAGACGGGTCGAACCCTCCGTGTGGCGCTGCTGCCGCGCGGTGGTGGGCTCCCGCTCATGCGGTCAGCTCTCCTCCGATGGGCTGAGCCCTCGGTGTGGCGATGCTGCCGGGCGGTGGTGGGCTCCCGCTGGTGCGGGTGGGCTCTCGCCGGAGCGGGTGACCTCCCGTCCAGCCGGGGGTTCA